>JBNKNP010000199.1:0-4396 GCA_050293905.1 Desulfobacteraceae bacterium | reverse complement strand
GCCTTTTTTGATCGTGGTTCCCGGAGCAGGGGACTGTGAAATCACCGAATATCTCGGGACTGATTCATGGTATTGAGTATCCCTGAGCCTGGCGTTGAGCCCCAGATTGGTCAGGGTCTCCAGCACATAAATAATATTTTTTCCGGTAAGCTCGGGCAGAACGATTTCCTCGGCACTCTGGGTATACAGGCGCACGGAATAATATGCCCCAGCACCGGCAATGCAGAACGTTGCAAAAAACAAGACAATATATCTGAATAATGATTTCACCTTAAGATTTTGTCTTCCTTTTTAGCCGGGCGGCAAAAAAGCCGTCCATGCCATGGGGATGCGGATATGTTTTTAAAAACCCTTCAGCCGTCATAAATACAGAAAATTTACCAGAATCAACATCTTTATCAATTGAAAAATCTTTTCTCTTGTTTAAAAAAGCATGAATAACATCTTCATTTTCCTCGGTTTCACATGAACATACCGCGTAAACAAGAAGGCCGCCGGGTTTTACAAGGTTGGCAGCAGCATTGAGAATTTTTTTCTGTCGGCCGGACAGGCGTGTGATATCATGGCTTGTCCGTTTCCATTTTGTGTCCGGGTTGCGCTGCATCACGCCCAGGCCTGTACAGGGTGCGTCCACAAGGACCCGGTCAAAATAGGTTTTGAAATCCTTGACAGTCGTTTTGATCAGATCCACTGCCCGGGTCTGGAGAATGGTGATGCCAAGTCTCTGGGTTTCCTTTACCAGGGTTTCAAGTTTGCGCGATTCAATATCCACTGCAACAAGGGTCCCTTTGTCTCCCATCATCTGGGCGATATGGCCGGTTTTTCCTCCCAGTCCTGAACAGGCGTCCAGGACGGTTTCTCCCGGAAGGGGAGCCATGAACTCAGTCACCAGCTGGGCTGCCTCATCCTGGATTTGAAACCATCCGTTTTTAAACGGTTCCAGGTCGTGAATGGGAATATCCGGATGTGTAAACCGAAGCCCGTTTTCAGCATATTTTGTTGGGGCTATGGCTTCCGTCGATTTAGACAGATGGGTTTCAAGAATGGCCCGATCCGTTTTCAAAGTGTTGGCTCTCAGGGTAATCATGGGAATGGTATTGATCTGCCGGCACAGACGAATGGTTTGTTCGACGCCAAATGCCAGAACCCACTTTTCAGCCAGCCAGAGGGGCAGGGAACAGGACACGGAGATAAAAACGGCCGGATCTTTTGATGCCTCCGGCAGTTGTAAGGTCGAATGGTGTTTTTCCGCCTTTCTCAGGACTGCATTGATAAACCCGGCAGTTTTCCGTCCGCATTCTTTTTTGCCGATTTCCACAGAACTGTTTATCGCGGCAAAGGCGGGAATCCGGTCAAGGTGGATGATTTGAAAAAGAGCCAGGCGGATCAGGTACAGGGGCTTTAATTTGATTTTGTTTATGGCAATGTTGGAGAATGCCCGGATGATCCAGTCAAGGGATTCCCGATGCCGGAGCACACCGAAAATCAGTGTATTGCATAAGCGTTTATCTTTTTTTGAAAGGGCTGAAAATGCATCTGCATGGATTTCCAGGGCATGATCCAGGGTGTGCTTTGATGACTGCCACTTCAATAAAATGTTGAATGCAAGTCGTCTTGGGTCGTTTTCCATCTAATTCTCAAATTGAACCGGCGGATGGACAGAGTGACCGCGAAGATACTCTGCTGCTTTCAGCCGTTTGCCGGACCGGCCCATGAGTTCAAGAATGGTCAGCTGCCCCTGACCGCACGAGACATGGATGCCGTTCTTATCACACTGGAAAATGGTACCCGGAGAATGGTCTTTTGAAAGAATTGACGCGTTGTCATAAAGCCGGGCCTTGAAAATTTTGGTGTGATGGCCGTCAAGACGGGTAAATGCCCCGGGCCATGGGTTCATGGCCCGGATATGGGCACAGATTTCCTCGCTGGACTGATTCCAGTAAATTTCTCCGTCATTTTTTTTCAGCAATTTGACATAGGTGGCGTTTTCATGATCCTGGGCTGTTGGGGTTACTTTGTTTTCAAGGACCGCCCGGATGGTTTCAACAATCAGATCCGCTCCGATCAGGGAAAGCCGGTCATGAAGGTCCTGGGCCGTGTCTTCAGGGGAAATGGGAGTGGAACTGGTCAGCAGGATATCTCCGGTATCCATTCCCTTATCCATGACCATGGTGGTAATGCCGCTGACCAAATCCATGTTTTTAATCGCCGCCTGTATGGGAGACGCCCCCCGGTATTTGGGCAGAAGGGAGGCATGGATATTAATCGGGTATATCCTGGGAATGTCCAGAATTGCCTGGGATAAAATCTGGCCGAATGCAGCCACCACAAAAAAGTCAGGTTTCAGGCCGCTGAGCATTTCCACGTCTTGGGCAGTGTTAAGTTTTTCAGGCTGATATACTTTAAGGCTCAGTTCTAAAGCTGCTTTTTTTACAGGCGATGCTGCTAATTTTTTGCCCCGTCCTTTGGGACGGTCCGGCTGGGTAATCACCAGGCTGATGTGAAAATCCTTTTGAGCTGCAAGCGCCTTTAGCGGCGGAACACTGAAATCAGGCGTTCCCATGAAAATGATCCGGATGGGCGGGTTCAATTTGCTTTTCCCTTGTTTATTTTTCTTTGAGTTTTTTTTTCAGTTTTTTTTTATACATGGATCGTTTTAACACACTGATTCGATCAATAAATAAGACGCCGTCAAGATGATCGATTTCATGCTGCATGATCACAGCCTTAATGCCTGTTGCATCAAATTTTACTGGGTTTCCGTCTATGTCAAGGCCTGTGACCGTCACATTTTCATACCGTTTGACATCTGCGGTAAAATCCACCACACTCAAGCATCCTTCGTTTTCCGAAACAATACTGCCTGAAGACGCGATAATCTCAGGGTTGATCAATGCTGTGAATTCTTTTACTGATTCATCTTTATCCGGGTTTGCTGCGTTTTTGTCATAAACGATGATCCGTTTGTTGATGCCCACCTGGGGTGCGGCAAGGCCGACTCCCGGCGCGTCAAACATGGTTTCACCCATATTATTTACCAGTTCTTTTATCTGGGCATCAATGGTTTCAACCTTTATAGAAGGTTCACTCAAAGATTTTTCCGGGTAAGTGATAATATCAAGAATAGCCATATTTTTTTAATAGTTTCCTTGCAATGGTTATATCGGTTTTAATCTGTTCGGACAGTTCCTGAATGGATGAAAACTTTTGTTCATCCCTGAGCCGCTCGACCATGTTCACCCGGATCCGGGTATTGTAAAGGTCATGGTCAAAGTCAAGAATATGGACTTCGATGGTGAACATATGATCACCAAAGGTCGGGGAAAAACCAATATTAGCAACACCGATAAAATTACCTTTAATGGTTTCCACTGTCACGGCATAAACGCCGATTTTCGGACACAGCTCGTCGTGAAGCTTGATGTTGGCTGTGGGAAATCCAAGCTGGGAGCCGCCTCGTTTCCGCCCCTTGACCACTTTCCCCCTGATCTGGTAATGCCGGCCAAGGTATTGAATGGCCTGCTCCACATTTCCTTCCATGACAATATCACGAATCCGGGTAGAACTGATCCGTTCCCGGCTGCTCCCGGTATCTTTGATCCACGGGGAGACAATGGTCAGGAATCCGAGCCGTTCGCCTTCCTGCCTGAGCATGTCAACATTTCCTTTCCTGTCTTTGCCAAACGAATAATCCTCACCAATAATGATCGCTTTCATTCCGATTTTATTCACCAGCAGCTCTTCGATAAAATCATGGGCTGTCATCCGGGCAAAGGTTTTGTCAAAGGGCAGGCAGAGCAGGACATCAATGCAGCTTTTTTCAATCAGCTCTATTTTCTGATCCCTCCGTGTGATCAGCGGCGGAGTGTCAAAACCCAGCGCCTTTAACGGATGGGGATCAAATGTAATGGCAACAGAGGTGCCGCTGATCTGGTCGGCTTTTTCAATCACGCGTCCTAAAAGGCTCTGGTGACCTTTGTGTACCCCGTCAAAATTGCCAATGGTAATCACTGCATTTTTATAAGGTTGTTTTATCTGATCAAGATGTTCAATTAATTCCATGTCTGCCTTTTTATTTTAAAACAATCAGCTTGACAAAATCCGCAAAGAAATATATATAGCCTAACTGTCATTTTTAAGCAATCTTTTATTGTTTGGAACAGACAGTACAAGAGGGTTTAATGCCGAAGTGGCGGAATTGGTAGACGCGCTAGTTTCAGGGACTAGTGGACGCACGTTCGTGGGAGTTCGAATCTCCCCTTCGGCACCATAACCCACCTTAAAAAAAACGATCAGCCGAAGTGGTGGAACTGGTAGACACGCTAGACTTAGGATCTAGTGCCGCGAGGCGTGGAGGTTCAAGTCCTCTCTTCGGTACCAGATAACTAACGGGAAT
>JBNKNP010000198.1:0-5171 GCA_050293905.1 Desulfobacteraceae bacterium | reverse complement strand
GTTTGAGCAGGGCCCCATCCGTCCGCCCAGCGAAGCAAACAGCCTGCTGCTTAGGCTGACGCGAAACTGCCCGTGGAATCATTGCACCTTTTGCAGGATTTATAAGAAAAAGAAATTTTCCTTAAGGTCAATTGAAAATATCATCAGGGATATCGACCTTGTGCATACCTACATCCGGCGGATTGCCCAGATCATCAAACCGGGCGGGTTCAGCGACCATGAGGTTATCTCGACGTTATTCAATAGTTTTGAAGAAAAAGACAGGGTGGCGTTTAATGCAGCCATGAACTGGTATTCGTCCGGAATGAAATCTGTTTTCCTTCAGGATGCTAATTCATTGATCATGAAGCCCAAGGACCTGATCCGTATTCTTGCACATATCAGCAAGCGGTTTCCTGAAGTAAAAAGGATCACATCATATGCCAGAAGCCATACCATTGTCAGGATCAGGCAGAAGGATTTAAACCAGATGGCAGACAACGGCCTGAACCGAATTCATGTGGGCATGGAATCCGGATCAGATACAGTATTGAAAAAGGTAAAAAAAGGGGCGGATAAAGCCACACATATCAAGGCAGGTCTTAAGGTTAAACAAGCCGGAATCCAGTTGAGCGAATACATAATGCCGGGCCTGGGCGGTATAGATCATTCAATTGAGCATGCCATTGAAAGCGCTTCTGCCTTAAACAGCATCAACCCCGATTTTATCCGGATCCGCACTCTTGCCGTAACCAATGGAACCATCCTTGCCGAACAGGCTGAAAAAGGTGAGTTTGAAAAATTGTCCGACAGCATGATGGCAAAGGAATTGCGATTGTTTATTGAAAGTCTTGACGGTATTGACTCAATGATAAAAAGTGATCATATCCTTAACCTGTTTGAAACCGTCAACGGCAAACTGCCTGAAGACAAGGAAAAGTTAATCGGCATTATTGATTCGTTTTTTTCCCTGCCGCCCGAAGATCAGGCAACCTATCAAATCGGCCGCCGTATGGGTTTTTTCAGAGGCCCGGAGGACATGGTGGTCAGCCCGCATCTTGAGCAGGTCAAGCAGGCGTGCCGTCAATACGGTGTTACCCCTGAGAATGTGGATGATGTCATTGATGAGTTGATGCGACGTTTTGTCTGACCCGATCGCCCTCTATATCCACATTCCCTTTTGCGTTAAAAAATGCATGTATTGTGATTTTTATTCCCAGACCGATCTTTCATTGATTTCCCCTTATCTTGATGCCTTAAAAAAAGAGATTAAAAACAGTGCCGGATCTGAAAAAACAATTCAAACCCTCTATTTTGGCGGTGGGACTCCGTCCGTCCTGACTGCCTTCCAGATGGACCAGGTCATCAATGCGGTCTCCAACCGGTTCCGCTTGTCTCCACAGGCTGAGATCACTGTTGAAGTGAACCCGAAAACCATTGATCCGGAAAAACTTAAAAGTTATTTCTCTTCAGGTGTTAACCGTTTGAGCATCGGGGTCCAGTCTTTTGATGATAAGAAGTTGAAATTTTTAAGCCGGATTCATACATCTGCCCATGCCAGGGATGCCATCGGGTTTGCCCGCGGGGCAGGATTTGAAAATATCGGGCTGGATTTAATTTACGGTCTGCCGGATGAATCTGAACTGAAATGGCAGGCAGACCTGGATGCTGCCCTGGCAGAAGATCCTGCACATCTGTCATGCTATCTGCTCACGGTTGAGCCGTCAACCTTGCTGCATGAAGCCATGGGAACAGGCCTTATTCAGCCGCTGAATCCTGACAGGCAGTCACCGCTCTTTTGTCACACAGCCCAGGTGTTGACCCAAAACGGGTATGAGCATTATGAAATTTCCAATTTTGCCAGGGGAAGACAGAACCGGTCTGTGCACAATTCAACCTATTGGCAGGGAAAATCCTATCGCGGATTTGGTGCAGCTGCCCATTCCTTTGACGGCATTCACCGCTTCTGGAACCATTCAGATCTTCAATTGTATATCCATGATATCCAGGCAAACAGACCACCGGTCGAAGAAACAGAAAAACTGAGTGAAAAACAGCAGATGCTGGAAACGATCATGCTGGGCCTTCGTACCCGGGACGGCATTGATGTGTCTGTTTTTAAATCCAGGTTCAGTCAATCCTTTGAAACCCTGTTTAAAAAAACGATTCATCAGGTCGGCCAGAATGATCTGGGCGGATTTCACCAGGGCAGCTTCAGGCTTAATCTTAACGGCATGATGCGATTGAACGCCATTGTCGAAGCCTTTGCGGACAGGATTCTTTAATCTTTTCGCCTGAGCTGCCGGGTATCTCCCACACGGATGGTCCGGTTGGTGGAATCAAAATATTCGATCAAAGGAATTACAAATTTTCTTGATACCTTAGTCATTTCTTTAAATTCAGGGGTGGTGATGGATTCGTTCTCTTTTAAAAATGAGATCAGCTCAGCTTCAAGCCGGTCAATGGCGGCTTTATCAAAATACAGATCATCCTTTGTTTTAATAATGGTCTCTTCATTGAGCAGCACGTGGAGCACGTCCGTCCCGGTTTTTTTGTCAATGCCGCAATCGCTGCAGATGGTTTTGAAAAAGGGAGGGGTCAGCCCGGATTTCCGGTAGATGGATTTTATTTTTTCTTTGATTTCATGCTGGTCCACTTCCAGGGCAACGGTGTGGGAGGACAGTTTGATAATATTTTGATCCTGTATGATCAGGTTTTCTTTTGCCAGTTTTGCGAACAGAACAGCAAAAAAACGTGGATCACCGATATACTGGAACTTGGATTTGAGTTCCTGGGTGGGCATGCCTTCTTTTAATGGATTTTCCTTATGATAGCGGGTCAGCCGCTCAATAATTTTTTCCTTGAAATCATCGAAAAAACTGCCGCTGACATAACGCTGTTTTTCCTTGTCAATCAGAATGATCTGCTGCCTGGCCAGCAGTTTCTGCAGGTCGGCCAGCAATTTTTTGTCCGGGATATTGGTCATCACCCGCATCTGTGAAAAAGTCAGTCCAGAAAAGCCGTTTAAGGATAAAAAGAATAAAAGAGTCTGTTCATTATCCTCAAGCAGGAGGTTTTCAAGTCCCTGTATAACGGTTTTATCAAAGAGCTTATGTTTCTGGGATGCCGGATTGAGGATCTCTCCGCCTCCAATGGTTTTTACAGGAGAATAGCTCCGGATGACATACCGGTCATCCTTTATCAGGCACACCGGTTCTTCAAGACGGAACTGGACAAATGCATCCTCACCGGGCAGGACCTCTTTTTTGTCCAGTAAAATCAGGTATCCCAGTATCTCGCTGGTCCCGGAGTGGAACCGGACCCGTGTCCGGTTTTTCAATGGTTTGGGATTGCTTTTTAAATAGTGAAACCTGGTATCCACCATATAGCTTTCAATCAATGTGTCCGGTAAGGAAAGGACATCTCCCCGGTTAACGGCTGTCTTGTCCAGTCCCTGGAAATTGATGGCTGTCCGTGTCCCTGCACCGGCCGTGTCCACACCGGAAGAGTGGACCTGGATGCCCCGGACTTTAGAAACGATCCCTCTGGGATAAACCATGATCTCCTGCCCCACATTAATGCTGCCCGATATCAGGGTTCCGGTAATCACGGTGCCGAATCCTTTCATGGAAAAAACACGGTCCACGGGCAGTCGGAAAATGGAGGAATATCTGCGCGGCGGCAGCTTGGAACAAATGTCCTGCAATGTGGTTTGAAACTCGTCCAGCCCTTCCCTGGTGACCGAAGAGACCGGGACGACGGGTTTATCATCCAGAAAGGTGTCAGCCACAAAATCTTTTATATCTTCCATGGCCAGTTCCAGGAGGTCCTGATCCACCATATCCGTCTTTGTCAATGCGATCATTCCCTGGCGGATGCCCATGAGATTGCAGATTTCCATATGCTCCCGGGTCTGGGGCATTACTCCTTCATCTGCGGCAATCACCATGACCACCACATCTATGCCGCTGGAACCGGCCACCATATTTTTAACAAATTTTTCATGGCCCGGCATGTCCACAATGCCGATGTGCTGGCCATTGGCAAGATCCAGGGCGGCAAATCCAAGTTCAATGGTAATTCCGCGTTCTTTTTCCTCTTTGAGCCGGTCGGTCTCAATCCCTGTCAGGGCCTTGACCAGGCTGGTTTTACCATGATCAATGTGGCCGGCGGTCCCCAGTATGATATTTTTTTCCACGTTATCGGCTGCTCCGGGTATGCTTTGTTATTTTTTTTTCCTGAATAATGCCATGCCGTATGCAAGGGCGACCAGTATAACGCCAATGCCCGCACCATGGTATACGCCCCATTCCGGACGGAACAGGCGGATGATGATAATCCCGAAAAACAGGCCCAGAATGAGCCTGACAATAAATATTAAGAATGCATTCATTTTTATTCCTTTGTTTGAATATCCATGGCCTGGAATAATAGTCAAACACGTCTTTAAGGTCAATGTAAAATATCTTTGGGCTAAACCGGCCGGGGATTAAAAAAAGGTTGTAAAATCGTTCCGGTTTTGATAATTAGTACAAGTTTTTTTGTGGTGGGTGTAGCTCAGTTGGTAGAGCACTAGGTTGTGGCCCTGGGGGCCGCGGGTTCAAGTCCCGTCACTCACCCCATTTAAACTTTTCAACAGACCCGCGAAACAAGGGGAAGTTGTGCAAGTACAGATAAATCTGAAAAGTCAAATCTATTGATCATTAATACCCGGACCTCAATGTCATCGAGCGCCGGGTTTTTTTGATTCAACCGCCTTTTGAAAGCAATCTATAGAAAGGAGACTTACCATGATCCCGGCCGGAAAAATCTTTACGGCAGCCTTGCTTTTTTTACTCATTATCCCCGGATTGACCAATGCCCGGGATTCTGTCTCCGGGACAATTAAATCCCAAACGCCTGCATCCGAAGCGCTTGAACCCAACCCGCTTGAACCAGGCCTGTATGCGCAGTTTGACACCAGCAAAGGACGGATCACAGCGGTTCTTTATTACAAACGGGCACCGCTGACGGTGACCAATTTTGTTGGGCTTGCGCAGGGGACCATTGAATCAAACCAGGGCAAAGGAAAAAAATATTATAACGGCCTGACCTTTCACCGGGTTATCCCGGATTTCATGATCCAGAGCGGCGACCCATTGGGTAACGGGACCGGCGGTCCCGGCTACCGGTTTCCGGATGAATTTTCAGAT
>JBNKNP010000197.1:0-5711 GCA_050293905.1 Desulfobacteraceae bacterium | reverse complement strand
GAGGAATTTGTCATTATCCTGCCCAATACTGACGAGGACGGTGCCATGGAGGTTGCCGAAGAGGTACGCACCAGTGTGAAAAATCTGAAAATTGATCACGAAAAATCCGAGGTATGCGACCATATTACCTTGAGCCTGGGTGTTGCCACGCTGCTGCCCGGAAATGAAAATTCGGCAGAGGAACTTGTTGCCCTGGCCGACGGGGCACTTTATGAAGCCAAGGAAAACGGTCGAAATCAAAGTGTCGGAAAATCGTTACAGAGCTCTTAATCTCTGGATCCGGTCAAGCACGGGCGGATGGGAATAGTTTAAAAATACGTAAAACGGATGCGGTGTCAAATTGGATAGATTGTGTGCTGATAATTTTTTCAGTGCATTGATCAGCGGTTCGCTCTTCTTGATGGTCGATGCGGCAAACCGGTCCGCCTCATATTCATCATGCCTGGATGATATCTGAAGAAAAATAGATAAAAAAAGGTCAATGGGTGTATACAGCAGGCCAAAAAAAATCAGGCCGGCATAGATGGAGGGCTCCTTTAAGAAAAACGCATGGAACAAAGGGGCATGGGAGATAAACAAAGAGATCAGATAGAACATAAATCCCATCTGTAAAATTCCCCAGGCCATTCTTTTTATAATATGTTTCTTTTTAAAATGCCCCATTTCATGCCCAAGAATGGAAACCAGTTCTTCAACAGACTGGTCTTGGATCAAGGTGTCAAATAAAACAATACGTTTATTTTTCCCGAATCCTGTAAAAAATGCATTGGACCGGCTGCTCCGTTTGGAACCGTCCATAACAAAAATATTGGAAAGGGAAAAATTAATGGATTCGGCATAGTGCATGATGGCTGTTTTTAATGTGCCGTCTTCCAGGGGAGTAAACTTGTTGAACAACGGCATGATCCAGGTGGGAACAATATATTGAACCGCAAGCATAAAAACCGCACTGACCGCCCAGCAGATCAGCCAGGCCGAAGGCCCGGCCGATTCTAGCAAAAAAAGAATCGCAGACAGGAGAATCGAGCCCAGTAGAGCGGAAAGAAGAATGGATTTGATCAGGTCTGTGACAAACAGAACCGGGGTGGTCTTATTGAATCCGAATTTTTCTTCGATCACAAAAGTTGAGTATATGGAAAAGGGTAGAGAAACGATCAATTTTAAAGCCAGAAGCACGCCGGTAAAGAGCAGGCCTGTGATAATCGGTCCGAATTGAAACGATCGGACAAAGATATCCGCACCGGCAAATCCGCCCAGAAACCAGAACATGAGCAATAACACGAGATTGATGCCGGATTCGATAAAGCCGAACCAGGTGGTTTCTTTTAAGTAGTCCTGGGATTTTTGATATTTGGTGTCGCTGAAATGATCTTTAAATTCCGCCGGCAGACGGTGATCCAGGTGTCGGATGTTTAAAAGGTCTGCCAGCGAATTGAGAAAAAAGGCACCCGTCAGGGTGCTTAAAATAATTATCGTGATCGTTTGTTGTGAAAAAAACATGAATACGGAAAATCAGTAATGATCAGGAGTTGATCATATCTCTTAATTTTCCTGAGCATTTAAATGTAACTACTCTTCTTGCCGGCAGGGTCATCTCTTCATCAGTCGCGGGATTTCGGCCTTTCCTTGCCTTTTTTTCGTTGACGCAAAACTTACCAAACCCGCTGATCATAATATTTTCACCATTTTCAATCGTTGTTTTCATGATTTCAAGAAATTCTTCCATAACTTCATATGACTCTGTTCTGGACAGATCCAGGCTGTCTTGTATTTTTTCAGCAATGATTGTTTTTGTTAAAGCCATCTATCCTGCTCCTAATGTTAAGTTTTTTTGGTAAATCTAATAAAAAACGTGGGCTAACATACTTTATTCATTGGGTACTTGTCAAGTAAGTACCAGCTGATTTTATCCAAAAGCAACGCGGATGATTCTTTAAAACCATCACGGGAGGTCTGCTTTCCCCTGATTGATAATTCGGCTGTTAAATAGATTGTTAAATCCCTGATTGTTTGTTATTCTAAATGCAAGAAAATTACACATAACATTAAATGACTTATGCCTGAAAGTCAAATCATTTTAATGACTTGACATGTCAATATGGAGACAAGATTAATGATTACCGCACTGACTGCCCTGGATGGCAGATATGCCCGTCTGACCACTGAAATCGCTGATATTTTTTCTGAATATGGTTTAATTAAACACCGTGTATTTGTTGAAGTAGAATGGCTCAAATTTATATTGACCGATCTGAAACTTGATACGCTTGATCCGTCAGATATAACACTGCTGGATAAAATTGCCGATTCTTTCAATGTTGATGATGCCCAGGCTGTAAAAGAAATTGAGAAAAAGACAAACCACGATGTAAAGGCGGTTGAATATTTTATCAAGGATAAACTGGATGATTCGGGACTGGGCCGGATAAAGGAGTGGGTCCATTTTGCCTGCACCTCCGATGATATCAACAATACATCCTATGCGCTGATGTTAAAAAAAGGTAAAATTATTGCAGCGGATCTGGTGCGGCAGTTGATTGATGATCTTGAGAAAAAAGCCCTTGCTACCAAATCAATTCCCATGATGTCCCGGACCCATGGTCAGCCGGCCACCCCGACAACAGTGGGCAAAGAATTTGTGAATTTTGCCTGGCGCCTGTTGCAGGAAGCCGATATCCTTGATCAGACCAGGGTTCAGGCCAAAATAAACGGGGCCACAGGGAATTTTAATGCCCATTACTTTGTATATCCGGATGTCGACTGGATGAATGCATCCAAACGGTTTGTCACCCGTCATTTAAATTTATCTCCCATCCTTTTCACCACCCAGGTCAATCCCAATCATTCACTGGCGGTTGTTCTTCACAGTATGATACGGACCGCTGCCGTTGTTATTGATATGGACAGGGATATGTGGGGGTATATCAGCCTGGGGTACTTTAAACAGCGGGTTAAAAAAGGAGAGACCGGGTCTTCCACCATGCCCCATAAAGTCAACCCCATTGATTTTGAAAACAGCGAGGGGAATATGGGTATTGCCATATCCATGATGGAGCATCTGTCTGTTAAACTTCAGAAATCACGGTTTCAACGGGACTTAAGTGACAGCACGGTTTTACGAAGTCTGGGGGCTGCGTTCGGTTATTTTGCCATTGGGATAAAAAATGCATTAAAAGGTTTGTCAAAAGTGGAATTGAATGTGGCCGCACTTGAAAAAGATCTGGATGAGAATCAGGAACTTCTTGCAGAGCCCTTTCAGACAGCCATGCGGGTATTTGGAGAGGAAAATCCCTATGAAAGACTCAAAGAGCTGACCCGGGGACAGAAAATCACTAAAAATGATCTGGAGCGGTTTGTGGAAAACCTGGAAAAAGTGCCTGAAGAATTTAAAAAAAGGATGAAAGATCTGACACCGCAGACTTATATCGGACTGGCTCAGGAGCTGGTTGACGCCTATTTTGACGGGAAATAAAAAATCGTATTCAAAAAATTAACGGGTTTGATCAGGGGGATACGCGCATGATTGTTGGTGTTCTAAAGGAAATTAAACCCCAGGAAAATCGGGTTTCCATGACCCCTTCAGGTGTTGATGCCTTCAAACGGCAGGGACATGAGGTGTATGTGGAAAAAAGCGCCGGAGACGGGTCTGGCTATCTGGACGAAGAATACCGTGCTGCCGGGGCAAAAATCTGTGAATCTTCCAAAAAAATATATCAGGTCTCTGATATGGTCATGCATGTTAAAGAGCCACAGCCTGAAGAGGTTAAACTCATTAAAAAAAATCAGATTATTTTTACATATCTCCACTTGGCCGCAAACCTGGAATTGACCCGGGCCCTTTTAAAGACAGGATCCATTGGTATTGCTTACGAGACCATAGAGGATGCAAAGGGCGGGCTGCCGCTTCTTGCCCCCATGAGTGAAGTGGCAGGCCGGCTGGCCACGCAGCAGGGGGCAAAATATCTGGAACGGACTTTTGGCGGCCGCGGCCTGCTGCTGGGCGGGGTGACCGGAACCCCTGCAGCCAATGTGCTGGTTATCGGCGGCGGTGTGGTCGGTGTGCATGCGGCCCGGGTTGCCTGCGGCATGGGGGCCAATGTGACCATACTTGATATGAATATGGACCGCTTACGGCATTTATCGGAAATCATGCCCGCAAACTGCCAGGCACTGATGTCTTCTCCGGCCCTGATCCGGGATCTTGTAAAGACCGCTGATCTGGTTGTGGGGGCTGTCCTTGTGGCCGGGGCAAAAGCGCCTAAACTGATTACAAAAAAAATGCTTTCCACCATGAAAAAAGGCGCTGTTATTGTGGATGTTGCCATTGACCAGGGTGGGTGTTTTGAAACTTCCAGGCCAACCACCCATAAGGATCCTGTTTATGAAATTGACGGAGTGATTCATTACAGTGTGGCCAATATGCCGGGAGCAGTTCCCTTGACATCCACGCTGGCTTTGACCAACGTGACCCTTCCGTATGCCTTGAAAATCGCCGGCCAGGGCTGGAAAGCCGCCTGCAAAGATTCCGGGTTTGCCAAAGGGGTAAATTATGTGAAAGACAAGATCGTTTGCCGGCCTGTTGCACAGGCCTTTGATCTTGAGTATACACCGCTTGATGAAATTCTATAGATCGTATGAGAATGGGGACTAAAAAAGAACTCGGATTATTACGTGGAAAATGCTATTGGGTAACAGGAACGCCGGGTTGTGCATTGAATCTGTCAACATACCAGGGAGCGGATTTGTATTCCAGCCGGCTTAGTCCTTTGGTTTCAAGTGAGTTGATAGCCAGCTGCAAGGTGTGATAATCAATTTCTATGTCATCCCATCCAAGGTATTTAAGACGTTTATTCGCCTGGCAATGGGACATGTCCGGGTTGATTAAATAGGCATTGGCAAGGCTTCTGATAAATCCCGGGATCAGTTTATAGTCAACCCCGTTTTCAATCAGTTTCCGAACCAGTTTTTTGTCCACAGAAGTAATCATCATATCATTTTGCCGTGCTTCAATTAAATTTATCCAAAAGGTCATATTTGGTTTGGCTCAGTCTATGGAAAAATATAAATTTAGTCAAAGCCGGTTATTCAGGATCTTTTTTTATATGGATTCTAATAAAGGTTTTAAAAAAAACGTCTTGGAAAAAAATGATAAAAAATCTTGTAAAAAAAGCTTTGAATATCTCCTGTTTTTGACTAAAATCATCTATTTTCCCAAGTAAGGCATCTTAGAGTCTTTTGCCGTGCAGGTCTTCATACTTTTGAATATCAGATTTTTTCTGTAAATTTTTTTTTATCAATGATAGGCTTTAAACAATGACGGCAACAACAACTTTTGGAGTGTAAAATGGCGGAAAACCTTTCTGAAAATGACGGCAACCTGTTATTGCTTCTGGCCAGGCAAAGTATCCTTAATACATTTGAAAACAAAAATGACCGGTTTGAACGATTGAAATCCCAGGTGAAGTCCCAGGCCTCGAAAATAGTATTAAAAGAAAAACGGGGGACCTTTGTTACACTCCACAAAAAAGGACAACTCAGAGGGTGTATCGGCAATATTGATCCGGTGAAAACAATTTTCAACGGTATTATTGATAATGCCCGCCATGCTGCATTCAAGGATTCCAGATTCAAGCCGTTGTCTGAACGTGAGCTGGACGCTGTCCGGATTGAAGTCAGCATTTTAACTCATCCTGAAAAAATTGAATATGCAA
>JBNKNP010000196.1:0-1572 GCA_050293905.1 Desulfobacteraceae bacterium | reverse complement strand
TACCTGAAAGGATAAGATCTCCTCTGTAAAGCATTAAATTGACATGCTCCCCCAATGTCTTCATTTTATTGTTGGTACCGCCCGTTGAATCATCATCCAATGATGTAGTGACTTCATTAATCATTGCGTTTAATTTTAAAATCACTTTGTCAAACACATGGTTTTTTGTCAATGAAGCTAATGAAGCAACAATTGATTTTGAGTCTTTGAGCAGTTCATGGGATTTTTGAATATTTTTTAATTTGAAATATCTTTCAGCGTCATATATTTTCTGTCTTACTGTGGTCAAGGGAATATAATAATCTTTTATTTCAAGCAACCTGTTTCTGGCGATAGACAATTTCTCTTGTATGGCAGATTGATGATTCTGCTCTGCTTGAGTGTATGCCTCATTTATCAATGCTAATGACCGTTCTACATCTGTGGAAAAATAGTCAAAATGAGTTTCTTCAAAAATAGGATTCCATTCTGAATTTTCTTGTTGACAACCAACCAAAATTAACAAAATGAAAGCTAGTAGAATTTTTTTGAGCATGTCAGTTTCCTTTCTATATCTGTCATTTGAGTTTATTTTAAAATGTGCCGGACGAAAAGACCGCTAGTCCAGGATCGATTCTATTTCCTCAAACAGATCTTCGAGGCTGTACAGAAGTTTATCCGCCTGGGACAGATTCCAGTCTGCAATATTTTTCTGAATCGCATTGTATGTTGTTCGGAGTTTGTCCTTGTACGGGAGCAGCGCATCTCTGAGAGAGGTGCCGTCATGGCGGTAGAGAAGCATATCTGCCTGTCCTGCCAGTTCATAAAGAGAGGGGTTCCGTCTGACCAGATCTGCATCCAGGTGTCTTAAGCTGCGAGCCAGGTTAGGATAAGCATTTTCTATATCGTTTTCATAGCAGGACGTTACTAAAACCTTTAATTGCATGTTTTTGCTCATCTGTGCCTCCTTTGCAGATTAAAATCAGTGGTGCAGCCGGATTTATGATCAGATCTTTTTAACACATCTGACCACCATCCTGTTCGTCATGGTGCCGTAATCACCTTTTTCACGGCGGGGCATAAAATCTTCCTGAAAAGATACATTGGAAAATCCGATTTTTCTAAGTGTCCGGTCTATTTTTTCAGGACTGTAAAGGCGGATACAATACGTTTTGTCTCGTAAAAGGCCCTTTTGTGAGCAGGTCACGGTTTCTTTGCAGCATAGGATATCATTTTGAAGTTTTCTTTTTCTGATGACCTGAATCGTCTTTCCTGCCCGGTGACTGGAAACAGGTTGAAAGTTTTCTTTAACGTATGTTTTGTCCGGCAGATCTAAAAGCAGCGATCCTTCCGGTTTTAGAATACGAAAAGATTCCTTTAAAATTTTTTTGTTTTCTTCATTGTTAATAAAATAACCAAAAGATCCTCCCATGATAATGACGGTATTGACACTTTTCGAGTCCAGACCGGTATCACGGGCATCACCCTGAATAAAGACCGTGTTCAGGTTGAGGTCTTTTGCTTTCTTTTTACCTCTATGGATCAGAAAGGCGGAATAATCCAGAACCGTCACATTTGAAAATCCACGGAGGG
>JBNKNP010000195.1:0-3785 GCA_050293905.1 Desulfobacteraceae bacterium | reverse complement strand
TGTTGTTGCTGATTTTAGATTCGTCGCCCGCTGGGTGATCCATTGGCACGAAATATCATATCAGTAGAGTTTTCCGAATCTTATAAATGCATATTTTCAAAGATTGACAATGTTTGTACCTTTACTTTATTTATTTTAGTATTCAAATAGATAAGGAGGGTCGTATGCATATCTCACTAACACCTGAGCTTGAAACCAGGGTTAAGCAAAAGGTAGGCTGGTTATTACAACAATGCCAGTGAAGTGATTCGGGATGCTTTGCGGTTCTCAGAAAACCATATTGATATCATTGGTATTTTGCGTGGAAAAATGGATATAGACAAAAATTTAATGTGATTTGTACATTGCGCATCACTTCAAAACCAGTTTTCAGGGGGGAATTATGAAGGATGATAAACTTAAAAAGTATCGATACTTTCTCAAAGACAGTATCCGTAAAACAATTGATTTCAAATTTACCGATCAGAACCAGGGTGTTCCGGTCCCGCCCATTGAAAAGCCTTACTCTGAGGGAGCAGCCTTAATAGATCTTCCAGGTCCTGATGAATGGAATATGATTCCGCAGACAGATATTACACATGCCATTCGCAGCAGAAAAAGCCACCGGGTCTTTCTGAATCAAAGCCTTTCTATGGAAGAACTGGCATATCTGTTGTGGTGCACCCAGGGTGTCAGGGGGAAAGAATTTAACGGCCATGCTTACAGAACCGTTCCTTCTGCCGGCTGCCGCCATGCGTTTGAAACCTATCTTGCAATTTTTAATGTGGATGACATTGATCCCGGCGTTTACAGATATTTACCCCTTTCCCATCAGCTCGTGTTTGAATTCAAGGATGACATGCTGTCGGAAAAAATGATCATAGCTTCGCTGAGCCAGCCTTACCCGGGCAAATCAGCGGTCACGTTCATCTGGTCTGCCATACCCTACAGGATGGAATGGCGGTATGGGCCGGCAGCCCATAAGGTCATTGCCCTGGATGCAGGCCATGTCTGCCAGAACCTCTATCTTGCCTGCGAGGCCATTAATGCCGGGACCTGCGCTATTGCGGCCTATGATCAGGAAGAATTAGACGAGCTGCTCGGCCTTGATGGTGAAGAAGAATTTGCCATATACCTTGCCCCTGTGGGAAAAGTAAAATAAATGCCTTGAGGTGTAGGGGCTTTTGCGGGCCGGAACTTGATTATGCCGGTACGGCAACTCCTCTGTAGTTGAAGCTGATCAGTTTTAGAGGGCTGCTGTATTTTTCATCATGCTTTACAATTTTAAACCGGCTTTTTTTTATCAGTTTAAATATGTCTCTATTTAAATGGCAGCCGCCGCTGACTTTTTTCCAGGCCGGTGTAATTCTGTCCTGCCATTTGTTGATGAAATCATCAGGCGCCCGGCCATGCTCGCAGAAGATTAATTCTCCGCCTGGTTTTAAAACCCTTTTTATTTCATCCAGTGCTTTTGAAACATCAGGGATTGAACACAATGCATATGTGACCAGAACACAATCCATGGATCGGTCATCCATCGGAATATCTTCTCCGGATCCTTCAATGAATTCCACATCAAAGGGCATCCTGGCGGCCAGGTTTTCAGCGCGTACAATCAATTGTTTTGAAGGCTCCAGCCCCCAGATTTTTTCTACCTTTGACGGATCATAATGCGGCAGATTCAAACCTGACCCGATGCCGACTTCTAAAATCCTGCCCTCTGCCAAAGGCACATATTCCTTCCGCACAAGTGTAATATCATTCTGGGAACAGACCCAGTGTGTCAGTTGAGGTAAAATATATTTGTTATAAAATCCCATGGAGTGAAGCCTGGCAGCAGTATCTGCCGAATCGTGATTGCACAAAGTGAGCGTCCTTTCAGGTTATGACTTGTTTAAACAGCATTTTTTATATTTTTTCCCGCTGCCGCAGGGGCAGGGTTCATTTCTTCCCACTTTTTTTGTTTTTCTTTTAAATGGAAGGACAGTTCCTTTATTTTTCATCTGATCCATATCGCAGAAAATATTATCAAATTCTTTTTTTCTTATTTCCCGCTGCTTCTTTTCCTCCTGCCGCCGTTCTCTGATTTCAGAGAGTTCCGGAATATCGACATTGTGGAGTAAACTCAGACATTCCAAGCTACTGCCAATATAAGAAGCGTTATTGTCATCGTTATATATATCCTGGAGAATTTCTATACCCCGGGCATCTCCAATACCCTCAAGGCAGGAGGCAAACATCTCATAAGAATCAATTTCACTGTTTTCATCTTCCCATTTTTCCACAATCAAATCAAAGGATTCAGAATAGGGGAGATGTTCAAGGGTCGAAAAAAGTTCCCAGTCTTTGATTTCATTATTTTGAACAGCCGCCAGAATCAATTCATCTGCTGACTCATCTAAAGCATTTATGGCAGTCAATGCATCACCATAGATATAATCCATAAAGTCAGCATCATTTAATACACGAATCAAATCAGGCAGAAATTCTTTGCTGCCAATCCGACCCATGATTTTTACAATTCCAATATCACTCCAGGTATTCAGCTCTTGTGAAAGAGAAGTTTTTAATGCGGAAACAGGTGCAAGATCCACGATTTTCCGGCACAGCGCTTCAGGCAGATTTGGTCCTGAATGCTGCAGGGCATCAATTAAATCCGTGATCTGTGCATCCGGCAATAAGGCCCGTACATAGGCATGACGCTCCACAATTGAGAAGAATACGGATAACACAAATCCAATCAGGCCGTTGATCCTTAACTTTTCAGATCCTTTGATGTTATGCCACAAAGACGGATGTCCGGAGAATTCCCTGAACAACGCCACTCCCATCACGTCCTGATCATAAAGTTTCCGGGCGTCTCCGGACTGCCCGTCTTCCGGATACGTCTTGTTAATCATGTTTTTTGCTTCAAACATCAGAAAAGTGACAAGATCCTGGTATTGCTTTCCGGAAATTGTACTGATCAGCTCATCCCATACATCCGGAGAAACAGATAAATGATCGTTTTGTTTAAAAAATGAATCAAAGACATCTTCCGGATCATCAAGAATATTTTCACGGCCCGTATTGCGCAATAAATCGCTGTAGTAACTGCCGGCTTCCCAATAGGTTGAGACGGCCTCTAGCAAAGTATTATCTACATCTTCCCCTTTTTCTATCGGCTTTAGAATGATGTCCAGAATCAGGGCAAGATCTTCAGGTTCCTTATGCTTCAATAAATTTAAAAAAGCATCGCTTTGAAGCATTGGATCACTAATTTGTGCTGTTGCTGAAATTAATGTTTCTCTTGCAATTTCACTGCGAATACTCCCCCAATAATTAAAAATCCCAAACAATGATTCTGCACTAAGATCATTTGAAAATGATTCAAGCATCCTTTCCAAAGCAGGTTCATATTCCATCTTTGCCAAGGCCAAAGCGCAATTGGAGGGTATATCTCCCGAGTCATTTAAAAAACTGTTCAAAATTTTATCAGCATGTTGCACAGCCCTGTGTCTGGCAAGATACTTTGGGGCAGCACATGCCAGATGGGAATCTTCATCCGAGATCAATGTGCTGACTTCATCTGTATATGTATTGGGATACCGTTTTTCCAGGGCATCAAATGCCCACCTCCTGACAAGACTGTTCTCATGAGAGAGGGCGTCCACGTAATCTTCATATTTCCATAATTTTGCCATTATTCACTCCGTTTTGTTTTTGAATGCTCTCAGCCGGCTCATATGCAATACTGCTGCAGATTTCTTTTTTGTAACAAATAGGCTGACAATCAGCAACTGTTTCGATGTCATGGCAGCATCCGG
>JBNKNP010000194.1:0-22153 GCA_050293905.1 Desulfobacteraceae bacterium | reverse complement strand
TTCCGCAACCAGAATCTTTACCGGTTTTGTTTGTTGTTCATTAATATAATGGCGGGTCACCAGGGGTTTTTGTTGTTCCATGGGCTGCTCGATCATACCCAGCACCGATGCCAGTGTCATTTGCAGTTCTGCTTTCCGAATGGGCTTGGACAGATAGCCGTTAATGCCGATATCCCTGCATCGACGGCCATCCCCGGCCTCGCCTCTGGTCGACATTAATATCATGGGCAAATTCTTGAACCGGTCGGACAACCGAATCTGTTCGGCAAAATTAAACCCGTCAACACCGGGCAGTCCGGCATCCACTAAAATGATATCCACCGGATGTTCCAGGCTTTCTTTTTCAAGCAAGGCAAAGCCGATTTCACTGGTTTTCGCCTCAACACAGCGGCATCCCAGCGCAGTCAGATACTTTGACAGGATAAATTGATGGGTCTCATTGTTTTCAACTACCAGAACACAGATCCCGGCAAGATCGGTTTTCAGACTCCGGGTTTCAAGCCCTGCGCCTTCCTGTTTTTGAAACTCAATAGTAAACCAGAACCTGGACCCTTTGCCTTCACGGCTTTCCAGGCCGATTTTTCCCCCCATTATTTCCACAAGCTGCTTGGAAATTGTTGTTCCCAGACCGGTTCCGCCATATTTTCTGGTGGTTGACCCGTCTGCCTGTGAAAAACTTTGAAAAACAAGCTGTTGTTTATCTTTGGGGATACCGATGCCTGTGTCTGTCACTTCAAACAGGATCACAACTTTTTCATCTGTTTCAGACACCCTTTTCCCGCTGACAAAGATTTCTCCTTTTTTTGTAAATTTCAGGGCATTGCCCACCAGGTTCATAAAAATCTGGCGCAGCCGGCCGGGATCTCCTTTTAAGGCGGACGGCACCGCCGGATCAAGGAAAGAAAGGAAATCAAGACCTTTTTCGCCGGCCTGCAGGGCAACGGCTCCGGAAAAATCTTCAAACAATTTTCTTAAGTCAAAGCCAATCTCTTCCAATTCCATCTTCCCGGCTTCAATCTTTGAAAAATCCAGTATGGCATTGATAATCCCCAGCAGGGCATCCGCTTCTGTTGACATCACTTCCACCAGATTTTTCTGTTCTTCTTCCAATGCGGTTTCCATGAGCAGTTCCGCCATGCCGATAATACCATTTAACGGGGTGCGGATTTCATGGCTCATATTTGCAATAAACTGTGATTTTGCTTTATTGGCTTCCTCGGCCCGTTCCTTTTCCCGGGCAAGCTCTTTCTGGGCTAATATTTTATCGGTAATATCGGTGACAACAGCAAATGATCCCAGCAAACGCCCGGTTTCGTCAAATACGGATGTGGCATCCATATGGGCATACAGCAGTTCATTATTTTTTTTTCTGAAAATCAGGTCATAATGCCTGTCCCTTTTTGTTGGCCGTTTTTTAAATTCAGCATCATAAATTTTTTCAGCCTGGGTATCGATAAACGCAGCTACTTTTTTTCCAATGATCTGCTCCTTATCGTACCCGAGCATCTCACAAAGCGCCTGGTTGACCTCGACAGTATACTCATATTCATCAATATGCCAGTATCCGGCAGTAGCTGTCTCAATCAAACGCCGGTATTTTTCTTCCCTGAGCTGCAGTTGATCCAGAATCCGGCGGCGTTCGATGGCAAATCCCACCTGGCTGGATGCAGATGTCAATATCTGCAGGTCCTCATTTGTAAAACAATTTGGATCATGTTCTGAATAGGCAATCATAATTCCAATCACCCTGTCCCGGCTGGTCAACGGGATACCCATCCATATTTCAGGAACCGGGCCATACCGGATTTCATCCCATTCATAACCGGACAATTCCTCCCGGTTCAGCAAAAGGGGCTGCTGTTCGTTTAATACTCTGCCGGCCATGGTGTTTTTCAAAGAAAGCTGTTTGAGGGTTGCCAGCGGCCGGTTACCGGGATCCAGCCAGTAATCCACATGCAAGGTTTCTTTGCTCTGATCCAGTATACAGATATAAAAATGATCCAGCCGGACGATCGTGTTAAGATGCTGATGGATAACCGGATACAGTTCATCCAGATTTTTTGAGATATTTATGGCCTTTGAGATGGAAAACAAAGCCGTATTAATCGTTTTAACATACTGCTTTTGTTCAAGTTCCTCTTTCATCTCCAGCGCT
Organism: Desulfobacteraceae bacterium; assembly: GCA_050293905.1. GTDB lineage: Bacteria > Desulfobacterota > Desulfobacteria > Desulfobacterales > Desulfobacteraceae > Desulfobacula. The sequence continues at coordinate 19,998 of JBNKNP010000194.1, read as the reverse complement.
CTGGAAGAGATCATTTTTTCCAGGCCTTCGATGTTCATGGCCAGATCTGCCTCCAGGGCTTTTATCCGGGTTCTGTCTTTAATCATACCTGTAAAACCGACGAGTCGGCCGGTATCGTCCCGGCCAGGGCAGACAGACATTTCTCCGGACAGTGTTTTTTCGTTTTTACCGGCAAACTGATACGGCAGGCCGGTTATTGGCTCATTGGTCCGGGATACGTTATCAAAGGCATCCTTAATCTTTTTCGCTGTCTTTTCATCAGCCAGTTTTAAAAGGTTCAAGGCAGTCATTTCAGACCGGGTATATCCGAGCAGGTTTAAAAAGGCATCATTGCAGAATAGAAAATCACCGTTGGGATTAATTTCATAATACCCGTTATCCGTATAGGAAAGGACATGATCGTTATTTTTAACATAGCTGGATGACAAATTTTTATTGCCGGGATTTGATACATGGTTTTTGGGATCTGCCATACCCTGCCTCTATTTTAAAATCGATTCAGCAAATTTCTGGATGCATTCAGGATAGAGCAGCCATTCCTGTTCAAGGCCGTTGCGTTTGACATCGTCAAGGGTATCACCGTCTTTTATTTCAAAGGCTTTCTGACCGATGATAGGGCCGGTATCCTCTCCGTAATCAATCCAGTGTACCGTACACCCTCCCACCTTGCATCCGTACCGGAAAGTATCGCCGTAGCCGTCCGTGCCCGGAAAAGAGGGCAGCAGTGCGGGATGAATATTCATGATCTTGTATTTACCCGGTTCGGTATTGATCCGGTCAATAAAATAAGGCGTCAATACCCGCATGAATCCGGCCAGCACAAGCAGATCAATTTCATAAAATAAGATATGATCCAATAATTTTTTTTCTGCAATGGCGCGGCTCTTAATAAAAAAATGAGCCTGCCCATTGGATGCATCGTCCGAGACCAGCTTCTGCTTGGATAAAATTTCATCCAGATCGAAATCGTTCGGCAGATCAGTCGATTTTATCCCGTTTTTACACGATGCAATAATTTTTGAATAATCCACGACAAAGGTATCAATGCCGGCTTTTTCGGCCCGTTCAAGCCCTTTCACCCCCGGGTTATCCGAGCCTGTAAACAGTATTTTTGCATCAATTTGATCGTTCCGGCAGGCATCAATTATAGCCTGGAGGTTTGTTCCACCCCCGGATATCAAGGTCCCGACATTAATTTTTCTTGTCATCCGATTCTCCTTTCCGGCTCTGACTTCCGGTTCTTCTTTTCTACTGGTTGCCATAACCGTTTTGTTCACCGCAGTCCGGACATTCCCAGGTAATGCCGTTGCAGGTCATGCCCCACTGGTTCTCGTACATACATGTCTGGCACATGGAAAAACCGCAGCGGCAGTTCCAGCAGAACCTGAATGTCTGTTTACAGCAATGGCATTGTTTTTGTTTTTTATTCCGTCTGTTTTCTTTTCTGCCCATGGGTTTTTGATCCTTGCTAAGATACATGCTTTTTGAATATACTTCTCCTTTGTTTAAAAAGATAGTATATATGCCTCTAATTGAATAAAAATTCAATCTTTTGAAAGGGTTAATTATGGCAGAATCAAAAAAAATATTTCTTATCGACGGCAGCGCATTTCTTTACCGGGCATTTCATGCCATCCGGAGCCTGAACACCGCCGGCGGGCATCCCACCAACGCCACATTCGGTTTTGCCAGGATACTATTGAAACTGCTAAAAGACAATACCCCTGAATATGCTGCTGTTCTCTTTGATGTCAAAGGACCGACCTTCCGCCATGAACTCTATGACCAGTATAAGGCCAACCGCCCGCCCATGCCGGTGGAACTGGCCACCCAGATACCGGATATCAAACGCATGATCCGGGCATTTAATATCCCCATTGTTGAAAAACCCGGATTTGAAGCAGACGACCTGGTGGGGACATATGCCAGGCTTTCCCAGGAACAGGGGTATTCCGTCGTCATGGTCACAGGAGACAAGGATTTTATCCAGCTGGTCACGGATCAGTGTATTCTCTGGGACCCCATGAAAGATACCATCACTGATGTTAAAAAAGTCAAGGCAGACATGGGGATCGAACCCATCCGGTTTATTGATGTTCTCGGCCTGGCCGGAGACACTTCGGACAATATCCCGGGTGTTCCGGGCGTGGGGCCGAAAACGGCCGTTAAACTGATTCAAGAATTCGGGTCCATTGAAAATATCTATGAAAATCTTGACAGCCTGTCCAAAAAGAAAAAACTGCATGAAAACCTGACAAACAGCAAAGACATTGTGCTTCTCAGCCGGAAGCTGGCCACCATTGATACGGATGTGGCCGTGACCCGGCCCATTGATGACTTCAAGCTTTCCGGCATTGATACCAAAGAAGCCTTTAATATTTTTCAGGAACTGGAATTTAAAACACTGGCCACTGAATTTGCCCAGAGCGCCGACAAGACGGAAAAAATTTACAAGCGGGTCTCCACCTTAAAGGAAGTTGAAAAACTGGCCAATGTACTTAAAAACAAAGGCCTTTTTGCCATTGACACGGAAACGACATCCAAGAATCCGGTCCAGGCGGATCTAGTGGGACTCTCGTTTTCATACGCTAAAAACCAGGCCTTTTATATTCCGGTGGCCCACACCTTTCCGGATGAATCCGAACAGCCGGAAAAAGAAAAGGTTTTAGATATTTTAAGGCCGGTACTTGAGGATCCTGAAATAAAAAAAATCGGCCAGAACATCAAGTATGATTATATTGTCCTGGCCCGGGCCGGTATTATCCTGAACGGGATTGTCTTTGATACCATGATTGCCTCTTATCTTCTGAACCCCTCCATCCGGGGTCATAGTCTTGACCGGATCGCCATGAATCTGTTCGGATATAAAACCATCTCTTATTCAGAGATCACCGGGAAGGGAAAAAACCAGATCACCTTTGACCAGGTCCCGATCCCCCAGGCAGTGGATTATGCCGCAGAAGATGCAGACCTGACTTTTATGGCCTATGAGGTGCTTGAAAAACAGATACACGACCAGGATCTTGACCCGTTGATGCAGACCATAGAAACGCCTTTGATAACGGTTTTGGGCAACATGGAAATGGAAGGGATACAGGTGGATAAAAAAACCTTAAAACACCTTTCAAAAATTTTTAAAACCGAGCTTGAATCTCTTGAAAAAGAAATCTATGAGCTGGCCGGAGAAGAATTCAATATCAATTCCTCCCAGCAGCTGGGAGTGATCCTGTTTGAAAAATTGAAATTAAAATCCGTTAAAAAAACCAAAAAAAAGACAGGGTATTCCACGGACGTGGAAGTATTGACCACTTTATCCAAAACCCATGAACTGCCCAAAAAACTGCTGCGGTACAGGACGCTTGGCAAGCTTAAGTCGACCTATGTAGATGCCCTTCAGCAGCTCATCAACAAAGAGACCGGCCGGATTCATACCTCATTCAACCAGACCATCACCGTGACAGGAAGGCTGAGCAGTTCCAACCCCAACCTCCAGAACATTCCCATCAGAAAAGAAGAAGGCCGCAACATTCGAAAAGCCTTTATTCCAAAAGAGGGATGTACCCTTGTTTCCGCAGACTATTCCCAGATCGAACTGCGGGTCCTGGCCCATTGTGCCGACGATGCCATCCTTATCGAGGCCTTTAACAATGATGAGGATATCCATAAAAGGACCGCCCTGGAAGTTTTCCAGGTCCTGCCGGAATTTGTAACCCAGGATTTAAGAAACCAGGCAAAGGCCATCAATTTCGGGATCGTATACGGCATGAGCGCCTTTCGGCTGGCCAATGAACTCAACATCAGCCGAAAAATGGCGACTGCTTATATTGACAGTTATTTCAAACGGTACGCCGGTGTAAAACACTTTATTGACACCACCATTGAGCAGACAAAAGAGACTGGTGAGGTTCATACGATTTTCGGCAGAAAAAGACGACTGGATGACATCAATTCTTCCAATGTCAATCTCCGTAATTTTGCCCAGCGGGCAGCAGTGAACACGCCCATACAGGGCAGCGCTGCCGACCTGATCAAGCTGGCCATGATCCATATGGAAACTGCCTTGAAAAAAAACAGGCTTGCCGCAAAAATGCTGTTGTCCGTCCATGATGAAATTATTTTTGAATGCCCGAATGACGAAACAGAGCAGCTCATGGACCTGGCAAGAGAAGTCATGGAAAATGTCCATCCACTGAAAGTACCGTTAAAAGTTAATTTCGGTACAGGTGAGAACTGGGCCCAGGCCCATTAAACATATTAAAACAAGGCTGGGCTTCCTATTTAGCGGGTTTACCCGGTGTACGGACGGCAAGCACAGGACAATTTGCCCTGGAAATCACACGATCCGTGGTGGAACCGACAATAACTCTTTCAAGAAAATTATGGCCATGAATCCCTAAAACCATGAGATCCACCTTCTTTTTATCGGCATAGTCAATCATTTCCCTGTAGGGCTGGCCCTCAAGTATCGCGGTTACCGGTGTACACCAGTGTTGACAGTCTTCAGGAACAAGACTGAGCAGCTGCTTTTCAATTTCTTCCAGGACACTTGTTTTTTTCCCGGTTTCAGTGCCGGTCGGTTTGATCCGGGGATTCAGGTCGCCATGTAAATTCCATGCACTGATCCCGTCTTTGGCTGATTGCAGATCATCCGCACCCCAGAAGGGTTCTTTTTCCATGAGACGAATCACATGGGCCAGGTGTAATTGAGCTTCAAATTCCTGGGCCAGGCTTAGCGCATAATCAACAGCCTGTTTTGAATCCGGTGAAAAATCACACCCCACAAGAATGCGTTCAAACTTCAGACTATCAATTACTGAAACATCTTCCGGTTGCTCTCCCGGTCGAAGGACCAGCAAAGGACAGCCAAGAATTTTGACCAGCCTGTCCGTGACAGAACCGACAAGAAACCTGCGAAAACCTGATCCGCCATGGGTTGCTGCGATAACCAGATCTATACTATTTTCTTCAACCATATAGTTAATCACTTCAGCCGGTTCACCGTTGGTCACAAAAACATCACAATCTATCCCCAAGTCCTTTGCCATTTCTTCAAGCCGGTCCTGAGAATCTCTGATCCGTTCAGCCTCAAGGCCGACATAATCAATATACGGGGTCATGTGATCTGAAACCAGGTATCCTGCCGAAACGACATGGCAGAGATAAAGCCTGGCGTCGAACTGTTTGGATAACGCCTTGCCATATGCCATGACCATCGGCCCATACTCGGAAAAATCCACGGCACATAATATTTTGCTTGGTTCAATTCGCATCGCCCTTCTCCTTTTTTTATGTTTTCAGATTAGAGAAGCCTGTGATTTTTTCGCACCCGGAAACGCAGCCACATTCAGATAGAGAAGAATACGTGATTCAATATTGTTTAAATTGTAATCGTTCGCGTAATTATCGTCAAGAATAATTTATTTACGATTGTTCTATCTCAAGACGGTTATCCCTGCTTCATTTTATTTGTCTTTTTCAAACAGAAAACGCCACAAATGATGACCTTGGGTGATTCTCACGGCATCGGCACGGCTCAGGCCGATATCTTTGAGCAATCGATCATCCATTTCCAGCAGCTGCCGGTGCTGATGTTTCATCTGCGCCCACTGTTCATACCGCTGAAAGGTCTTTTTAACAAACTGCCAAAACCGGAGTAAAATACAATAAAGGGGCTGACTTGAGCAGTCATGCCGACATTCTTGTGAAATCATCATCTTTCCTCCACTGAATGAGTTGATAAAGAATAATCCATATATAAAATAAAACTATTGATCAAACAAACGAATTGTTTTAATAGTTAATATCAAAAATATTGATAGTTAAGGAGCAGCCATGTCCACAAATATCCCCATGGAGCTGTTAAGGACGTTCACAGCCATTGCCGACAGCAAAAGTTTCAGCCAGGCAGGTGATCAGATCGGCCGGACCCAGTCAGCCGTCAGCATGCAGATCAAACGGCTTGAAGAATTGATCGAAAAACCTTTGCTGAAGCGGGACAGCCGGAACTTAAAATTAACAGCCGACGGCCTGACCCTGCTCAGCTATGCACGCAAAATCCTCAAACTGAATGAGGAAGCTGTATTGCATTTTAAAAAACCTGAATTGAGCGGTCTGACCAGCATCGGATTGCCGGACGATTATGCGGCGCGTTTCCTTCCTGAAATCCTTGCCGGTTTTTCGCGCACCCACCCCAGGGTACAGGTGGAAGTCACCTGTGAACCAAGCCACCAGCTGCTGGCAAGGATGGGCCGCCGGGAACTGGACCTTGCCATGACCACGTCACCCGTTGCCGAGGTTGAAAACAGCACGCTCTTAAAACAGGATCCAACTGTCTGGGTTACTTCTGAACAGCATTGCCAGCATGAAGAGTCACCGCTGCCCCTGGCCCTTTTCCCGGATGACTGCTATTGCAGAAGCTGGGCTATTAAAGCACTGGAACAAGCTGGAATCGATTACCGGATAGCCTATACCAGCCCCAGTATTATGGGGCTCCAGGCCGCTGTCACTGCCGGGCTTGCCGTCACTGCCATCAGTCAGAGCATTGTTCCGGCAGGCATGCGGCAGCTGAGCCGGGAAGAGGGATTTCCGCCGCTGCCCAATGCATCTTTCCTGCTCCATCGCAATCCGGAATCTGATAATTGTGTTGTGGATTCTCTTGCCGAGCATATCAAAAAGGCATTTGGCGCCTGTCTTGAGCAAAATACGGTTCATTGAACAACCTGACAAAAATTTCAAAATCAGCGTTGGCATTATTGCCGAATTTAAGATATTAAAACAATGGCACAACATTTTCGAAAATATTGAACAAAAAACGCTGGACTTTACCCATTTGCCATTCAAGGTCCTGCTCATGGAAAAGGAAACCGTTGATGCAGTTTTTTAAGAAAAAAACATTAACCGGTCTTGCAAGAACCTGCGGCTGAGCGGCTAAAATCAGTCCGACGGATCTGTCGGATGCGTTAAAGGGGCTTACGCCACCGTCTGACCCCAATCTTCTGGTGGGCATTGAAACATCTGATGATGCAGCCGTTTATCAGTTGTCTGATGAGACAGCCATGATCAATACGGTTGATTTTATCACCCCGCCGGTTGATGACCCGTATTGGTTCGGCCAGATTGCTGCTGCCAATTCCATCTCGGATGTATATTCAATGGGCGGCAAACCGGTTACAGCATTGAATGTTGTCATGTTTCCGGCCGGAAAACTTGATATGGGGATACTGCATGATATTTTAAGGGGTGGGCATGACAAGGTAATGGAAGCCGGCGCCTGTCTGGTTGGCGGTCATACTGTTGATGATGAAGAACCCAAATATGGTCTGTGTGTCAATGGCATTGTTGATCCAAAGCGGGTGATCACCAATGCTGGGTCAAAACCGGGTGATGCATTGATTCTCACCAAGCCCATTGGTTCCGGGGTGCTGTTTAATGCGGTACGTTCCGGGAAATTACCATTTAAGGACCTGGAACAGGATGTGTTGCCCGTGATCGCCGCGTTGAATGATATGGCAATAAAAACAGCACTCAGGTTTGATATCCATGCCTGTACAGACATCACTGGATTCGGCATTCTGGGTCATCTTCTTGAGATATCTCTTGGGTGTAATGCAGGCGTGGTTGTTGATTTCAAAGCGCTGCCGATCTATCCGTATGCCCTGGAAATGTATAAAAAAGGGGAAACAACCGGCAGCAACAAGGGGAATCATCAGATGGTGAATAATTATCGTTTTGAGATACAGACCTCTTTGTCAAAACCGGAAAACCAATTGCTTTTTGATCCCCAGACGTCAGGGGGGCTGTTATTGTCTTTGCCGGAATCCCAAAGTACAGAATTAATTACCGCCTTAAAGACATCTGGTGTTGCTGTGGCCCAAAAGGTTGGAATCGTGACAGCCGATCCTGTTGGAATTACCATTGTATAAAAAGAATGGAACTTTATTTTGTCATCGGCGGCCTCAGCATGATAACAGGTTTTTTATCCGGTCTGCTCGGCATCGGCGGCGGTATCATCCTTGGCCCGCTCCTTTTGTATATCCCGCCATTATTTGGCTTTGAACCGCTTGTCATGCGTGATGTGGCCGGGCTGACCATTGTGCAGGGCCTGCTGGCCTGTACCGGGGGTGTCTTAGTCCATCGGAAATTCAGGTTTGTCAGTGGCAAACTTTCCCTGTGCATGGGCACTGCAATTTTTATTGCAGCAGGTATCGGCGGAATTATCTCCGGCTTTATCGCAAATGAGATTTTATTGTTTATCTTTGCCTGCCTTGCTTTCGCAGCTGCCGTACTGATGCTGCCCCCCCCTGGAAACGATCCTGAAAAACCAGATGTGTCAACCCTATCTTTCAGATGGCTAAGGGCCGTGAGTGTGGCCTCGGGCGTCGGTCTTCTGGGCGGCATGGTTGGGCAGGGCGGATCTTTTATCCTGATCCCCTTAATGAGTTCATTTATAAGAATACCGACCAGAATTGCTATTGGCAGCAATTTAGCCATTGTAATGTTATCTTCCATGGCAGCTTTTATTGCCAAGGCGGCAACAGGACAGATACAATGGATATTGACCATTCCCATCCTTCTTACGGTAATTCCCTCTGCATCCCTTGGCGGATATGTCAGTTCCAAAATATCGGTTCTACGGCTTCGGAGGATTTTAGCTTTTCTAATAGCGGCTGCTGCTGTAAGAATGTGGTTTTCCCTGTTGCACTGAGTTCAACGCCTGTTTTACGCCGTTTCTTTCAAACAAGAATGGAATTTTTCTTTACTGCAATGTTAAAAACATTCTTTCTGCCCTGTGATTGCATTTTCCCCGGATAATAACTATTATAGAGTGTATACCATGGGAGGCAATATGCCTGAAACCGTCAAGCAAATTCTGGACCGCCTTCAACCCGACACTTATGTGGACCGGTACGGGAAGGTCGTCACGGACACCAGCGATTTCATGGGCATTACCAGCGGTGATATCATTCGCCTCCAGGACCAGCACTACCTGGTTTTCCGGGATGAACAGGAAAGAAGCTTCGGCATAGAAGATCCAAAATACTGGGTAAAGCGCTGCAGACACCTTGAATCCGGGAAACGCTGTATCCTGAAGCTCGTTTTTTACGAAGAGTTTTCCTACAAGATGGGGCAATTAAAAATCCCATGTTACAGAAGTCCCGGGAAAGAAGCCCGTATTCTTGATCTTGTTCATGGAGACCACCGGTTTATGCAGGGCACCTCAACTGAAGACGAAAAAGGCAATAATGTCCGTATTCTGGATATTGTTCGCGGAAAAAGGCTGGACAACTGGGTATACAAACTGGATATGGACCACAGGACTTATTTTCATGATCATCTGCCCGGAATCCTGAAAAAGTTCATCAAAGCCTGCGAAGCCATTCAATATTTACACGAAAACGGGGAAAAGCACGGCGATATCCGGCGGGATCATCTCTGGGTGTCAAGCGGCAGCGACGATTACGTCTGGATCGATTTTGACTATACATTTAATTTTAACGAAAACCCTTTCGGCATGGATGTTTTCGGCCTTGGCGGGCTGCTGCTGTACCTGACGGGGATGGGGTTTTACAGTTTTCAGGATATTCAGGCCATGACTGCGAAGAGAAAGCAGATACCCTCCCTGGAACAAGGGGATTTTCTGCTGGTGTTTAAAAACCGCCTGGCCAACCTGCGAAAACTTTTTTCCTATATCCCAGAAGATCTGAACTGGATACTTATGCATTTTTCCGGAAGCGCCAACGTTTACTATGACACTGTAGAAGAGTTCTTAAGTGACCTGAAACCCTGCGTTGACTGTATTGGCTGAAACTTTGTCCTGCTGTCGGCATCCATCCGTCAGAAGGGATTTACAGAACAAACCGCATTGATCAGGAGGGAATGATGAACGCAAATAAGATACTCGTGGCCATTGACGGCTCTGAAAGCTCGAAACGGTGTATTGATTATGTAGCTGAACTCATGAAAGGGTATGGCCGGTATGAGATCAAGCTGCTGTCCATTGAGCAGCTGCCAGACCGAGATTTTTTTGCAAATGAGGAAGACTGGAAAAATGCCTGCATCAAGCGCCGGGAACAGATTAAAACCCTATTGGCCGACGCCCGGCAGAAATTCATCGAACTGGATATCCCGGATGAAAAAGTGCAGGCTGACTATATCGAGAGCTGCCGCTCTCCCCTGACCGGTGATCCGCCATTTTGCAGCCTGGGAACGAGCATTGCCCGGGATATCCTTTATGCCGCCGGCATGGAAGGTTTCGGAACGATAGTTATCGGCCGCAGGAGTGTGTCCAAGGCGGAAGAATTCATGTTCGGCAGCGTATCCAACGCCATTATTCACTCAGCCAGGGACTGCACGGTCTGGATCGTGCAATAGTGCAATAGTGCAATAACGTGCACTATTCGTATTCGGCTTTTTTTTATATATCAGCCAGGCCAAATCCTGTCCCTTAAAAAAATTCTTTCAGGCTTTCGTCTATCCCCATCAGGATTTGATACCAGAACTTTCGTGCAGCTTCGGTCTTGTCCGCCTCGAATTGGGCAAGCCACTCAGCCAGCCGGGGATCCTGCTCATGATCAATCTCTTGTTTCCGGCAAAGAAATGTGTGCAGATAGTCGATGTTGCGTTTTGATTCCCAGAAAACAGGGCTATTGCGACTGTTCAGTCGGCTCGCGAGCACTTCTATGGCACGCAGGAAAGCTTCCTTGCAGCCGTAAAGTGAACCCATAATCTCCGGCAGCATCTCCTCGGCCCAACCACGGTGAAAGCGGCAGATCCCAAGATTATCAAGGATGAGTTCATTTTTCATTCGCTCAGCGCACATACGACCCAGGGTGCGCGGTGGAACGAAATCGTGGCTGTAGACCATGTAGTACTTGCCCATGATGGCCATGGGAGCGAGCACCCCGGATACCCAGTACTGGTTCGGCACCATCCAGCCCCTGCGGCTGAAGGCTGTATAGACCATATGATCATGCAGGACGGCGTCCTTATTGGTCGAGTGAATGCGGCTCCACTTTCGAACACCCTCACGCAGATCGAGTATACCGCGCCGCCCGAGGATGGCGTCGATGATTTCACAGCCGAGTTCTGCGTTGTGCATCGAATCCTTGACCACATCGAACCCTGACACTTCCCAGCGCGGCAGACGGGTGACGCCTATCTCTTCAGGGGTCAACAGCTTGCTATCTAACAGGTCCATCAGCCAGGCAAGAACTCCACCACCGGAAATGGCGTCAAATCCCATGGCATCGCAGTGGTGGTTGAGTTTTTCCGCTGCCCGCTGATCAAAAATGCCGCATAAAGGTCCCATGGTCTGGTAGGGTTCGTAATCCTTCTTATAGATGCCGTTCATCTTTTTGCACACGGCCGCACAGGGCTCACCGCAGGTAGCCTGCTGCTTTTTGCGGATGGTCTCCTTGTTAAACTGCTCAAGGTAGTGGCCGAGCACCATGTCCCGGTGCAGAGCCCGGCGCTTTTCCTCGCTCCAGAAAATGGTCCGGTAGTTAAACGCCAAGATCCTTCCGCCCATACCGGTGTAGTTGACGCCGAGGGTGCCGCCGGTCTCCAACTTTTCGTCATAGCGGTATTTAGTGGTCACTTCCTGGTCCTTCTCCATTAGGCGCTGACTGTACTTATTTTGAAACCACTCGTCGGCAACCTTTTTATCGCGGAAGTCCTCGTCCACCAGTGTACCGCCGTAAATGATCGCAACAATGCCGTGTTTTTGCAGCATAGCGCTGCCAAAGCCCCCGCGTCCCGCCCAAGTATCCACGTGACTGATCCTGCCCTTCTTGATCGGCACCGACATGATTCCGCCCATGTCGGTGTGCATTGCCGCAGGGCCGGTGGCGAGAATCCGCGGGTCATTCTCATAGCGCCCGGCAAACATTTCATAGACCCGGTCTGTGAGGGAATACACCCCTGTACGGCCTGAATTCCAGATCTCCTCGACATCTATAGCCACCACGTCTGTTTCGATCTCTTCACCGTGTTTGCGGTTGAGACAAAGAACCGATGGCACCGGGGCTTTACCCATGAGACTGAGCATGTTGATGCCGAGGTTATCGAACACCAGTCCTGCCCCTCCCATGGAACTGATGTAGTGACCCTGCCAGCAGGGGGAGAAGCCGGTCACCACCAGGCGGTTCGAGCCGGGAAAAATTGAGCCTGCAAAAATACCGACACCAAAGTTAAGGCTTTGGTATTCCACAGCGAGATGAATACCTAAATCCACCGGCCCGAAATAGCGGTCAAAACCGTATTTTCTCATCTTGTAGAAACCGGTTGACGGATCAACCATAAGCACACGCTGAAACAGACTCATGAACGCCCTCCCACTGATTTAAAAGTAATGGCAATTTCCTTGTGCAGGCCATATAACCATTTTGCAATACAAACTGATGCTGCCCGGGATTATACAGGCCTGTAGAAAAACTTCAAGAGCGGTAATTATCTGCCACCGGGCGGGAAACGCTTTTTACACAATCTCAATTTTTAACAATTCCCCAAGATTGGATATACTTTTGACATTGAATTAAATATAAATTTATGCTTTATTGAAAATACCTGAGATGACCTTCTTATCCGGATGTCTCTTTATCTCACAAACTCATGTCAGCCGTCATTCACAGGCATCTCATTTTTTTTACAATCATATCCTGCTCTATATTTTACAATGTTGGGGCCTGTTTTTTAGATAGGTGACCGGCAATCTTTTTGGAGGGAAAAAACATGAAGCTGTCTATCGGTAAAAAACTGGGCTTAAACACTGTTATTTTTTCCCTGGTGGCCATAATCCCGTTTGTCATCATGGGTATCATGGCCGTCAATACGGCAAGGCACTCTTTTATCCAGGATAAATTCGAGCAGCTTATTTCGATCCGGGAAATTAAAAAAGGTGAAATTGAACGTTTTTTCAAAGAACGGCAAGGGGAAATGGACGTTCTGGTTGAGACGGTCGGGACATTTCGAAAAAATGCATTTGACAAGCTGACGGCGGTCAGGGGAATTAAGCATTCAGCAGTGGAACATTATTTTAAAACCATCGAGAACCAGATACTTACCTTTTCCGAAAGCAAAATGATTGTCGATGCCATGCAGGAATTCAGTGATACCTTTACCCGCTTTCACAGGGAAAATAATATTTCACCGGCTGAGCTGAAGCAGATGCGGCAGGAACTTTTTACTTATTACACCAACGAATTCAGCCAAGAATATCAAAATCAGAACCAGGATGAATCCCCTGACGCACAAAGATTCTTCAACCAGCTGGATGATGATTCCATTGCCCTGCAGTATCATTACATCCGGGCCAACAAAAACCCTCTGGGGTCAAAGCATCTTCTTGAACGCTCCAATGACAGTTCCAGCTACAGCGAACTGCATGCCCGCATTCATCCCATCATTAAAAGTTATCTGGAAAAATTCGGTTTTTACGATATTTTCCTGGTTGACCCGGAATCCGGGGATATTGTTTATTCTGTATTTAAGGAACTGGACTACAGCACATCGCTGATCAACGGACCCTATGCCGGAACCAATTTTGGAAAGGCCTTTCAAAAAGCGAATGCAGCCAATATCAGGGATGCCGTTGTCCTGGTGGATTATGCCAGATACACGCCTTCTTATGAAGCACCGGCCGGATTTATCGCATCACCGATTTTTTCCAATGGCAAAAAAATTGGAATTGCCATGTTTCAGATGCCCATAGACCGCCTCAATGCCATCATGAATGAGCGCGACGGGCTGGGTGAAACCGGAGAGACGTATCTTGTGGGCCCGGATCACCTGATGCGGTCGGACTCTTACCTGGACCCGGAACGTCATAGTGTGGCCGCGTCATTTAAGCATCCGGACAGCGGCAGGGTGGACACAGATGCCGTTGATGCGGTTTTTTCAGGAAAAACCGGAGCAAAGGTGGTTATTGATTACAATGGGAATCCAGTGCTTTCAGCTTATATGCCTGTTAAATTCGGCAGCCTGACCTGGGGGCTTTTAGCGGAAATTGATGTGGCTGAAGCTTTCAGCCCCAAGAATGCCGACAACCAGGAGTTTTTTGCAGCATACAAGGAAAAGTTTGGGTATTACGATCTGTTCCTCATTAATGCAGACGGGTATGCCTTTTATACTGTTGCCAGGGAAGCTGATTTTCAGACCAATTTGCTGACCGGCAAATACCGCAGTTCCAATCTGGGAAAACTGGTCAAACAAGTTCTTGACACCCGGAAGTTCGGTCTGGCTGATTTTGCCCCCTACGCCCCCAGCAACAACGAGCCTGCGGCCTTTATTGCCCAGCCGGTTATTCATGACAACAAAGTGGAAATTGTAGCAGCCCTGCAGATTTCACTTGAGGCCATCAATAAAATCATGCAGCAAAGAGAAGGCATGGGAGAGACCGGAGAAACCTATCTTGTGGGGCCGGATCACCTGATGCGGTGTGATTCCTGGCGGGACCAGGCAAATCATTCGGTTTCAGCCTCCTTTGCCGACCCCTCTTCCGGCAGTGTAAAAACAGCTGGTGTTAGTGAGGCGCTTGAAGGCAGAACCGGCCAAAAGATCATAACAGATTACAATGACCGGATCGTTCTTTGTGCCTATGCACCTGTCAGCGTCGGGCATACCATCTGGGCACTGCTGGCTGAAATCAGCGAAAAAGAGGTGGTCAGCAATTCCATTGCCGCCAGAGCACTTCTCAAACGGGTCTGGGTCATCGGGATTGCCTCCATGGTCGTTATTATCGGGATGATCCTTGTCAGCTTTTATATCGGGAGGAATCTGTCAAAAACCCTGACCCGGGTCATTGAAGGCTTGAATTCAGCATCAAACCAGGTAGCCTCAGCCGCAGGTCAACTCTCATCATCCAGTCAGTCCCTTGCAGAAGGGGCCTCTGAACAGGCCGCCTCCATTGAAGAGACATCTGCCTCCATGGAGGAGATGGCGGCCGTAACAAAAAGCAATACCCAGCATGCAGGCCATGCCGACAATCTGATGAAAGAGACCATTCAGGTGGTGGGCACAGCCAACACATCCATGGGCCGGCTTGCACAGTCCATGCAGGATATTTCCACGGCCAGTGAAAAAACATCAGACATTATCAAAACCATTGATGAGATTGCTTTCCAGACCAACCTGCTGGCACTGAATGCCGCAGTTGAAGCCGCCCGTGCCGGTGAGGCAGGAGCCGGATTTGCCGTAGTGGCTGATGAAGTCAGAAATCTTGCCATGAGAGCGGCAGATGCGGCCAAGGATACCGCCCGGTTGATAGAAGAAACCGTTAAAAAGGTCAGAGACGGGTCTGAACTAGTCTCAACCACCAATGATGATTTTGCCGACGTGGCACAAAGTTCTGCAAAGGTCGGGGCAATCATTTCCGAGATCTCGGTTGCATCCAAAGAACAGGCCAGCGGCATTGAACAGGTAAATCTTGCTGTAATGGAAATGGACAAAGTGGTTCAGCAGAATGCAGCCAATGCCGAGGAATCCGCATCTGCCTCTGAAGAGATGCGCTCCCAGGCTGAAAAGCTTAAAGACTACGTGGGTAAAATGGTTGAACTTGTCACTGGAAAAAGTGCACAGGATGCTGCCCTGAATGTCCGGAGCGCAGCAGGGAAAGTTTCCCCCAAGCCGGAACGTTTAAAAAGGCCTTCCGGGCATGGAAACGAAATCAGGCCTGACCAGGTGATCGCGTTTGACGATGATGAAAATTTTTAACATGGTCTGCTGCATCCATGCAGAAAGTGTTACCCTCTCCAATCTTGATGATCTACAAAGAGGTAACCCCCCGGATTTTAAAAAGAAAAATGGCCTTATGGATCTCCGGGCAGATCAATAGATCTTTTGGGCTGTTTTAATCAAGTGCTCTGCTGTTTTGGGAAATTGTTGAAGTTTTCGTTTGATATTCACGATATCAAATATTTCCACCAAAGTATCCAGGTCTTTGCTGAAGTTTATCAGAAGTTGTGCATGATGTTTTTTACCAAGATCAGACAAAGTTTCAGAGAACTGGTTAACAGATCCGATCACCAGGGTCTCTTCCAAAAGCCGGCAGGTGGGAAGAATGGTTTGGTTTATGGCAGATATCAACTCAGATGGATTTTTGATGTCCTGAAGTTCCTCAGTGGTTTCAATATCATCCGGTACCTTTTCCTTTGCAGGGAATATATCATGGTCAAGAAATCGTGCGATCTCATCCAGCAGCTTATGGACGTTGGCCGGTTTGCCGATGAAGCCGTCAAAACCGGCTTCAAGCAGACGTTTTTTTTCTTCCACCATAATACTTGCGGTAAAAGCGATGATGGGTATTTTGTCTGTTTCTGCAGCCGCCTTAATTTTTTTTGCGGCAGTTTCACCATCCATCACAGGCATTCTAATGTCCATGATAATCAAGTCCGGCTGGTGTTTTTTTGCCTCATAAACAGCCTGTTTTCCATTTTGGGCAAGAAAGACACCCAGGTTTATTCTGGTCAACAGTTCCTTTAAATAATATTGGTTGCTTTCCACATCATCCACAACCAGAATCTTCTGATTTTTAAACAAAATCTTTCCAACCGTCAACTGGTCATCCCCCCTGATAACATCATGGGGCTGGGATGAGAATTCCACCTTGTTCAGGATGATTTTAAATACACTGCCCTGTCCTTTGGTGCTTGAAACCGAAATTTGTCCGTTCATGGACTCGGTCAATCTCCTGCATATAGCCAACCCGAGGCCGGTGCCGCCATGGGTTTTAACTTCACTGTTGTCAAACTGCCGGAACGATTCAAAAATCATCTCTTTGTTTTCCGGATCGATTCCTATGCCGGTATCTTCTACAATGATGGCAAGCTTAAGGTGTTTTTCATCTTCCAAAGCATCCACTCTTTGGGCAGTAATTTTAATATGGCCCTGTTTGGTAAACTTGACGGCGTTTCCCACAAGATTCAATAGAATCTGCCGAATCCGGGTTTCATCAAGAAAAAGATAATCCGGCACATTATCATCCAGAACGGTATCAAACGCTATCCCTTTGGAGCGGAGGATTTCCTTGAAAATCCGTTCTATTTCAATGAACACGGATTTCAAGTGGACCGGTTCATTTTTCACCGCCATCATGCCGGCCTCTAACTTTGAAAGGTCAAGGATATCGTTGATTAACGTGAGAAGGGTGTTCCCTGCTGTTCTAATGGATTCCAGATAACTTCTTTGCTGCGGGTCGGCCACGGCAGACGACAACAGCTCTCCAAACCCCAGGATCGCATTCAAAGGGGTTCTGATCTCATGGCTCATATTGGCGATAAATTCTGATTTTGCCAGATTGGCCGACTCAGCCGCCTCTTTTGCGATTTTCAATTCCTGGGCCTTTTTCTTTTGGGTAATATCCTCCAGCATGCCTTCATAGTACAAAAAGTTTCCATCATCATCGAAAACGGGGTGGATATTAATGGAAACATGGATCCGGCTTTTATCCTTTTTAAAAAATCGGGTTTCAAAGCCTTTGACAGCTCCCTGTCTGGTGATAAGTGTTTGCAGCTTCGTTCGATGGGAAGGATTGACATAAAAGCTTTTTCTGACAGAGACCACACTTGTCATCATCTCTTCAGGGGAATCGAACCCCATGATATCTGCCATGGCAGGATTTGCCATGATCAGGCGGCCTTGTTTTGATGTCTGGAAAATACCCTGGGTGGCGTTGTTAACAATACTGCGATATTTTTTTTCCGCCTCTCCAAGTGCGGCCCTGGACCGTTCAAGCTCTTTATACCGGGATCTGATCTGGGATACCATATCCTCAATGGAATGTTTTAAACTGTAAAATTCCTTTACAAACCCTTTACCCTGGATAGCGCTTTCGTCAACGCCCTTGGACAGACTCATGCGTGTGGCATAATTTTCTATTTTTCCCAGCGGAGAGAACACCGTATATTTCAAGACAAGCAAAAGAAAAATAACAAGGGCGAATACAAGGAGAATAAAGGTGATAATCAGGTTGAAAAGAGAGTGTTTCAGGTTTTCTTTCATATACTTGTCGGTTAGATATATACCCAGAATCCCGATCTTTTTTCCCTTGAACAAAATATCGGTCTTTGCAAAGAGAAGTTTAGCCGGATCCAGCTCTTTATAAAACCGTTCAATCCGGTTATCCTCACCTCTGACAAGTCCGATGAACCGCTCTTCCTCTTCTGCGAAAACCGCATGGATCTCCTTGTTTTTCATAAAGCTTTCCATGATCTTTACAATGTCGGAAAAGTTTAATGTCCACATGGGATTCCCAATGGCAAGGGATATCTGGCTGCTGAAAGTGTCAAGCTTGAGATGCAGTTCCCTTTTCTGGGTATGAAAGTCACGGGAATAATCAACAATTCCGTAAACGATCATGACAAACATGGTCACACCGACAAGGGTGAAAGTAACAATCCTTGAAATGGAAATATTTCGGGTAAACATGAGATATCAACCCAATGACGATACTAATACGTTTCCAGTTTCCCGGTCCGTATCAGCTCCTGATAGCTTTTCTCCAGTTTTTTTAACAATTGTGCCGCACCCGGTGTGTTCCTGGAGATGTTAAATGAACATTCCCAGCGAAATAACGGCTCGATATGCAGGTCATCGATTTTTACTTCTTTGAGAATATTCCGGTCAATATGCTTGTAATTCAATAGATAGTCACCCCGTTGTCTTTTCAGCATGGCAAAAGCTGCCTCATGGGAATCGGTTTCATAGAATTCAACCTTGTTTGCAGGATCTTTAACCCATGCCCCCCAGTCCTTATAGGTAAATCCTCTGACGAGGATAACGGAATGACCGGTAAGCGCCTCTTTTTGCCGGACTGTTTTTTTATCTTTTGTATGATAAATTCTCATTTCAAGGGTGAATAACGGAATATCGCTTGAAATTGTGGATTGTTTAACAATGGGAATGGTGCTTACCCCGTTGAACAGATGAATTTTACCTTCTGACAGGTATTCATAGAACCGTGCTGCCGGATACTGCTTGATGGTATAGTTGATATCGGTGTTTTCAAGGGTTTTGATGGTGATTTCATTCACCAGGCCGCCGGGTTTCCCTGTTGCATCCGTAACGGTCAGGCCGGGGAAATCAAAATATCCGACCTTTAATATAAAATCTGCCGGGGCCGTGTTTTCCCCGGCATGGGAAAAAGAGATACTCCCCTGTAAATAAAACAATACCCAAAAAACGATCATAAAAGATTTCACGCTCTTTCCTCCAACAAAATCGTTCAATTTGCGCCGTACTGGTCCAGGACATCCAGGGTACCCCTGTAGCCGGTTTCTATCCCCTCTTTCAGGTTGGAATGATTCCAGTGATAATTGACATTGGCATATTCCATAGGGATATTGATAAAATCGATTTTCTTTTTGGATTTACGGTTATGATCCTTCAGTTTCATGGCAAACAGCCGGATATCGTCGTCGGATATGGTGTTAAATGGCAGCATGACGCCGACCAAAGCGGAATCTATCAGGTTTTTCGGCGGGTTTGCCTCTTTGTAATCTGCAATTTTGATAACCCATATCTCATCAAGATCCGGATGTTCGTCCAAAAGGACATCAAGGCTGACCGTATCAATGACAGCCCCTTCGCAATATCTGTTTTTCTTCCCGTCAATGGTTCGGTTCTCAGTATAGTGAAGGACACTTGATCCGGCCATGAGCGCATCAGCATCGATATCGTTGAATTTGTGATTCTTTTGGTTGATAAAAAGCGCCGCCTGCTTTTTTGAAAGATCGTAGGCATTCAGGTAAACGATTTTATCGCTTTTAAAAAGCCGGTCAAAATCAATGAATCTGTCTACAAATCCCTGGCTGTTGATCAAACCGGCAATCCCTGACTTTTTTACTTTATACATCAGCTGGGTCATGAACCTGACATAGGGGTTCAGGGCCATTCCTTCGCTGATAAAATAGAAGTATTCATCCATGCTCATGGGAGGATTCTCTACTGCCCGGACCCCGTATTCCCAAATCCTTTGGGGCAGGAACAGACTGGTGTACGTCTCCA
>JBNKNP010000193.1:0-3773 GCA_050293905.1 Desulfobacteraceae bacterium | reverse complement strand
TTTTTTCCGGCATCCATCTGCAATGATGCCAGGTATTGCCTCGCTCGTAGTATATAAGGATGATATTTGGTTTCATTGGCTGCCACCAGAGCATTAATGCAGATGGCTGTATTATAGTTGGGCAGCCCTTCTTTATAAATTGCACCGTTTTCATGGGCATTTTGAACAATAAAATCCAAAGCCTTCTGTATAAAATCCGGTTTTTTCTTGGCATGAAGATACTTGGGCGATGTCAAAAATGCATAGGTAACCAGTCCGGTAATGGCTGGATAGCCTGGATTGGACCATGATCCGTCAGGGTTCTGGCTTTTTTCTAAGAACATCTGACCCATTTGATAGGTTCGTTTCAACTCATTTTTAATTGAAAGAATGTCATGGTTGCTTTTAAGAGAAGATGCTTGATCTGCAACGGCCGGGTCTGCAAAAAAAGTCAGAACAAAACAAAAACACAACCCCGTTGTAATGAATCGAATATACTTCATTTTCGGCTCCTTTTTTATAAAATTACAGGTTCTGTCGGGCATGAGCATTAAGCTGCATTGATTAAAATTTACCGCCTGCCGGTTATTTTACATGCAGAAGTATAACCGATTTCAATTCCTTTGTATATTTTTTCTCGACAAAAAAAAGAAAGGCTGTCCCGCTCCTGATCAGATCTTCAAATCTTTCTCTTTGCCGGGTGAGGACTGAGAATCCTAGTCCGGAAAAGATGCAGGAAGTAAATTATGTATTTTTTTTCACAAAATAAGAAAAGTTTTTCTTTTTTAAGCAAATAATGTAACAGAAAAAAATTACCCAATTTTTAGATAAATATTGTTATTGGAGGCTTTTTCCCATACCACGATGTGGTATAAAACTTGCTTTTATTATTCTCATCGGAACACAGCTTATACCTGACAAATAAAGGTTGACACGGTTTTTTGTTGTTTTCCGTTTCGTTCGAGAAAATCGAACAGTGCTCGGGAAGTAAAAACAATTTGCAATTTAAGGAGTGCAGCCCGGAACCGGGATGAACTCTGAATTTAAGACAAAACGGTGCATGACGGTTTGGTCTATATATATTTGGAGGAACTATGGATTTAAATAAAGGATTTTATAGATTCATTGCTAAGGTCCTTGTCTGGGTTATGATAATTCAAGGCATTCCTTTCGGGCAGATCTCAAGCGCCTACACCTATGAATTCCATCCGGACAAGTTAATGAAAGCCGTTCATCTCATTGCCGGCTCTCTATTGTCTCCCTCCAGTGCCCATGCCGGAGTTGCGCCTGATCCAGGGGATTACACCACCAACAAAATTCCGAACAATTTTGTGGATATTTCCACCACGGGAAGCAAACTGACATTTACAGATGAAGACGGAATTGCAGGTATCCCTATAGGATTTAATTTTACTTTCTTCGGCACCATTTTTACCACAATCACCATTACGTCCAACGGTTATTTAAGCTTTTCACCCACCATCAGCCGTTACAATGAGCTGATTCCATCAGCTGCCACGCCCAATTCGCTGATTGCACCGTTTTGGGATGATTTGAATCCGGCCTTGAATCCCTCCTCCGGAATTTATTTTGAAACCCTTGGAACCGCACCCAACCGGCAGTTTATAACCCAGTATCAAGACATCCCCCTGGTTGCAGACCCTGATTCCAGACTGACGTTTCAAGCGGTTCTGTTTGAAAGCACCAATGAAATACAATTCCACTATCTGTCAATGGTTGACGGCAGCGGCCTCGATATTTCGCCGCTTGTGACAGGAAAATCAGCAACGGTCGGCATTGAAAATGCGGCCGGCAGCAAAGGCAATGAAGCTGTTTATAATATGGCCGGCAGCCTGACCTCCGGGTCTGCTTTCAGTTTTACCCTGGCAGGCACAGCTTTTAGCACCGGCAGACTGCTGGCAGACCTTAATGATGACGGAATGGTGGATGTTCAGGATCAGTACAACCTAACTCAAACCCTCATATCAGATGCCGCACCCCGCGAATCCAAGGATCTTGCCCTGTCGGACATTTCACCGGAACCCGGAACCCAGGGAGCACCGTTTGGCGACCAGACCATTGATTCAGGAGACCATGCAAGGCTTTTTGAATCCATTATGAATCGTGAAGTTCTCAATCCGACCCTTTCAATCTCCTCCTTTTTTATCGCACAAGCCAGTGAATTGCTGACCCTTTTCGGCAGCGGATTTGATTCAACAGCAGCAAACAATCTTGTTACGTTTATCAGTCCGGACGGGACCGAAACCAGTGTGCCCGGAGAATCCGTTAATGGCGGCAACAGTGAGCTGACCGTCACCATCCCTGCCGGGTTGGATCATCCGTCAGCGATCCGGGTTGACCAAAACACCTTAATGAGCAATTCCCTGCTCTTTTTACTGGAAGGTGTTCCTCTGATCACCAGCATCACACCGGATAATGGAGAAGAAGGGGACACCATTACCATCAGAGGGTATGAATTCGGCAGCACAATTGGTGACAACATTGTGCTGTTTGACGGCATTTCCGCTGTTGTTCAAAGTGTCAACGATACCAGCGGCCTTGATACCCTGGTGGTCACCATTCCGGCCGGTGCGGCTTCCGGTCCGCTCACCGTCAGTACCGGCGGGCAGCCCAGCAATGAGGTGGCTTTTATTTTAGACGGCGCTCCCCTGGTTGCGATTACTACACCGGGGAACAATGAAGAAATCGGCGGAAAAGTAAACGTTATCGGGACCGCATCCGATCTCAAGCTCACCAATTATACGCTTGAACTGGGCATTGTTAATCCGGATTACACTGCTGATTATTCCATCATTGGCTCTGGAACCCAGAATGTCACAAACGGCGTACTTGGTGCCGTGGACAGTTCGTTATTCGAAAACGGTTTCTACCGGCTTCGGCTGTCCGCCCTGGATGACAGTGGGAAAATATCAAGTATCACCCAGGATCTCCTTGTTTCCGGAGAAAACAAAGCAGGGTCATTTACACTTAAAATTCTTGAGCTTGAAGTACCGCTGGACGGTATCGACATCTCGGTAAACCGTCTTTATGACAGCCGCCGGAAATCGCAGTCAAAAGATTTCGGCCGCGGCTGGTCGGTTGAAGTGGTTAAAGCAGGAACCTACAGGAACAATCGTCCGGTATCCCAAGGATGGGCAAATACATTCGGATCTTTTCTTCCAACCTGTCAGTCCGGTTATGAAACCCTCGACCATATAACTGAAATCCGTTTTTCAGATACTGAGTTTTATCGATTTATCCCTAAAATCAGCATTAACAACACTTTTCCACTGGGCGGCGGCTATTGTGAAGGGTCTTTTTCATATCAACAGGTCGGCGGAATTCCCGGGGCTACTCTTGCGGTCATCGGGGACAATTATATTCTCTCCGGCGGCGGTGAAATTGTGGACAGCGGTTTTCAACCCTATGAACCTGAAAACGTCAGATTGACCACCCGAACCGGACAGGTTGTTGACATTAACATCAGCAGCGGAGTGAAAAGGATCGCCGATGCCAACGGCAATGTTCTTACACTGAACAGCAACAGTGTGAACCACAGCAGTGGAAAATCTTTGAACTTCACCCGTGACGGCTCAGGACGGATCACACAGATTACGGATCCGGCGGGCAACACGTTAACCTACACGTATAATGCAGACGGTACACTTGCATCGTCAACAGACAGGAACGGAAATACCACGACATACGGCTACAACAATTTTCTATTAACAGACATTACAGATCCGACTGGCAATACTCCCCAGCGCAATGAATATGATGCCGACGGCCGGCTT
>JBNKNP010000192.1:0-4137 GCA_050293905.1 Desulfobacteraceae bacterium | reverse complement strand
TGAATCCCTTTGCGGATGGCGGACAAAAGGGCTTTGTGCTCCTTTTCAAATGCGGCAAAGACTTTTTTCTGGATACTGTCCATTGCTTAATCGCTTCCGATAATGGTTTTAAGACTGCTGCTCAGATCATTTAAGTTCCCGATAGCGGTCTCAATTTGTCCGATTCCCGATGATGTCTGTTCCGTTGCCGTGTGGATATCCTTTAAGGCCTGTGTGACCTGATCCAATCCGATCTGCTGCTGGCCGGTACCGGCCACGATCTGCTGAAATGCACTGATGCTCTCAGCAGTGGTATCGGTCAGTTGTTTGATAGTTTCTGCAGCCACTTCCGACTTTGACCGGCCGATTTCCACACGTTTGACCGCTTCTTCGGTGGACATCACCGAAGAATTGATCCCGCTTTGTATTTCATTGAGGATACGGCGCACCTCCACGGTTGATTCTTTGGCCTGATCCGCCAGATTTTTCATTTCATTGGCCACCACGGAAAACCGTTCTCCCTGGCTGCCTGCCCCCACGGCCTCGATGGAGGCATTCAACGCCAGGAGATTGGATTGTTCGGCGATATCGTTCACCGTTGTGATAATATTTCCGATGGCCAGGGTTTTTTCGCTGAGTTCAACGATATTCCCTGCCACCAATTCCACCTGTTCTCTGATGGCTTCCATGACCTCATGTGTGGCGTCCACCGCAGAAATCCCCATTTCACTGGCGGCACTGGCTGCTTCCGCTGACTGGGCCACCTCTTTTGCCCTTTGTGCCACCTGGTTGCCGGTTTCAGTGATTTCATCCATGGTGGAGCTTGTCTGCTGGACAGCGGCAGCCTGTTCTTTCATACTGCCGGCCTGCTGCTGTATGGCGGCAAAGATTTCCGAAGAGGTGGTGTTCAGGTTCTGTGCCCCCCTCTGGAGAGGCCGGCTGAGCGAACGGGAAAAGAAAAAACCAATACTGACCACAGAGATGACAATCACCATGCCGACAAGCCAGACCGCCTGTCTGAGATGCGCCTGGGCTTCCAAGGCTTCGTCCTTGTCGATTTCCGCTATCAAAGCCCATCGCTGCCCGATAAAATCCACCGGAGAATAGGCACTGAAGGCCTCTTTGCCATGGTAATCCAGGATATGCCGTATCCCGGTTTCACCGGACAGGGCCTGGTGTACCGAATCCGTGTCCAAACGCCCTTTTTCAGGGTTCAAAAAAGAGGCGGCAACACCTCTGTTCACCGGGTCCAGCCTGGCATCCGACCGCATTAACAGATCCGGTCCCACCAGGTAGGTTTCGCCGGTCCGGCCAAGACCGGCGCTCTGCTGCATAACCTGGTTGATGGTATCAATATGAAGTTCTAGGACCAGCACCCCGACAAGGTCGCCGCTATGCTCAAGAATCGGGGTTCCGATAAAACAGGCCGGCCGGCCGTCTTCAGGTGCATAGGGCCTGAAATCCTCTACCGCTACCTGTTGGGAGGTAATGACCTTTTCCCAGACACGGGCCAGTGCGCTTTCCCTGTATGGACCGGACCGCAGGTTCGTACCGAAATCCTTTTCCTTTTGAACACTATACATCACGTGGCCGTGATCCCTGCAGATAAGAAACAGGTTAAAATAACCAAAACTTTTGGTATAGTACGTCAGATAGACAGTGTGTTCAGGCGTGATCAGTTTTTTGTATTCTCCCGATTCAACCGGGAATGCCGCATCGTCTTCCACCTTTGCCTCCTGGTGGAACCGGGTCAGATCGGCAATGTATTGATGTAGATCCTCGGATTTGGAAATCATTGCAATATCTCTTTCGATATCACTGAACAATCTTTCCACCTGAACCTTTTTGGCATCCCGGATTGAGGACAGGTTGTTAAAAACGGAACTCTCCAATGAGGCACTTGCCCTAAAATAGCTGTACCCCCCGATCACCAGAAAGGGAACAAGCCCGATTAATAAAAACAGCCCGATTAATTTGTTTTTCAAATTCCATTTCATGGTTCAGGATCTCCCTTTAATAGTGAAATCGAATATCGGTTGATGTCATGGCTGTTCAACAGGACAATATTTCCTTGAAGAACAGCTTCACTGAACATGGTGGACAGCACATGTCTTGCCTTTTTCTCCTTTACCCGGTCCGTCTCCCGGACCAGCCGGGTCTGCAACACCTGATCGATTTTTACCCCCAGCCCGCCCGGCTTTAAAAGCAGCACATATCCCTGATTGCCCTCATCCCTGGAATCCGCCTTTCCCAGTAATACGGCCAGATCCATAATGCAGCAGATTTCACCGCGGATATTCATGACTCCGCAGATTTGCCTGACTGCCATTGGCACAGGGGTACAGTTTTGAAAAGGAAACACACCTGACAATTCTTTTAGTTTGACGGCATATCGTTCTTCACCCACGCTGAAAACCAGCACGGCATCGCCACCACTCTGATGGAGCTCTTTTGTCTCTTTTGCGCTGAGCGCTTCGGCCCGCTGACGAAAGACAACCGCCATCCTGTCCTTTCTCTCGACACCATCCTGAATTGCAGGTCTTATCATCCGTCCTCCGTCTGTCCTGAGAGCACATCCAGGTGAAACTCACTCAATGATTTCAGTTCGGCTGCAGAAATACTGTCTGCTATTTCAAAAATTTGGGTTTCATCCATCCCATGGAGCAGGGTCACGACATTTTCAAAACATTTTAGCGCCTTTTTGAACCAACCTAAATTTTGATACAAAAGCCCCAGGTGATAATGGCCGATTACAAATTTCCGATCCAGGTAGAGCGCTTTTTTCAAAGAAGAGACTGCATCGGTTATCCGCCCCTCATGTTCCAAAATGAAAGCGGATAAGAGATGGAGAGTGGTGTCAAGCGGATTTTTTTCAATCATTTCATT
Source organism: Desulfobacteraceae bacterium (assembly GCA_050293905.1). Classification (GTDB taxonomy): domain Bacteria; phylum Desulfobacterota; class Desulfobacteria; order Desulfobacterales; family Desulfobacteraceae; genus Desulfobacula. The sequence continues at coordinate 1,272 of JBNKNP010000192.1, read as the reverse complement.
GCACAGCTCCCACGCGCCCTCCCATTGGCCGTGATTGATCCGAGAAATAAGGTACTCGGCATTTGTTTGTCCGATTTTATTCAGGCCGGCAGTCTGCCGGGCAGCAGCCGGCTTGTAATCGGTAACCCCTATCGTTTTCTTTGCTTTATCCGGGGATTTGGCAGGCACCTTGACCCGGACGCCGGACTTTTTAAGGGGATTGCTCCCCTGGTTGTTCCTGGTTTGTCCAAAAAGGGGGTCCGAATTTTCCACAGAGGTCCATCCCGGTGTCGATGCTATCGTCTTACGATTCTTGCTGTTCTGATAAAATGAGGTGTCTGTTCCCATCACGGTTTTAAAGGCGTCAAAATACTTGATATTGTGATCGGCATGCCCCACTGCCAGCCAGCCGTCCGGAACCAGGGACTCCCGAAACTGACGGATCAGTTTTTGGATCGCCCGGGGTTCAAAATAGATCATCACATTCCGGCACAGAATGATATCAAAGGAAAAAAGGCTGTGGAACACGGACGGAAAAGGCATCCGGATAAGATTATGATACTGGAAGGCCACCCGCTCCTTAAATTCCGGCCGGATCTGCCAGGTATCGCCATCCTGCTTGAAACAGCACTGTTTCACCTCTTCGGGTGTCCCCCGAAAAGACCATGCCGTATAGGTCCCGGTCATGGCCTGTTGTAAAAATTTCCGGTTGATGTCCGTTCCCAGAATCCGGATGTCCCATGTTTTGTCCAACTGGGGAAAATATCTGTTGATCAGAATGGACAGCGAATAAACCTCTTCCCCTGTTGCGCAGCCCGCACTCCATATCCACACCCGTTTCAGACCGGCATTCTTTTGGATCACCCGGGGCAGAACAATCTCCCGGAAGCCTGAAAACAATGCCGTATCCCGGAAAAAATGGGTTTCTCCTACTGTCAGCTCGGAAACAAGGGTGTCAAAATCACCGGACTGCCGGTATTGGTCATCCTGAATCATGGCAAGATATTGCCGGTAATCCGATGCCTTGGACCGCTCAACCGCCCTGTCCAGTTTGCGCAGGAGTTCAGCTTCCTTATCCCGGTAATACACAAGGCCGGTTTCCGAAAAAATAAATTGTTTCAACCGTTCAAAGTCTGCCTGGTTTCTCATTGATATTGCCTTTCAAACCCGGATCGTCCAGGCGCGTCTGCAATATATCTTTGAATTCGACCATTCGTTGTTTTTCCCGGGCCAGCAGGATTTGTTCCGGGGAAAGCAGATGAAACGTATTGCCGTCATTATTTTTTCCTGTTC
>JBNKNP010000191.1:0-3394 GCA_050293905.1 Desulfobacteraceae bacterium | reverse complement strand
GTGCAAGACCAAATAGGGAAACGATTGAGGGCTGTCCGTCCGAGTTTCCGGGTAGGTTGCATGAGGTGTGCGGCAACGTACATCCAAGATGAATGATCGTTGGCCTTGTTCCGGTAACGGAACAAGGTAACAGAATTCGGCTTATCAACGGATCAGGCCGTACTTTTTTATTTTTAAGCTGGACCTTTTATTAAATGACAACCAAATGTGACATCTCTTTCCAGGAAAAGATCAATATCTTTTCTTTTGAATATTTAAAATGCATCTTGTTCGTGGTTGAACAGGGCAGTGATGATTTTTTATATACGAAAAAATTATATTCAAAAATGATCACGACCTCCCATATCCTTGAAGATTTCCTGGATCTGCACGGGGCAAAAAAAAACAGGGAATGGGTGTTTTATCGTGAATTGTCCGCCACCATCCGCCACCTGTCTCTGGCCTGCTATTCGCAAAAACATATTCTGAACCGGTTCAAGTATTATTCATTTAAAGAAGAACGTTATGAAACCTTTAAGCTTGAAGCCCTTGATACACTGAAAATTATTCAGGATTCCATTAAGCTGGCAGCACCGGTGATTTTAAATGAAGCCCAACGGCTCAATATCCGGATTCCTGAGAATGGTTATAATTTAAGTTATTTTCCCGGCAGCACATCCACGGAACTGTTGGAGCACAATATTGATAATTTTAATTCCCGAACCCAGCAGCGCGAGAATTTAACCCGGATTTCCAGTGAATTTCTTGAAGTGGTAAAGGATTTTGATCAGTTTGCCTTTTATGAACGGTATGATTTAAAAGATATTAAAAAGCTGGTTCCGGAACGGATCAATGAAGTGACAATCCGCCGCTACGAGATGATTATCCATAATATACAATCATCCTTTGATTCATATGTGGTGAATCCTGACTCATCTCTGGAAAATAACCAGCTGAATATGCTCAGGAGTCATTTTTCCATTGCGTTTCACCTCCTTCAGGCCATGGGGCGTTTGTTGCATTTTTATGAACGGCACTTATATGATGTCGGATTTATGGATGTGTATAAAACCGTCAGCGAATCTCTGACTGAATTGATTGATCCGGATGTTTTACTGGACCGGGCCGTTAATTTCTGTCTTTTTTATGCATGGAAATTTTTATCCTCCGGCAAACATCTTGCCTCCACGATACTGAATGAAAATATGGAAACAGCTTCCATAGAAGTCGGTATACCTAAGGACCGCGGTTTTCACAGCAGGCCGAGTCTTCTTGTGGCTAAAATTGTTCAGCATTATGGCGGTGAAGTTCAACTGATTGTAAACTCAGATGTTTTCGATGCTGCCAGTGTGCTTGATATCCAGTGGGCCGGGGGAAAAATTAAAAAAGAAGAAGTGGAAAATGTCAGGTTTCAAGGAGATATCCGGGCATTGAACGATATAAAAATTCTTGCCAGTGTGAATTATGGTGAAGACCACATGGGCAAAGGCATCCCTTTGCCTAAAGAATTGTCATATCTGAGTTGAAACACTTGAGTTGATAGATAATCCATGAGAAGTTTTGCCATCATTGTTTCCGCAGGGCAGGGCCGGCGGATGGGAGCAAAAGAAAAAAAGCAGTATCTTTGTCTGGACAATATGCCCATACTTGCCAGAACGATTTTATGCTTTGGACACTGTGATAAAATCCATGAGATTGTCCTGGTGGTTCCAAGGGATGATCGAGCATATTGTCAGCAGAAAATTATCGATCCCTTGAAGTTAACAAAGAAAATTCATCTGGTGACCGGCGGGAATAAACGGCAGGATTCGGTCTGGAACGGTCTTAAAAAAGTTGCAGCACTTAACCGGTCACAAAAAAATACCATGGTTCTGATCCATGACGGGGTCCGGCCTTTTGTGGATGAACGGACTATTGAAGACTGCATGATGACTGCCCGGAAACATGGTGCCTGCATCCCGGGTGTTAAATTGACAGATACCATTAAAACGGCAGGGGCGGACGGATATATTCTTAACACCCTGGACCGGGAGGTCCTGTTCAGCGCACAAACCCCCCAGGCATTTGAACTTGAATTGATCATGCAGGCCTTTGATCATGCTGCACAGACCTCTTTTTCAGGGACCGATGATGCGTCCCTGGTAGAACATTTCGGCAGGAAAGTCTTTATTGTTCCAGGATCGAAATTAAATATCAAAATCACGACGCCGGATGATCTGGTTCTGGGACTGCAGATTTTAAAACAGATTCAATCCTGATATTTAAAGAATGCTGCTGTTTCTTTAACCCTTGGGCTCAATAATAACACCCGGGATGCCGATGAACACAAGTAACGGTTTAATATTTGAGCTTTACTTTAAATTTGAAAGTGTGTAACATTTTACCCTGTAAAAAATGAAAGACCATAGATATCTGTTTTGTCAAAATAATTAAGCATAATAAAAAATAATCTTTGGCCACGGACTAAACCTGGAGGGGGCATAATGGCGGAAAAACCTGCATTAAAGATTGGTTATCTAAAAATTACAGATCACCTGATTCTTGGCGTAACCGACCTCAAACTGAAAAAAGGGATGGAAACGTTTGAACACTGCACGATTGAACCTGTTGTGAAAAACGGATGGAATGAAGTGGCCGATGCCTTGTCGGTCAAATCCCTTGACGGTGCCATGATTCTGGCGCCTACTGCCATGGATCTTTTTAAATCCGGTGTGGGGTTGAAACTGTTGCTGCTCACCCATAAATCCGGTTCCATACTGGTTAAATCCAAGAACGCTCACATCGAAAAGATTGAAGACTTTGCAGGCAAGACGGTTTTAATTCCCTATCAGTTATCTGTCCATAATATGCTGTTTTATAAATTATTGTCTGAAAAGGGGCTCAAACCGGGAAGAGCCACGGACAAAGGAATTGATGTTACCCTTGAAGTTGTGGCCCCGTTCCAGATGCCTGAAGCATTGGAATACGACGAAGAAGGCGAAATCGGAGGATTTATCGTTGCAGAACCGTTCGGCTCCCAGGTCATTGCCAAGGGGCATGGTGAAGAGTTCTACCTTTCAAAGGATCTGTGGCCCAATCATCCCTGCTGCGTTTTTGTCATGAGGGATGAAGTGATTGAAAAACATCCCGAAGCCATTCAGGAAATCTGTACCAGCTTTGTTAAATCGGGACTTGCAGTTGATGCTCAGCCTGAGCCTGCTGCTGTGATTGGTGCTGATTTTCTTTCCCAGGACAGAGAAATTATTCAAAATGTGCTCACAACACCTCCGGACCGTATTTTGACCGGAGAACTTTTCCCGCAGATTGAGGACCTTGATACCATTCAGAAATATATGATGGATGAGATGAAAATCATGACCAGTCTGATTGATCTGGAAAAATTTGTTGATACGCGTTTTGCAAAAGCAGCAGGTGC
>JBNKNP010000190.1:0-15685 GCA_050293905.1 Desulfobacteraceae bacterium | reverse complement strand
CCCTGATGAGGAAAAATTATAATCCCAACTTCTTTCTGGCTTTGGCAGCCAGCTTTTCTCTGAAAATCTTGGAGTTGTGGCGGATGTCCACGGGAAATGCCTTTTCAATAAAGATATGTTCAATAGCAGCGGTTAAGGGATTGGATTGTGCCAGCTGCCTTAATTCCATTATAAAATCTTTTTTATTTTTAATGCGGCCGGCCGGCTCGATGAAGATCACCGGGGTTTGATTGTTTTTTGGTCCTACCCCGGCCAGAGCACTTCTGAAAACATTTTTGTGATTATTGAAGATGGCTTCAACCGGAATGGTGTACAACGTCTCTTTTGTCATGGTTACCCGGTGGTTCTTCCGTCCGCAGAACCAGACCCTGCCTTTGGAGTCCTTCCACCCAAGATCGCCCATCCGGTGCCAGACCCGGCCGTCTGAATCCGGTATTTTGGCCAGAAGATCCGCCTCTTTGTTATCAAAATACTGCTGGGTGACAAGATCGGCTTTGACCGCTATCTCTCCCACTTCATTTTCTTTGACCTTGATCCGGTCATTGAGTTCAGAGATGGGGTTGTCACTGATCTGAATGATTTCCATTTCAGTGCTGCAGATGGGCCTGCCGATGCACATGCCAAAGCCTTGCTCTGAAAGTTTTTTTGTTTCAGAGAGGATTTCATTTGATGCAATGGAAAGGACGGGAACCGCTTCCGTGGCACCGTAAGGCGTGTGGATCTGGGCATCACCACACAGCATGGAAGAAAATTGTTCAATATTGGCTGGTGTTACAGGGGCACCAGCTGAAACCACCCGCCGCAGCGAGGGCAGTTTTATGCCGTTCTCCCTGCCGTATTTTCCCACCCGGTTGAGCAGGGCTGGGGAGGCAAACATGTTGGTGACCCCCTGGTTTTCAATGGCTTCAATTATTTTTGTGGGATCCACTTTGGCCGGTTTGGTCGGGTCCATATCCGGAATCACCGCTGTCATGCCAAGAGCCGGATCAAACAGGGCAAACAAGGGAAAAGTCGGCAGATCAACTTCATCGGGTTCAATTAAAAAATGTTCCCTTATCTGCCGGATCTGGGCCTCGAAATTGCCATGGGTATAGACCACGCCTTTTGCCGGGCCTGTGGAGCCGGTTGTAAATACGATGGCGGCTGTTTCGTTTTCTGTGGTCCGGGCTCTTGGAAAAGGCTCATTCGTCCCGGTCATGAGCTGATCCAGGGTATATCCGCCCCAGAACCATCGCTGACCAACGGTTACCCAGTGCTTTACAGACGTGAAAAAGGAGGGTTTTATTTTTCTTAACAGATGGGCTTTTTCAATGCCGATAAAGGCCTTGGGTTTTCCCTGGGCCAGGCACTGGAGCATGCGGTCAATCCCCATGCCCGGATCCACAACAACCGGCACGGCCCCTACCTTGAACATGGCAAATATGATAATGAAAAAATCAATGCCCGGCGGTACCATGAGGATGGTCCGGCATCCCCGTGTTATCCCGGCCTGTTCCAGCCCGAAAGCCAGCTGGTCGGAATCTTTCTCCAATTGAGAGAAGGTGATCTGGCTGTAAACAACACGGCCTTTTTTATCCCTTCCGTAAGGATAAACCACTGCTCTTTTATGGGGATATTTTTCCTGTGATTCTTTTAGTCCGTTGGAGATATTGGTATAGGCTGTCATAAAAATTTCTTTTTTAATTTATACAGGGTCGAATTGAAAAATCCTTTGGGAATTTCTTCATGGGTTTTTAATTTTTCGGTCAGCTCCTGAACCGGTTCAAGCGCTTCGCTGGCTGTTCTGGCAAATTCAGCGTGCCGCTCTTTTATCCGGACCAGTCCCTGTTCTTTGTTGACGCGAAACAAAACATAGGTCTCTTTAACAGGCTTTTCAATTTTTAAAAAGGATTTTTCAACCCTGTCTTTTGTTTTTTCCCAGATTTTTTTTTCTTTATCGGCAATTTTTTTTTGATCCGGATATTGCTGGGCAATTGTATCAATGCGTAATATCTCAGCTTCTATAAGATTCACTTCGTTATTAAAAACAATAAGGGCCTGATATAAATCAGGCAAATATTCAAAACTGAATTTCAGGATTTCTTCGGGTAATCCCACATGATTTAATTTGATTTTTTTATAAACAGGTGTATCTGTTTCGGAATTTTTCGGTGCAAAATAAAAGGTATAGACAACAAAACCGGACGCTCCCACGGCAACAAGGACAAGAAGAACAACAATGATAAGTTTGAAAGCAATTTTTTTTTTCTTTTTTGCAGGTGCCTTGGGCTGATCAGATGTCTCTGTATCGGCAGGCATATCATCCGCAGTCTTTTTATCGGGTTCTTTACCTGGGGTTGATTCCTTTTCTTTTTTAGACTTTTTAAATTTTTTTAGAAAACCAAGCATAAATGATTTTTACCTTAAAATTTTGACGATTGTCAAAATAAGTTGGTCTGGTTTATAAAAAAGAAACTTTTATTTCTCTAAAAACGTTTGGATCAGATCGCAGGTTTCTTCCGGTTTGTCTTCAAACAGGTAGTGTCCCGCATCTTCAAACACCTGGGTGCCGGCATTGGGAAAGCGGTTTTTAAATTCGTTTAAAAAGGATAAATCAAAAACAAAATCTCTGGCCCCCCATAAAAACAGGATATCCTTCTTCTCAAGCCGGTTCAGATGGTTTTCCACGTGATTGACAACACTGTAACTTTCATCTTCTTCACTTATCGGTATGTCCTGGACAAATTTTAAGGTGGCAATTCTGTTTTTCCAGGAGTTGTACGGCGCAATTAAGCCTTTTTTAACAGTTTTTGAGAGCTTTTGTGCACTGCCAAGCCAGAGCGCACCCCTGGCAAAAATATTTAACCCGAGAACCGCAGGAACGGCAAAATGCCGGACATATTTTATCAGTGCCAACAGTCTTGGCAATTGTTTTTCTTCAGGCAGAAAAAATCCCGACGTATTTGTGATCACAAGTTTGTCAACTCGTTCCGGGTGGTCCACAGCCCAGGCAAGACCGATCATGCCGCCCCAGTCGTGGAGAATCAGGCTGATTTTTTCATTGATATCCAGGGCATTGATCAAGTCGTCGAGATCGCTGACACGCGATGCCAGGGTGTAGTGATAATCTGACACCCCGGGTTTGTCTGAAAATCCGCACCCGATATGGTCCGGAACAATGGCCCGGCATGTTTTTGAAAGCAGCTTGATCAGATTCCTGTAATAAAAGGACCAGGTCGGATTGCCGTGAATCATGAGCACGGGTTTTCCTTTGCCCTGGTCAATATAATGAAGCGCATGTCCCTGTACATTAAGAAACCTCGGCTCAAAGGGGTATAAATCTTCAAATCCCCGGGTGGAGGTTTTTTTGCCGTTAATCACTCGTTCTACCATTGGACACCTAAAATATAGCAGTTCAGCCCTGAACCCACCCCGATAAATGCCACAAAGTCATTGGGCTGTAAAAAGCCTCTTTCATCTGCAATGGCTGCCGTAATGGGTAAAGATACCGTGCCGATATTGCCCAGAAAAGGAAAGGTGGAAAAATCTTTTTTCATATCCACGTTCAAGGCCTGGTAAAATTTCTGATGATGAAGGGCGCCGACCTGGTGGCCGATAAATTTATCCGGTTGATCTGCTGATAAATCCAGTTCTTTTTTAAAGGCCTCAAACGTCTTTTTCGCCAGAGTGACCCCATGGGCCAGAACGCCCTGGGCCTGGGTTCTCATGATGACTTTTGAATCCGTGGGCATCCCGTTTTTTTCAAATCCCCAATAGCACAGGTCGTGGTGCTGAATCGCGTTTTTTACCACTCCGCCTTTAAGGGCATGCCGTTGGGTGTCCGGATTGCCGAGACGACCGTTGGTGAGCAGAACAGCAGCAGCTCCTGAACCGCCGGTCATGGTGGCAACGGCATCTTTATAAAATTCTATGCTTTTATGGGTATTGATTTCTTCAATGGTTGAATCCACAATCTGTCTGGCCGTCTCACAGGATACCACAAGGCCGGCTTCAATATTGCCAAGTTCTATCTCGTTGGCAATATGAACAATTCCGGTGATCATGCCCAGGCATGCGCTTTTTACATCAAAGATATGGGCTTGTTCACCCAGGTTGAGCTGGCTTGCCACTGAACAGGATGTGGCCGGTTCAAATCCGTCCTGGCAGACACCGCAGTATGCAAGAGCGCCGATCCGGTCGGCAGAGATGTCTGCATCGTCCAGAGCTTTTTGGCCGGCAAGGGCGGCTTTGTCGGCAAGCACGTGTTCTTTATCCCAGTATCGCCTTTCTTTGATACCGGTCAAGGCTTCAAGCTGTCCGGGTTCAAATCCCACAGTATCGAAAAAAGGCTGCAGCCTTTTTTCAAGATCCACGGTGGTTACCACATGGGGGGCAAGTTCATAACCAAATGATTCAATAAATACGTTTGAATACTTCATCGTTCTCTCCAGAAAGTTTCCAGTTCTTCTTTTGTCAATCCTGCGATTTTCATTCCCATGTCTTTGTACAGTACGATTCTTAAATCATCTGAAAACATATGAGCATCGGCAATCACATAAGGTTCAGGGGCGTATCCCATTTCTTTTATTTCTATGTCATACCGGGCCTTCCGGGTCTGGGGTGTCACAGGGCCCCGGCATTTTAAATCACTTTCATTATGGGGCAGTACATCATAAAACACATCATTTCGCAAACTGATCCAACCCATGCGCTGGGTAAAGATGCGAAGCGCATGGGCACAGCATTCATACATCAGGGTTCCGGGCATGACCATGTCATCAATGAAATGACAGGTTAAAAACCAGTCATCCGGATGAATATCTGCCTGGGCGCTTATCGATCCCAGCCCGTATCTTCCGCCCTGGGGATCAAATTCAAGCACACGGTCGATCAGGTGCATCCGGCCGCCGGGCAGAGCGAGTTTTTTGCCAAGGCGGATGGATTTGAATTCACTGCCGAATGCAATTTCAAGATCACCGTTTCTTAAAGCATCCACCTGGTCATCTGAAAATAACTGCTTTTTTACCGGAACCAGGGGCTGAAACGCAGCATTGGGTTTTACAGGTGCCAGATCTTCAGTTTTAAGAATAATTCCACCGGAGTTTTTAACTTCCTGCTCGGTAAAAAAACCGGCGCAGCCGTCCCGCATGGAAATCATCAATTGGTCATTAATATACCCGTTGTAATGGAAAAAAAAGAGGTAAATGTCACCTTGTTTTAAAAACCGGTCAATTTCAATATGATATTCAATGGTTTCTCCGGGTTCGGGCAGAGTCCGGTGAAAAGTGACCTTGGCGTCCAAAAGCCGGTATTTCCGCAACCCTTTTACAGCATGGTCAATTCCCAGCCAGGCGCATAAAAAAAGGTCGGCCTGTCCGGCTTCGATGGAAATGGAAACAGGGGTTTTCCCGCCGTCCAGGTACCAGGCATTTTCTTTAACATCGTGCTGGGTGACAATTTTCCCAGGACTTAAGGACAGTTTTTCTCCCTGGATGCTTATGATCCGGTCCACCAGCATCAGGGGTTCGGCCGGCAGTCGAACCCTGACCGGATAGGTGTCAATAATGTCGAAATCTTTTCCCAGAACGCTGCCTGCTTTGCCCACAGCATATTCCAGGCATTGGTCCCGGTTTAAAAATATAGATTCTGGTTCAGTATGATCCTGCGCCGGATTGGGGGCTGCTCCGTCAGATGACTGGGTGTCACCGGCGATCACATCTGCGGCCAGCGTGGTTAAACTTTGAAATTGTTTTTCAATGGCTGCCATGTTTTCACGGGAAAAATCAAGAAATTTTTGGTGGGCACGGGCAGTGGCCCCGGCACCGTCAGCCACCAGGAGCGGATTAAACGGCATGGCGGGTTCCGGATTGCTGGTATTTGAATGGATGGTATTTGCGGCAGCCGGGAATCGGTGTTCATAAATGGCGGCAATGGTTTTTTCGGAGATGGGCTGGCTGTTGGTTTTTACCCGGATCAGATGTCCGGGGTCCGGATCCATATTTTTTTTTGCCGGCAGCGCTGAAGACAGATGAAGATCGTGATGGTTCCCACTCCCAGCGTACTGCTCAAGGATAATGTGAGAAAAGCAGCCGTCAAGGGTCATGGAAGCCACACAGGCTTTTTTAGTTACAGAGTTCCAGCTTTCGTTTTCTGACGGTTCATGAATGCCGGATCTATTTTGCATGAAAAAATCAGCCGGCGACAGCGTACGGTTGCAGGGAAGCACGTCCTGGTACAGGCACAGGGCGGCTTTTATCACAGAGAACAAAGCTGATGAACCAAAGGTGTTGCCAATGGCGGATGATGCGGCAGAGGCCCATTTTTTATCTATTGGTGTTCCTGAACCGGGTGAGGATGAAAAATGCCTGTCCAGCACTATAGATTCAATCTTATCATGGGCCATGGTACCACAACTGCCCGTCTCATACAGATCAATGTCCGCCAGAGCTGTGCCGGCAGCAGAAAGGGCAGTATTGAGCGATTGGGTATATTGCCGGACCGCAGCCTTTTCATTTCCGTCGGTTTTATTTCCGGGTTCCCCCGGAACCGAACTGCCGCTGGCAGACCCGATCCCGGTGATGACGCCGTAGATCTTGTCCTGCTCTTCAATGGCCTGGTCCAGCCGTTTCAAAACAATGGCGGCAGCACCCTCGGAAAAAGGGATGTTGCGGTTCTGCGGGGCCGCTGCATCGTTTAGAAGCAGTTGCCGGATATCAGCTGCAAGGTCAACGCAGCCGCAGATAAAGACATTGGTCTCGTGGGAACTTAAGGAATGGACCGCCGTTTCAATGGATTTTATACCCGAGGCTGTATTGGCGGAAAGGGTAAAGCAGGGTCCGCCAATTTTAAATTCCCTGGCTACCCGGGAGGCGACAATACCCCCAAGCGCTCCCAGAGTACGGTTGAAGGTCAATGGCCGGGCAATGGCATCCTTGAACGAATCATCAAGTGAATGGAGCTGCCAGCGCAAATCAAAATCACAGGCACCATAATCAAATTCAATCCCGATGGCGCAACCCATGTCGTCTCTAATGGGATCCGTGTCCGCAGGTCTTGGCTTGATTCCGGCATCTATTAATGCACCCCGGGCCGTTTTAAGTAGAAACAGATGCTGGGGCAGAATGTCTTCCATCTGGTTGGGCGGAATATGAAACTGCCCTAAAACAATGTCCAGGTTCTGGATAAAGAAGCCTTCAATTGGATAGTGCGCAGGCTGATGATGCTTGTGCTTGTGCTGGAAATACGGTGCCCCGGGGCGGCGCCATCGATGTCCCGGGGCTGTGGCGGACAGACGGGTTTGGCACAGAATCAATTCATTGAACTGATCAAGGCTGCTGCATTCTTTTAAAACAGTGTCCATGCCGACAATGGCGCAGGGTACGGTTTCAAGCATTTCCGTACAGCAGGGCCGGACATCATTGCAAAGGGGCTTACCTTTGTTTTGGCCGGGTTCTTTAGTCTCTGGTATATTGACGGGATGAACGGCAGTTTCGGGGAAATATTCTTCAATAAGCAGATGGGCATTAATCCCCCCGAATCCGAATGCACTGATCCCGGCTTTCCTTGTCGTCCGGCTGTTTTCAGGGTTCCAGGGCTCGCAGTCGGTCTGGACGGCAATGCGGGTATGATTCAGGATACTTTTTTCAGAAGCCCGGTTAAAATTTAAAGATGGCGGCAGCACCTTTTCATTCATGGCCAGAACGGTCTTAATGAGTCCGGCAGCCCCGGCTGCGGTTAACAGATGACCGATCATGGATTTCACCGAACCAATACGCAGATCCTTATCCGGACAGCTAAAACCGTCAAGCAAGGCTTTGATGCTGGAAAGTTCCACCTGGTCTCCAACCGGGGTGCCTGATCCGTGGCATTCCATATACTGGATGTCTTCAGGCGACCATGACGCCTGTTCAAATGCCCGGAATAAAGCGCGCTGCTGGCCTTCGGAGGCCGGACCCACCAGGGTGCCGTTTATATCATTGGACACCCCGGTTCCCGTGATCACGGCATGGATGGTATCTCCGCAGGCCACGGCATCTTCAAGACGTTTGAGAACCACAATGCCGGTCCCTTCTCCAACCACCAGACCGTTGGCATCTTTGTCAAACGGGGCGCATATTCCCGTGGGAGACAGGGCCTGAAGCTGTGAAAAACCGATCTGGGTATACAGGGAGGAGGGGCGGGATACACCGCCGGCTACCATAATATCTGCTTTGTTTAAATGAAGCTGTTCACAGGCCAGTTTAATGGCATATAGAGATGAGGCACATGCGGCATCCAGGGTAAAACTTCCGGCCTCAAATCCCATGGCCCTTGCCAGGACAGCCGCAGGAAAGGATACGACAACTGCTTTTGAAAACTCTTTTGGTTCAAGCCGGCAGGCATCCGGGTTGAGCAGGATCTGACCTGAAATAGCGGTGGATGCCTGGGTGGGAAGTGCAATGGCGGCAAGGATAACCCCGGTGCGCTGAATCGTTTCAGGGGTATGGGCACATTGGTAAAACGCATCCCGGCCGGCATGCAGGACCAGTTGATGCACCGGATCAAGCTGTTCCAAAAGTCCGGAGTCTATTTTGAATCCTGAAGGATCAAAGGAAAAATTTTCTATAAGTCCGGCTTTGTCAGATATTGCCCTGTCCTCAATTCCTTTTGGGGAAATAAATTTTTTGACCGGCCCGGGCCAGCGATGATCCGGCACCCGGATGATGCTGTTTTTTTTTTCAAGAATATTTTTTAAGTACTGACCAATATCAGGGGCCTGGGGGAAGACACCGGACATGCCTACAATTGCAATATTCTTAATACGTTTGATTTTCCCTTTATCTGCCATGGAGGTCATATAATTCGGAAAGCAGCTTCATTGCAAGCATCTTGTGTAAAACTTGTGTAAAATTCAGCTGAAAATCAGAACCGCGCCGTACACAACCGATTTACCCAGGAGAAAAAGAGTGCCTGCAACAAAGAAAAGGGCCAAAATCAGGTCAAAATAAGATTCTTTTCGTTGATCCTGATATCCCAGCAGCCAGCCGAAAAAAATACCGGAGATCAGGCCTCCGGCATGGCCCCAATTGTTAATGCCGGGTAAAAGGAATCCTATGATCAGCAGGCTGATGACCCAGCCTGTGGTTTGTTTATACACCAGTTGTCCCCAGAGTCCTCCTCTGGATCTGCCAAAGTAAAGGGCAGCGCCGATCAGTCCGCACAGGCTGCAGGAGGCACCAATGGTTAACGGGACATTGCCGGCATAGGATAATAAAAATCCGGACATTCCGGTCAGTGTGAATATGGAAAACATCCGGCAGGTGCCGAATTCTTTAACAACCAGTGGGGCTACAGTTCTAAGGGCCATCATGTTGAATAACAGATGCAGAATGGACCCATGCAGCCAGTTGGCGGTAATCAGGGGCCAGATGCTTAAAAGCCCGCCAATTTGATCAGTGCCGGCGGCACCGAGAAATTTTAAGACATCCGCAGATGGTGAAAACGCAAGCAACGGGTTAATTGAAAGTGTAATCCTGCTGCCGCTGAAAACAAGGCTGACAAAGAACATGACTGTATTGACAATAATCATGGCCCTGATCATCAGCGGTGAATATTGCGATGGATTATATGGTTCAAGGACAGGCATGGGATTAATCAATCAGTTCAGCTTTATATCGTCGATTCGAACGCTGTTTAAATATTCTTTGACAGCACCCAGGGTTAAGGTAAACATTTTGGTGCCGGTCAAAACGGCAACAGCATCATTGGCACTGTGACAGGCGACAGCAAAGGCTGGTCCCATCAACTCGGCGGGATTGGTCAGGCCTTCCGGGGCGTTGTCCATCACTTTTAAATAGGTGTTCAGCCGTTCTTTTATGATGGCAAAATAGTCAATCTGTGTTCCGGCTGTAGTCAAGGTCAATGTGGAAATTTTCTCGGCAACGTCTCTGATGTTTTCCCAGAAACCTTCTGCCAAAGGCGTCTTATTCTTATCACTTGCCGGCATAAAAAACGAAATGGCCCAGCCCACACTTAAAATTTTCAGAATTTGAAGTTCGTATTCAACAGTATTCAGGTTCAAGGATGTGTCTTGGGGTATAGCAGCCAAAAGCTGTTTAAGATCAGTTCGGTCGATGGCAAAGGTAGCAAGATTTCTTGCCAGTTCTTCAAGGGACAGCATTTGGTTTTTTTCTTCTTCCATGGGCCTCCGTCATGCATTAAATTGATGTACAATAAACGTATAATGTCTTATAATAGTCTCTCTTAAATTACAGCTAAAGTAAAGAGTGTAAACTCAAAAATAGCAGCAGGGTGTGATCCTTGGGCCTGTCCATGGGGCTTAACTAAAGCGAAACAAAGGATCGGCAGATATCTTTTATGTACAAAAAAGCAGCTCAAATAATCAGGAAATCTAAAAACACCATTGCCTTCACCGGGGCCGGAATTTCCGTTGAAAGTGGCATTCCACCGTTCAGGGGAGAAAACGGTCTTTGGAATAAATATGACCCCACAGCTTTTGAGATCGGATTCTTTCATCAATATCCCAGACAGTCCTGGGAAGTGATCAGGGAAATATTTTACGATTTGTACGGTATCGTAAAACCCAATATTGCCCACTATTCCCTGGCTGAACTTGAAGCACAGCATCTTTTGTCCGGTGTTATTACCCAGAATATTGATCATCTGCATTATGATGCCGGCAGCCGGATCGTCTATGAGTATCACGGATCTTTAAAAATGCTGCTTTGCCTGGACTGTAATAAAAAAGTACCCATTTCAGGTATTGATCTGACCTGCCTGCCGCCCCGGTGCGCCCGGTGTAACGGAATTTTAAAGCCGGATGTGATTTTTTTCGGCGAGGCCATCCCCGAGCCTGCCGGGACCCTGTCTGTTAACGCAGCAAAAAAAGCAGACTGTTTTATACTGATCGGAACCACGGGAAAGGTGGCTCCGGCCAACCGGCTTCCCGGAATCGCAAAGGCCAACGGGGCAGTCATTATCGAGATCAATCCCAATCCTTCGGAGTATACCCGGTCAGTTACAGATATTTTTTTTGAAGAGCAGGCAGGGGTTGCCATGGAAAAATTTATGGAAGAAATTGATAACCTTTAAATTTACAAAGGAGTTTTAAATGGCCAGTGATTGTCTATTCTGTAAAATTGTAAATCGTGAAATCCCAAGTGATTTTCTGTATGA
The DNA here is from genome assembly GCA_050293905.1 of Desulfobacteraceae bacterium. Classification (GTDB taxonomy): domain Bacteria; phylum Desulfobacterota; class Desulfobacteria; order Desulfobacterales; family Desulfobacteraceae; genus Desulfobacula. Next base: position 4,531 of record JBNKNP010000190.1, on the reverse strand, counting down.
GGACGACGACCTCGTTGTTTTCAGGGACATTAAACCCCATGCGCCGGTCCACCTTCTGCTGGTCCCCAAAAGACATATCCGGAGCATTAACGACCTGAAACCCGAAGATGATGCAGTGATCGCCGCATTGTTTAAAGCCGCCAAACTGATGGCCAAAGAGCAGGATGTGGATCAGTCCGGGTATAAACTGATGTTTAATGTTGAAAAAGGCGGCGGTCAGGTGATTTTTCATTTGCATCTTCACCTGTTCGGCGGTTGGGACAGTCAACCGGCGCATATTGAATAAGCAGATTTAATCAAGGCATCATCCATGGATAAACAACCCCAAATAAACCAGGAGCCGTCTCCGGGAAAACACCGGGTAATGTATTGCGGAGATTGCCTGACCCTGTGGCTGACCCTATCTTTCAAGCTTGAAGGCACGGCTTTTGTCAGAACAAACCTTGGTTCTGCAGCTACATCCGGAAGAGAGATTGTGAACCGGCTGGAAAAAGACGAAATCAAACTGGATGAGGCATGGGTTGATTTGAAAATGTCAAAGAAAAATGATCTGACCCATGTGATTGTGCTGCCCCTGTACCAGACCGGTCATTTTCAGGCAAAATGTTTTTTTCTGCCGGATAACGGGACGGTGCCGTTATGGCCGCCGGGAGATAACCTGGTGATCAATATTGAGCCGCCCGGTACCTGTTGTGCCAATATTATCTATAATGCATTTGTCCGGCAATTCGGGCCGACTAAATACAAGACCGAAAATGAGAAGGACCTTGATTCTGCCGTTACCCGGCTGGACAAAAACGGATACACGGTTATTCCCGAATCCGGAAAATTCAGGGATCTGATCAGGGAAATTCCCTTTATATTTTCACAGCTCGGATGCCGGGTGCTCCATCTTCTGCCTATTCATCCCACCCCAACCACTTACGGGCGGATGGGCCGTTTCGGCAGCCCCTATGCAGCATTAAATTTTACCGAAGTCGATCCTGCACTGGCTCAGTTTGACCCCAGGGCCACTCCCCTGGAACAATTTTTGGAACTGGTGGATGCCGTCCATAGCCATCACGGTTATCTGTTTATGGACATTGCCATTAACCACACCGGGTGGGCCGCCTCCATCCATGAAAGTCATCCTGAATGGCTCTCCCGTGACGAGGAGGGTAAAATTGAAGTACCCGGTGCCTGGGGGGTTGAATGGGCTGACCTGACAAAGCTGGATTATTCAAATAAAGAGCTGTGGACATATATGGCTGGAATTTTTCTGCTCTGGTGCCACCGGGGCGTTGACGGATTTCGCTGCGATGCCGGATACATGATTCCCGTGGATGCCTGGGAATACATTATTGCCAAGGTCAGACTGGCATACCCGGACACCTTGTTTTTTCTGGAAGGTTTGGGAGGAAAGGTTGAAACCACCCGGCAGTTACTTGGGAAGGCCAATTTCAACTGGGCCTATTCTGAATTGTTTCAAAATTATACATTAACCCAGATCGGTGAATATCTGCCGCTTGCATATGATATATCCCGGTCCTGCGGTCATTTGATCCATTTTGCAGAAACCCATGATAATAACCGGCTGGCTTCGGTTTCTCCGATGTATGCCAGAATGAGAACTTCGTTGTGTGCCTTGTTTTCCATCTGTGGCGGTTTTGGATTTGCCAATGGGGTGGAGTGGTTTGCCACAACAAAAATCGATGTGCATGAATCCAGTCCCCTGGACTGGGATAATCCTGACAACCAGGTGGCGCATATCACCCGGCTGAATCAGATTCTTTCGAGCCACCCTGCGTTTTTTGCCCATACCCGGTTGTCCCTGATTTCAAGAAACCGGTCCCAGGGCCTTGTCATGCTGCGCCATAACAAACCCACGGATAAACGGCTGCTTGTTCTGGTGAATCTGGACTGTGAAAAAAATAATGAAGTGTTCTGGCAGTCCCAGGATGCAGGCCTGACCCATTCAACCATGACCGATCTGATATCCGGTTCGAAAATTAATATTGAACAGAACCGGAATGAGTCCAGGGTGAAGCTGTCTCCTGGGCAGGCCCTTGTGCTGTCACAGGATCCTGATGATTTAAGTCTGATAGAAAAAGAAAAGACCGCCCCCCAGCCCGAACGGGTATATCAGCAGAAGCTGCAGGCAAAAGTCCTGCTCATCCATACTGTCCTTAAGGGTTATCAGGATGTAAAAGGACTTGATCTGGCACGCCAGGCCAGACAACTGGCAAAAAATCCGGTTGAGTTTATCCGATCTTTTAATACCAAGACCAGCGAAAGCAAAGTCATTGTATTTCATGCGCAAGCCGACATCCGACGCCAGGTCATGGTGCCGCCTGATTTTTTTTTACTGGTTAAAAGCAAGACCCCTTTCAGAGCAAGGCTGTCTGCAAAATATCAACAGGAAAAAGTTTTGCTCGGGTATGAAGAAGGCCTTGCCTCATGGGAATCTGATGAATATTTTGCGGTTTTTGCGCCGCAAAAGCATTTTAAGCGGCACAAGAGTATTGATCTGACATTGCGATGCTTTACCGGCGGGCAGACACAGGTCTGTACCATTCCCTTATTGTTTCTGGCACGGTTTGAAGACCTGGTGATGCCGATGTCTTTTACCAGGAAAGAAATTTTAAGTACTCCTTTTTTAAAAGTGCTTGGCACCACCCGCCACGGTGGGATGATGCGTGCGGCTGCCTGGTGGAGCCGGCTGGACAGCCGCTACGATGCCCTTCTGGCGGCTAACATGGACAGACAGGTGCCGGAAAATCGGTGGATGGTATTATCCCGGTGCAGGATTTGGTCGGTTTTTCAAGGATATTCGAGAGAACTGACCCTGGACTGCCTTGAAAAAGTAACCTTTTCCTATGATGCCGGAGGAGAATGGCAGTTTCAGCTGCCGACCTCGGAAGGGAAATATTATACCCTGACACTGCGGTTATCCCTGGATAAAAATGAAAATGAGATTCATTTAGAAATTGTACGGGGTAAGACCAACCAGCGGACGATGCCGGTTCTGGAAGATGAAAAACCGGTCACGCTGATTTTCAGGCCGGATATAGAAGACAGAAGTTTTCATGAGACGGTCAAGGCATATAAAGGACCCGAACATCAGTGGCCCGCGTCCGTAACTCCCATGGATCGCGGATTCTTTTTTTCGCTTGCGAATTCAAAGCACTTGTATGTTTCAATTTCAAAAGGCAGTTATGTGCATGAACCTGAGTGGCATTACATGGTTCACCGTCCCATGGAGGCTCAAAGAGGCATGGATCCGGATTCCGATCTGTTCAGCCCGGGATATTTTAAAACAGTCTGCCAGGGAGGGGAATCCGTATCCCTCTTTGCTGCTGTTCTGGAGAACCGGAACCTGGAAACTGAATTTGACCGGAAAAGGTTAATATGCGATAAAAAGCCCTTTGAAAAAAAAATGGGACTCAAACAGGCACTGGTCAAGGCAATGGATGCGTTTGTCGTGGACAGGGATTCGGACAAAAGCGTGATCGCAGGTTATCCCTGGTTCCTTGACTGGGGAAGGGACAGCCTGATTTTCTGCAGGGCGTTGATTGAGCTGGAGCGGTTTTCAGATGCCAAGGCAATCCTGAGACTATTCGGACGGTTTGAGAATCAGGGTACGCTCCCGAATATGATCTGCGGTCAGGATGCCGGAAATATTGAAACATCAGATGCTCCCCTGTGGTTTTTCACCTGCTGCAAAGACCTTGCACAAAAAGAAAAAAATACTGGTTTTCTGGATGAAAAACTAGGTCAACGAACCGTCAGGCAGGTCTTGTTTTCCATTGCCGATTCCCTTATATCAGGAACACCCACCGGTGTTAAGGCTGATCCTGATACGCTGCTGCTCTACAGCCCATCGCATTTTACATGGATGGATACCAATTTCCCGGCAGGATCTCCCCGCCAGGGATACCCTGTGGAAATCCAGGCGTTATGGGTAAATGCTCTTGTTTTTCTGGCAGAAATTGACCATAAGAACGCAAAGGTCTGGGACCTTCGGGCAAAAACCGTTCAATCTTCCATAATTGAGTTGTTTTATAATAAAAAGTTGGGCTTTTTTTCAGACTGCCGCCATTGCGACGGACCTGTGGGTGCACGGCAGGCTGTACCGGATGATGCCCTGCGTCCCAATCAGCTTTTATTGATTTCACTCGGGGTAGTAGAAGATTTTTCCATTGCAAAGACCTGCGTTGAAACCTGCATGGAGCTGTTGGTTCCCGGCGGTATCAGGAGTCTTGCCGACAGAAGGCTTGAATATCCCATTAAAATTTTTTATAATGGCAAGTTAATAAAAGACCCCTTGTCTCCCTATTCCGGCGAATATTCAGGGGATGAAGACACCCAGCGAAAACCTGCTTACCACAACGGAACCGCCTGGACCTGGCAGTTCCCGGTATTTTGTGAGGCATGGGCTTGTGTTTTCGGTATAAACAGCCATGATACCTGCCTGGCATGGCTGGGCAGTGTTCTCCTTTTGATGAGAAAAGGGGCGGCAGGATACATTCCTGAAATCCTGGACGGTGACTAT
>JBNKNP010000189.1:0-3388 GCA_050293905.1 Desulfobacteraceae bacterium | reverse complement strand
TGAATTTTTGTTTCCCCGGCTGGATGCAGCATTAAAAGATATCCTGGAAAAATAATTTTTTCATTGAAAATTGCCCGGATTAATATATATAACCCTGTATATATATTTTAAAAATAAGGTTGCAATGTTCTTTTCAATTTTTGAAAATGATTTAAATGAAATAGAATTTAAAAAACGTTAACTTAAGGAGAGGCAGTATGAATTTTGGATCGGTTGATGAAATATTGAATTTTGCCATTGGTAAGGAAAAAGAAGCTGTTGAATTTTATTCATCTTTAGCCGAGGAAGCCACCCGGACAGCCCTTAAAGAGACTTTTGAAAGATTTGCAAAAGAAGAAGAAAAGCATATTGCGCTTCTTTCGGATATTGCAGGAAACAAAGAAAAAATCGAAGCATATCAATTTAAAAAAATAACTGACCTCAAAATCAGCGACTACATGGTGGAAACAGAATACGTGCAGGGAATGCCCATGCCTGAAATCCTTAAAATTGCCATGAAAAGAGAAGAAAAAGCAGTTAAACTTTACTCAGCCATGGCAGACCAGACCGATAATGCAGACGCAAAAAAAGTTTTTCAGATTCTGGTTCAAGAAGAGGCAAAACACAAACTGGCTCTTGAATCTATGTATGATGACTACCTGGCTGATCAGGACAATTAAAAACGGACAGCCCTGATTGGATCAGGATAACTGCGCTGGTAGAAATTCGGCCATGGATCTGTAAAAGCCCAAGTTTGGCACCTGTGACTATGATTGTCCGGGCGGATAGAGATTTGTTCTGTCTTAAATGACGAGAAGTCTATGAAGATATCGTTGTGAATTCGTGCTGCTGATCGTTTAATTGAAAAAATAACCAGACAAGGACATCCCGTGGATTTAAATCGTCTTTTCAGACCCTCAAGCATGGCTGTTATCGGCATTTCCACAACCCAGGATAATCATCCTGCCAATGTTATATATAATAAAAATCATCTCAGATATCCGGTAAAAACCTTCCCGGTGAATCCCAAAGGCGGAATCCTGAACCGGGAAAGCGTTTATCCCAGTGTGACGGATATTGAAGAAGAAATCGATCTTGCCGTAATTGCCGTTCGGGCGGAGTTCATTCCCGGTGTACTTGAGCAGTGCATAAAAAAAAATGTGAAAGGGGCAGTGATCGTGTCGGGCGGATTTGCCGAAGTGGGTAATGATGCGCTTCAGCAGTACATCACTGATATGGCACGGGAAGCCTCCTTTCCATTTGTGGGACCCAATTGTCTGGGCATCTATTCCCCGGACCGGGTGGATACATTTTTTCTACCCGGAGAAAGATTGATCCGGCCGAAAAAAGGGAATATCGGTTTTATCAGCCAGAGCGGCGGTGTCCTGGTCGATCAATTGGTTAAATTTGCCGGACAGGGCATCGGGGTCTCACTGGCAGTCAGTACCGGCAATAAGGCCTTTATCCGGGAAAAAGACATGCTCAATTATCTTGATCAGGATCTGGAAACAAAAGTCATTGCGTTTTACATTGAAGGATTTGGCAAGGGGGAAGGGCGTGAGTTTATTGAACAGGCTGAAAGCTGTTCTAAGCCCGTGGTGGTTTTAAAGGCGGGCAAAAGTCTTGTGGGAAGCCAGGCAGCGTCCAGCCATACAGCTTCTCTGGCAGGAAACTACCGGGTTTTTTCAGAAGTGATGAAACAGCATTGTGTGGCCGAAGCGGACAATGAATATGAACTGACATCCTTTTGTGAATCATTAAGCTGTTACCCAAAAGGTATCGCCGGAAAGGTCGGTATTATTTCCCTTTCCGGCGGACACGGGGTTATTGCAGCAGATGCCTGTGAGCGATACGGCCTGTCCATTCCATCCTTGGAACCTGCAACCATTGCCGCCATCAAAGAACAACTCTCACCCCAAATCAAAAAGATCGCATCTCTGGTGAATCCCATGGACCTGACCGGAAGTTCAGTCGATGAAGATATCGTAACGGCTGCAAAACACCTTCTTCGGGATAAAAATATTGAAAGTATTTTAACCCTGCTCGTTCCGTATTCTCCTGGTGTGTCTGCCGATATCGGAGCGAAGCTCAGCCATGTGGCAATAAATGAAGGAAAACCCATGATCGCCTATGTGCCCAATGAAGATAAATATAAAATCATTATAGAAGGGTTTGAACTGAACAATATTCCCGTGGCTCCCTCGGTTGAAGGGGCCGTCATGATGGCCAGTGCATTAAAGAGGTGCAGGCCATGCTAAATGCCGTAAGCCGAAAGATTCTTGAAAAATCAAACGACCTGGGATGGGTGCTGGAGCCGGATGCAAAAATATTGATGAAAGAAAACGGCCTGGATATACCCCAATCCATTCTCACAGATGATTTTGAAACGGCTTGCCGGTTTTTAGATCAGTCGGGCACACCGGTAGTGGCCAAAGCCGTGTCTGAAAAAATTATGCATAAAACCGAATTTAACGCTGTGGCCACTCATATTACAACCCCGGACCAGCTCAGGGTCCAGATGGAACGGTTAAAAAAACTGGACGGGTGCACCGTCGTTCTTGTTGAGCAGATGATCCAGGGGATCGAGGTGATCGTCGGAGCAAAAAACGATTACCAGTTCGGCCCGGTCATAGTGTTCGGCATCGGCGGAACATCCGTTGAAATTTATAAGGATACGGCCATACGGATGGCCCCGTTAAAACCCGGTGATGTCTTGTCCATGGTTAACTCTCTTGTCGGTAAAAAATTAGTGACCGGTTACAGGGGGTGTTCAGGGGTAAACATGCAGGCACTCACCGATCTGATGGTACCGTTTTCCTGTTTGATCATGGACATGGAAGACCGGATGGATTCCGTGGATTTAAATCCCGTGATCTGTACGGAGGACCGGTGCGTTATTGCGGATGCCAGGATTATATTGAAGTGACGATTCAAAATAATACAGACCTGTCTCATGAGACAGGCGATGATAAGACAGAAACATTGATACAATTGAACAGATAATAAAGACGCAGATAAAAAAAACAGGAAATAATATGCCAGATAAATATACCATAATGTCGTGGAACGTGAACGGGCTCAGAGCGGTGATGAAAAAGGATTTTTCCGGCATTGTTCAAACCCTTGATCCGGATATCCTGCTGATCCAGGAAACAAAACTCCAGGAAGGTCAGCGAACGCCGGAAATGATTGATCTTCATGATTATACCTCGTTCTGGGCCTATTCAAGTGTTAAAAAGGGATACAGCGGGGTGGCTGCCTACACGAAACCAAAACCTAGGGCGGTGCAGACCCGTTTTTCCAAACCGGATTTCGACAACGAGGGCCGGGTGATCCGATTGGATTATCCGGGGTTTATTCTGTTTAATATTTATTTTCCCAATGGCCAGATGAGCGACGAGCGGCTGGC
>JBNKNP010000188.1:0-15619 GCA_050293905.1 Desulfobacteraceae bacterium | reverse complement strand
TCAATTGGCAAGATCCGTAAAAATAAATCCGTCCCAGGCCTGGTGACTGAACAGCCGGCCGGCCGGCGTAAGGTTGTACAAAGCGTCTGCTGCCAGGAGCACAACGGCATTGGTCCAGGAAATCTTTTCTTCCGGCCAGATCACCATGTCCGGGTAAGTATATCCGCACCAGTATGTTTTATCTTCATATACACGGTCCTGGATCCAGGAAAATACAATTGCAGCCTTTTTTCCGGCACCCATGCCGGCCAGTGCGATCACCAGTTCGCAGGTCTCTGCAATGGTCACCCAGGGCTGATCGCTGACACACCGCGCGCCCTGGCCCTCGATCATGTATTTGTTCCAGTATTTTTCAATTCTTCGCCCGGCTGTTTCCCCGGTTAATGCACCGCACAGGACCGGATAAAACCAATACATGGAAAACCTGGATTTGGTAACATTGTAATTGTGAATGTTTTCCCGGATGGATTTTCCAAGTTTGCTAAAGGCAATTTCCCAGGATTTTTTTCTTCTGCCCAGAATCCCGGCAATGGCCAGAGCTGCTTTAAGACTCATAAAAACGGAACTGGAACCGGCCAGCAGGGACATGGGATCTGTTCTGCCTTCAGGGCTTTTTGCCCAATAGATTTCGCCTGTCGGAGTCTGCAGGCTGACTGCATATTCGATGGCTTTTTCCATGGTGGGCCACAAGCTTTCCAGAAAATCGGTCTGCCGGGTCATCAGCCATGTATGAAAAAGGCCCACACTGATATAGGCTGCCATGTGGGTTTCACAGGTTTTATCTTCCGGTATGCCGTTTCTGTAAGACGAATACCAGGATCCATCCGGGTTCTGGTTGTCTTTAAGCCATTCAAAAGCCCTGTACGAGGCATCAAATTCCTGACCGATATTCAATCCCATGGCGGTTTCCACCAGATCCCAGGGATCTGTTTTACCGTCCACATGCCAGGGGATATCCCCGGACTGCCGCTGAAGGCTGATTATAAGCTGGATAATCGCATCGACATTTAAGGTTTCAGATGTTTTTAATATCAGGTCTTTCGCCGCCATCAAGCCTCTCCGGTCAATTTCTTTACTGAAAAAAACATTGAGTCACCGTATCAAAACAGAACTGGTTTGACAACCCGGAACATATCTGGTAATCAAAAATGAATGATCATTCACTATTCTGATCAACCCCTCAATCCAGGAGAACATCATGGCCAGGAGGATATCATGACAAGAAAAATCAGAAAGGCTGCGGTTATCGGATCCGGAATCATGGGAGGCGGAATTGCCGCGCTTTTAGCCGGGGCAGGCATAAATGTATTACTCTTAGATATGGTCCCCATTGACTTGGCAGACAAAGAGAAAACAGATCCCGCAGCCCGGAACAGGATTGTGCAGGCCGGTCTTACAGCAGCGCTGGCCGCCAGCCCCTCCCTGTTTTTTACAAAAAAAGATGCCGCCCGTATCTCAACAGGGAATCTTGAAGACGATTTTGACAAACTGGCAGACTGTGACTGGATCATCGAGGTCATTGTTGAAAATCTTAAAATTAAACAGAACCTGTTCAAACGGATCGAAGCTGTCCGGCACAAAGATGCGATTGTATCCACCAACACCTCCGGTATCCCCTTAAAACAGATCAGCAAAGAATTATCCCGTGAATTTAAAACCCATTTTTTGGGGACCCACTTTTTTAATCCGGCCAGATACATGCATCTGCTGGAAGTGATTCCCGGAGAAGAGACCGATGCCGGGCTGACAGCGTTTATGACGAACTTCTGCCGGCAGCGGCTGGGAAAAGGCATTGTCACAGCCAAGGACACCCCCAATTTTGTGGGCAACCGGATCGGCGTCCACGGTATCGGGGCCATTATAAACACTATGAAAAAGGCCGGCATGACTGTCCCTGAAGTGGATGCCGTGTTCAACACCGCCCTTGGCCGGCCAAAAACAGGCATTTTTAAAACCGTGGATATCGTGGGCCTTGATACCATGGTTCATGTCTGTAATAACTCCCATGATCTCTGCCCGGACGATGAACAGAAAAAAATGCTGATTCTGCCGGATTTTATCACTGCCATGATGGACAAAAATCTGCTGGGCAAAAAGACCCAGGCCGGATTTTATAAAACCGAGCTGACCCCGGAATGGAAACTAATCCGGAAAGTACTGAATCTTGAGACCATGGAGTATGAAGATCTGGTCAGACCGACCTTTCCCTGTCTTGAGGCGGCAAAAAAGCAACCCACCCTGGCAGGGAAAGTCAAGACCATCCTTACAGGGGACGACAAAGCTGCCCGGTTTGCCTGGCAAATCACTGCGGGAGGCTTTCAATATGCCGCAAACAGGATTCCTGAAATTGCAGATACCCTTGTTGATATCGACAATGCCATGAAATGGGGCTACAATTTTGAGATGGGCCCGTTTGAACTCTGGGATGCCTATGGTGTTCCCGAAGCTGTCGCCAGAATGGAAGAAGACGGGCTTGAGATCCCAGGAAAAATCAAAGAAATGCTGGCAAAGGGAAACAAGACCTTTTACAAACTGGATAACGGCATCCGGTATTTTTATGATTTTATTCAGGCTGATTACCGGGCTGTGCCGGTTTCCAGGCATACGGTCAGTATTGTTGCTGCCAAAGGAAACAATAAAACCGTCCTGGAAAACGCGTCTGCAAGCCTGGTGGATATTGGCGACGATGTTTTCTGTGTTGAATTCCACACAAAGATGAATGCGCTTGATGCCCGGATTGTTGATATGATCGGCCAGGCCCTGGAATATGTGGAACGAAACGGTGCCGGCATGGTCATCGGCAATGAAGCCGGAGGAACACCGGGAGCATTCAGTGCCGGGGCGGATCTGGCATTCTTATCCAGACTCTGCCATGACAAAAAATACACACAAATTGATACCTTTTTAAAAAAAGCCCAGGCCGGGATTCAGCAGGCAAAATACGCCCCCTTTCCGGTGGTGGCCGCGCCATACGGCATGACCCTGGGCGGCGGGTGTGAAACCTGCCTGGGGGCGGACAGGATCGTGGCCCACGCAGAATTGTACATGGGCCTTGTGGAAATTGGCGTCGGCCTTCTTCCGGCAGGCGGCGGCACCATGAACCTGTGGAAAAAATTCATAACCGCCCTGCCGGCCAAAACGGCAAAAGACAATAATCTTGCCAAATTTTTCGTACCTGCTTTTATGAATATTGCCATGGCATCGGTGTCCGCATCTGCTGTACAGGCAAGAAGCAGCGGCTTTCTGGGGCCGGTTGACCGCATTGTCCTTAACCGGGACAACCTGATAGGTGAGGCAAAAAAAGAAGTCTTGAAAATGGTGGATGACGGATATGTTCCTCCTTTAAGGCAAAAACTGATTGTCATGGGCAACGCAGCCCAGGGAATGGTAAACATGGAGGTGAACAACCTGCTTAGCGGAGGCTTTTTAACCGAACACGATGCATTCCTTGCCAAACGGATCGCCTATGTCATGGGCGGCGGTGATGTGATTTCAGGAACAGCGGTGGATGAAGAAACCATCCTCGCACTTGAACGGGAGGCGTTTATCGATTTCTGCAAACAGGAAAAAACCATTGCCAGAATCGATCATATGCTCAACACCGGCAAACCACTCAGGAACTAAAGGAGGGCTTAAGATCATGCAGGATGCATATATCATAAAATCGGTAAGGACCCCCGGCTGCAAGCAGAAAAAAGGCCACTTCAGCCAGACACGCCCTGAGGACCTGGTTTCTTTCATCATGAAGGCCGCGGTTGAACAGACAAAAAACCTGACGCCTGATCTTCTGGAAGATATCATGATCGGCTGTGCTTTTCCCGAAGCAGAGCAAGGCCTGAACATCGCCAGGATCGCATCCCGGATGGCCGGTTTCCCGGATTCGGTCTCCGCTGCCACCATCAACCGGTTCTGCGCCTCAGGCCTTGAAGCCATTGTGCAGGCATCCATGCGCATCAGCATGGGATACTCAGACATCACCATGGGCGGCGGCGTGGAATCCATGAGCTTTGTCCCCATTGGCGGCAATCTTCCCCGCCCTCACCCGGAATATACTGTAACCCATCCTGAAATGTACGTTTCAATGGGAATAACAGCGGAAACCGTGGCTGCCCGGTATAAAATTTCAAGACAGGACCAGGACAAATTTGCCGCCCGTTCCCAGGCAAATGCAGCAGCAGCCCGGGACAAGGGCCTGTTCACGGAAATCATTCCCACCCCGGCCCATCGCTTTGTCAAACAGGCAGATCATACCTATAAAAAAGAAACCTTCATGGTAAAAGATGACGACGGGATTCGAAACACCTCGGTTGAAGCGCTTGCCAAACTTGGGCCTGTCTTTTCCGCCACCGGAACGGTCACGGCCGGAAATGCTTCCCAGACAACGGACGGCGCTGCCGCCACCATCCTGGCTTCCAAAAAGAAATGCGACGAATTGGGTCTTGTCCCTGTGGCCAGACTGGTCTCTTACGCCACGATCGGCTGCAAACCCGATGAAATGGGGGTTGGCCCAAGGTATGCCGTACCGAAAGTCCTGGCCAGGACAAACCTGACACCGGCTGATATTGATATCTGGGAAATCAATGAAGCCTTTGCCGCCCAGGCGGTTTACTGCGTCAGGGAACTGGGGCTTGAGCCCTATATGGACAGGATAAATATCCACGGAGGTGCCATTGCCCTTGGCCATCCTTTGGGATGCACCGGTGCCAAACTGACCGCCACCTGCCTGGCCAACCTTGAACAGGTGGACGGCAGATACGGTATCGTCACCATGTGTATCGGCGGCGGCATGGGAGCGGCGGCTGTTTTTGAACGATTATAGATAATACCGGTTACCGGCCACACCTCTTATGCTAAGGAAAAAATATGGATACATTAAAAGAGAACACAGGCCCTGTGCTTGAAATATATTCGGATTATATCTGACCCTGGTGCTATTTCATTACCGGGAGTATTGAACGACTGAAACGACAATATGGAATCAAGGTGAAATGGCGGGCATTCCCCCTTCATCCGGATACACCGCCGGAAGGAATGACCCTGGAGGAACTCTTTAAAAAGAAAGGCACACCGGTTGACGTGGACCAGGTCATGGCCAAACTCAAATCTGTTGCCGAAAGCCTTAACCTTGAACTGGGAAACAGGGAAATGACCTATAACAGCAGGCTGGCCCAGGAGGCCGGCCTGTGGGCGGAAACAAAAGGCCGGGCAGATCAATTTCACATGGCAGCCTTTAAAGCCTATTTTGCACAGGGAAAAAACATCAGCGAAAAGGAAATCCTTCTGGACCTGATGGATCAGTCCGGGCTGGATACGACAGAAGGGAAAGCGGTCTTGGATGAGCGTCGTTTTTCAGATGCAGTGGACGCCGACTGGGAGCGCTCCAGAAGTCTGGGAATCACGGCTGTCCCCACTTTTATCTTCGGCTTTCAGCGGCTGGTGGGTGCCCAGCCCTATAATAAGCTTGAACAACTGGTGGGCCTCTGAAAAAACCGGAATCAAACCTCTCAACCAGAGGTGCATATCCTGTTTCTTCCGGTATTTTTGGCCTGGTATAGTAATTGATCCGCTTTTCTAATCAGACTATTTGCGTCCTCATTTTCAAAGCTGCAAACGCCTCCGCTGATGGTCACTTGGATTTGTTTTTCCTTGGATGACTCTTTTTGAATCTTTTTCCTGATTTTTTCCGCCACCAGACTTGCGCCGTTTATATCTGTATTCGGCAGGATAATAAAAAACTCTTCACCGCCATACCGGCCGGCAACGTCTTCCAATCTGATATTTTCCCTGATCGACATTGAAGCCAGGACAAGAATTTCATCCCCGGTTTTATGGCCGTAAGTATCATTCACCATTTTAAAATGATCCAGGTCAAACATAATAACAGATAAAGGGACATTTACACGTTTTGCAAGACTGATCTCCTGGACGAGCCGCTCGTGGATATAACTGTGATTGTATAATTGCGTCAGCCCGTCGGTCAGTGCCATCTTTTTTAATGCGTCCCTGCTGGATTTTAGTTCCAGGTGGGTTGAAACCCTTGCAGTCAATTCTATGGGATTAAACGGTTTGGTAATATAATCAACCACACCGATCTGAAATCCTTTGACAATGTCATTGATTTCGGTTTTGACCGTCAAAAAGATAATGGGAATATCTTTAACCCCCGGCAGAATTTTTAATTGCCTGCACACATCAAACCCATTCATTTCCGGCATGGTGATATCCAGCAGGATCAGGTCGAAATGGGCATGGGACACCCATTTCAGGGCTTCTTCCCCGTTCATGGCAAATTCAATGGTATACCCTTTTTCTTTCAGGGTTTTACCAATTAACTGGATGTGTTTGGGATTATCATCAACAATCAAAATAGACTGGGCCTGTTTTTGAGAATCCTCAACATCGGAGAAAGTCTCAACCTGGACACACTCTTTTAAAAGACTGCCTAACGTCTCTTTCGAATCCCCTTGGGATTTATTTTTTTCAACACGGCATTCCTTGAGTTGAGATGTTAATTGGCTGATCACCAAAGGAAAGTCATAAAGCGTTTTTCTTGTATTTTCGACATCAATATCCTGGACATAAAACAACAAATCATTGCCGTATTTCTTCAGCACATCGACATTTGCAATCTCTCCTAATTGTTTAATGGCTGTAGCAAATTGTTTGATTTCAGCGTTCGCTGGTTTTTTCCGGATGGCTTCCCATTCTGGCTTGAACTTTTTCTCCAGCGTTTCAAGCAGTTCCGATAAAAACCGGGCATTTTTTAATGGCGTTTCCGCCATCGTATCGGTAAGGGGCTGCCTTTGCTGATGAGAATGGACCAGGAACTCTGAAAGAAGGTGATACAGGGCTGTCCGGGTAATCGGTTTTCTAAGAAATTTATTAAACCCCCTTTGTTCAATCTCCCGGTCCCCGCCGTCGGGTGCCACGGCAGAAATCGCAATAATCGGAATGTCTTTCAGATTATCGTCTGATTTGATCAGCCGCGCAGCCTTATACCCATCCATGACCGGCATCCGGATATCCATAAGGATCAGGTCCGGGTGGTGTTCCCTGGCAAACAACCAGGCCTGCTCTCCGTCCTGGGCATTAATAACGGCTAAAGCAGTGTCCTTAAGGTATTCATTAATCAATGCCAGGTTGGTTCTTACATCATCAACCGCAAGGATGGAAGCCGGTTCAAACACAATATCCATGGTATCTGATGTATCGGAAAATTCAGCACAGGGCACCTTGGCTGCTGCGATCTCTGAAAATTTTATAAAAAAACAGGAGCCTTTTCCTATTTCACTTGAAACCGATATTTCTCCGTTAAGCATTTCGACCAGGCGTTTGCAGATGGCAAGTCCCAGACCGGTTCCGCCGAATATTTTAGGATCCTGTCCCTCTTTCTGGGTAAACGCATCAAATATCTTTGCCTGGTCCTGCTCAGGAATACCCACCCCGGTATCTTCCACTGATATCAAAATATCCATCAGCCGCTGGCCGTCATCGGCATGAATAATATTTTCCGGACGGATAAAGAGTTTTACAAATCCATGATCCGTGAATTTAATGGCATTCCCGATCAGGTTGAGAAGGATCTGACGCAGCCGTATTTCATCCATCATGACATATTCAGGCAGGCGAGGATCGATTTTTATCTTCAGTTTTATATCTTTGGAAGATAATTTTACTGAAAATATATTTTGTAATTCTTCACAGATAATATAAATATTTACAGGTTCGAACCGGGGTTTGAGTTTTCCGGCTTCTATGGTGGAAAGGTCAAGGATATCATTTATAATCATTAAAAGTCCCTTGCCGCCGGATTTTATGGCCTCCAGATAATTTTTCTGTCGTTTATCGGTAATGAGTGCGTCAAGGAGTTCGGCAAATCCGAGAACAGCATTCATGGGCGTGCGTATTTCATGGCTCAGGTTGGCTAAAAACTCGCGTTTCGCCCTGTTTGCCGCCTCTGCCTGACCCAGGGCCTTTCTCAACGCACTCAGATCCCTGACCACACAGACACTGCCGATATTTGCATGAAACTCATCTTTTAATATGGCAATGGAAATTTCAAATGAAAGGATGCCTTTGTCCCGGGTTAACATGTCTATTTCGTAACCTTTTACAAAGCCCTCCTTGCGAAGGATATAAAGCATTTTATTCAATGCAGCCGGATCCGGATAAAATTGATAAAAAGATTTTCCTTTTATTTCATTTTTCGTCATTCCGAACAATTTTTCCGCAGCGATATTCCACATTATCAGTTTGCCGTGGCGGTCCACAATCCCGATCCCTTCTGCAGAATTATCCAGAATATTTTCAAGATACCGGTTGGCAGACATAAGTTCTTTTGCCACCCGTTTTCTTTCTAAAACTTCTTTTTCAAGTTTTTCATTGGTGGATTTCAATTGAATCCGGGCCTGCTTGCGTTTTGTAATATCAATAAGCATCCCCTCAAAATAGAGCAGGTTCCCATCAGTATCGCGAACGGCCCGGGCAGATATACTCGACCAGATAACCGTCTTGTCTTTCCGGAGCTGCTGTGCTTCAAAATTAAAAATTTTCCCTTGTTTCCCAAGGGTGTCCAGAAGTGTTTCACGATCCTGCGGATTGAGGTATAATTGTTCTGAGATATTTGTGATTGATTTTAAAAAATCATCGGTTGAGTCATATCCAAAAATTTTTGCCATGGCCGGATTGACATCGAGAAAATATCCATCCGGGGATGCCTGAAAAATCCCTGCAATGGCATTTTCAAAAAATTCCCGATATTTTTTTTCGCCGGTGTGATCTGCTCTTTTTTCCTGGATAAAGTGATTGTTTTTTGCTTTGAGCAGGTGGATGGTCTGTTCCAATTCCGCATAGGTCGGTTTCTGGGTCATCAGCACCTCCTTGATACGTCTTTTTTTCTACTATAGCACTATAATATTACCTTCTCCAATAGTATTTTGAAACAAGGCCTTTCAAAGAGATTGCATAGAAATGCTCAATATTGATTGATTTTTATATCAAAAGAATCAATTTGAAATATGGTTGCGTCCAATTTATCTAGAATGCCTAAGATTTCCGAGTTATTTACTATACATTTAAACAGGAGAAAAATATGAAGAAAGATCTTGGGGTTTTTGGCCGGGCAATCATTTTTACCGCTATTGTATTCATGGCTGAGACTTGTTTTGCATCAGGCCCGGATGCATTTAAACTGGATGCATTTAAAAATGAAAAAGGAACATTGAGAATTTCCGGTGGAACCGCGCATATCCCGGTGATGAAGGAAGCCGCAAAAAGAATTATGGAGTTTAATCCTGACATTCAGATAACCATTGCCGGCGGAGGATCCGGCGCCGGAATCAAGCAGGTTGGGGAAGGTCTTGTTGATATCGGCAATTCAGGACGAAAACCAACAGACAGTGAAGTCAATAAATATGGTTTGTCCATGGTTAAGTGGGCCATTGACGGTGTCACTGCTGTTGTTAATCCCAAAAACAGCGTCAAACATCTTTCTTCAAAACAATTGCAGGATATTTATGCAGGAAAAATAGTTAACTGGAAAACCGTTGGTGGTGCTGACAGGCTCATCAACATATATACCCGGGATGCATCAAGCGGCACCCGCGAAGTCTTCTGGAAAAAGGCCCTGGGCAAGGGGGAAATCTCAGACAAATCAAATTTTGTGGCTTCAAACGGGGCAATGAAATCCGCTGTTTCCAATGATCCGTATTCGCTTGGATATATTTCCGTCGGATATATTGATGAATCGGTTGCTCCTGTTACTCTGGACAATGTAACGCCAAGTCTTCAAACTGTCAAATCAGGAGACTACAAGATTGCAAGGGGCCTCTACAGCAATACATCAGGAGGACATTCCGGTCTTGCCAAAAAATTTATTGAATACCTCTTAAGTCCGGAAGGGCAGCAGATTGCAGCCCAAAAGGGATTTATTCCGGTTCACTAATGCGGTTCAGGGAAAAAACTGCACACACCTTTTTTGCAGGCGCCTCGTTTTTAAGTGCTGCCATTACCCTTCTGGTCCTCGGGTTTATGATCCTGCTGAGCCTGCCAATGCTGGAGAACAAAATGCTCTGGGATATACTGTCT
The DNA here is from genome assembly GCA_050293905.1 of Desulfobacteraceae bacterium. Lineage (GTDB taxonomy): Bacteria > Desulfobacterota > Desulfobacteria > Desulfobacterales > Desulfobacteraceae > Desulfobacula. The sequence continues at coordinate 5,533 of JBNKNP010000188.1, read as the reverse complement.
GACCCATGGTCTCCGGACCATGGGCAGTTCGGTATTTTATCCATGATTATCGGGACATTTTATATCGCAGGCCTTAGCTTGTTGGTCAGCTTTCCTGTCAGCCTTGGCTGCTCTTTTTTCATTCAAATTACCCATCCGGGCAGGTGGGGTCAATTTTTAAAAAAAACTGTTCAACTCATGACAGCCATCCCAACGGTTATTTACGGGTTTGTCGGTGTCTTTCTGCTGGTGCCGCATGTCAGAAATTTATTTTCATATGGTTCAGGCATGAGTATTTTATCCGCCTCAATCATGCTGGGAATATTGATTTCCCCCACCATGATCCTGTTTTTTTCTCAAAGTTTTGCACGGGTTCCCAAAACAATGATTGATGCGGTTGATGCCCTGGGCGGAACCCCTTTCCAGAAATTGTTTTATGTGATCCTCCCGCAGGCATGGCCTGGTGTTCTTACCGGGCTTGTCCTGGCGTTCGGCAGGGCCATGGGGGACACCATGATTGCCCTGATGCTGAGCGGGAACAGCGTCAGGCTGCCTTCATCAATCCTGGATTCCGCCAGGACACTGACGGCCCATATTGCCATGGTCATTGCTGCTGATTTTGACAGCATGGAGTTTAAAACCATATTTGTCTGCGGCAGTCTTTTGTATTTGATGACAAGCATAGGCGTTTTCATGGCACGACGTTCCGGCCGGAGATTCAAATAATGGCAGTGCCGGCCCGGGACAGACTGCTTGTTTTATTCTCATGGGCCTCAGCCCTGCTGCTGGTTGGCAGCCTGGCAGTGATTATCGGGTTTCTTGTTGTTAAAGGATATTCATCCCTTAATCTTAAACTCATTTTTGCCGAAACACCGCCTTTGGAGGCGCTTTTGCTGAACCGCCAGGTATTTGGCGGTCTTTTTCCGGCGGTTATCGGAACGATTTACCTGATCCTGCTTTCTGTCGGAATTGCCCTGCCAATTGGCATTGCTGCCGGAATTTACCTGGCTGAATATGCATCCAACGGCCTGAAACAGGTCTTTGGCTTCATGGTTGATATTCTAGCAGGGATTCCTTCCATTGTCGTGGGCCTGTTTGGTTTTTCCATTACAATTTTTCTGCACCATGCGTATAATAACCGGATTTTTCCCTGTTTATTGATCTCCGCTCTTTCCCTGGCATTTTTAGTGTTGCCCTATATCATAAAAACAACCCAGGATGCCATGGAAAGCCTGCCGATTCAACTGCGGCTGACAGCCCTGAGCCTCGGGGCATCGCAGTTTGAAAACATTGTTTTTGTCCTGCTGCCGTCAGCCTTTTCCGATATTGTCAGTGGAGTGGTTCTGGCGATTGGAAGATGTGCCGAAGACACTGCCGTGATCATGTTGACCGGCGTTGTTGCCACAGCCGGGATTCCAAAATCTGTTTTTTCAAATTTTGAAGCCCTGCCGTTTTATATTTACTATATTGCCTGTGAATATTCAGATTCGGCTCAATTGATGAAAGGATACGGGGCCGCGCTTATTTTAATGCTGATCTGTGCAGGGCTGTTTGCCATGGCCCACGGGATTAAACACTGGATTGAACAAAAGGCAAAATTCCAATATTAACGGCCATGGATAATCCAACCAAGATAAAAGTTGAGGATCTGTCTTTTTACTATAAAAAGACCCCTGTGTTAAAACACATTGATATCGATATTTTTGCCAATACCATAACCTCCATTACAGGACCTTCCGGACAGGGCAAGTCATCCTTTTTAACCGCACTGAACCTGTTGTGGAGAAATATTGATGGTGCATGGGCTGACGGCAGGGTCATGATCGATTTCGGCAATGGGTTTGAAAATATTTACCAGGAAAATTATTTCCTTCCCCGGCTTCGCCAAAAAGTGGGGATGGTGTTTCAAAATCCCAATCCGCTGCCCATGAGTATCTATAAAAATATTGCCTTCCCGCTTAAACTCAAAGGGGAAAAAAATAAAAAAACCATCTTATTCAAAGTAGAGCAGGCACTTAAACGGGCATATCTGTGGGACGAAGTAAAAGACCGGTTGTCTGATGATGCGAATCTGCTCTCGGGCGGGCAGCAGCAGCGGCTTTGCATTGCAAGGGCGTTGATCCTTGAGCCCCAGGTTCTGCTGCTGGATGAGCCGACCTCTTCCCTTGATGAAACCTCGGTGAACGTCATTGAGCAACTGCTGCTGGATTTAAAAAACACGTGCACGATCGTCATGGTCTCCCATTATATGGACCAGATCAAACGCATTGCAGATCACGCCTTTGTTTTATCCGAGCATCAACTTAAACTCAGTTACAACTGAATAAAAACATACCCGCCTTCGGCATAGCCCAACCGGCGGAAAACAAGGTTATAATCTGTGGATAATCCCTGGTAAAAGACGTTGAAGGGGATCTGGTAGGCATGGGCCTGGGTTGAATCCACATCCAGAATTTTCACGGCCCAGGTTTCTGGATCAAACCCGCCCACAGGAGAGATATGGGGAATGTGATATTCCGGCAGAAAACTTCCCTGGTCAAAATGGGCGATAATCAGGCAGTTTCCCTGCTGTTCAAAAGCCAAAAGACGTTTTAACAGCGTTTCTTTACACGCTTTTATTTGTTTTGGGCTCCGGGTCACCTGAACCGTTTCAACTGATTGATATGAAAGTTGATAAGCATCCAGACAGCTTTGAACCACTTGGCCCAGGATATCCAGGGGCAGGCCTCTTCGCCCCTTGTAACCGGTGTCGCTCATCCGCTCTTTCCAATGGGCGGTTTTTACCCGGTCAAGCAGATCCTGCTGGGACACCGGCGGCTCAGCCACCCCCCCCTGTTGGTGCATCAAGGTGTTAACAACCGAAGCCAGGGATGCCACTGAACAGGAAGACTCATGAAATTGTTTGACATGAAACCGGTGCAAATCATCTTTAAGCAGATTGCCGGAGGACTTGAAGGGTTTCGTCATGTAGACGGCACCTGAGTCAAACCCGCCGGTTTTTGTCAACCGCTCAAACGTATACCGAATATAGAGATAGGGCCGGATAACCCATTTTAAAACACGCATGATTCAACCTCAGCCATCTGCATCATTTAAAATTTTTTTCAGGTATTGCCCGGTATAGCTCTGATCAGACCGGGCAATGGTTTCAGGAGATCCCTGGGCCACCACCCTGCCACCGCTGCTGCCGCCTTCAGGTCCCAGATCGATGATCCAGTCTGCGGTTTTGATCACATCCATGTTATGCTCAATAATGACCACGGTATTTCCTGAAACAGTCAGCTGTTTCAATACAGCCAGCAGCATCCTGACATCCTTGAAATGCAGCCCTGTGGTGGGTTCATCCAGGATATACAACGTATCTCCGGTATCTCGCTTGGCCAGTTCACGGGCCAGCTTGATGCGCTGGGCCTCTCCGCCGGAAAGGGTTGTGGCGGCCTGGCCCAGTTTGATATAAGAGAGCCCCACATCCATGAGGGTGTCCAGAATTCTTATAATTTTAGGGTGATTTTCAAACAATTCCTTAGCTTGCATCACGGAAAGGTCCAGCACATCTGCAATGGAGTGTCCCTTATAGGTGATCTCCAGGGTGGCCCGGTTAAACCGCTTGCCGTTACAGATTTCACAAGGGACAAACACATCTGCCAGAAAATGCATCTCCACCTTGATATATCCGTCCCCGTGGCAGGCCTCGCACCGGCCGCCCTTGACATTAAACGAATACCGTCCCTTTTTATATCCCCTGGCCCGGGATTCCGGCAGCAGGGCAAAGAGATCCCGGATGGGGTCAAAAACCTTGGTATAAGTCGCCGGATTGGATCTCGGCGTCCGGCCGATGGGCTTCTGGTCAATGTTGATCACCTTGTCCAGGTGGGAGAGCCCGGTAATCCGGCCGTGCCGCCCCACGCTCATCCGGGAATCATGAAGCTTGACCGCAAGGGCCGGATAAAGGATCTGGTTGATCAGGGTGGATTTGCCGGCCCCGGAAACCCCGGTAACAGCCACCAGCAGGCCCAGGGGAATTTTCACCGTAATATTGTCCAGGTTGTTTTCTTTTGCCTTTTCAATGGTGACCCATTTGCCGCCCCGGCGTTTCGGGGCTCGGCGTTTTTGCGGCACAGCAATTTTTTCTTTGCCGGTTAAAAACCGGCCCGTGATGGAGGCTGTGTTTTCACGGATCTGGTCCGGAGTGCCCTGGGCAACGACCCGGCCGCCCAGATGACCGGCGTCCGGGCCGATATCCAGGATCCAGTCCGATTGCTCCATGGTTTCCTGGTCATGTTCCACAATCACCAGGGTATTGCCGATATCCCGCAGATGATGAAGGGTTTTCAATAATTTCAGATTGTCCCTCTGGTGCAGGCCGATGGGGGGTTCATCCAGGATATACAAAACACCGGTAAGTTCCGACCCCACCTGGGAGGCCAGACGGATCCGCTGGGATTCGCCCCCGGAAAGCGTTGGGCCGCTGCGGTCAAGGGAAAGATAATTCAGACCGACATTCACCAGAAAGCCCAGCCGGTCGCCGATTTCCTTGAGCAGTTCCTCGGCAATCAACTGCCGGCTGCCGGTGAGATTCAGCCCGGTGATAAAATCATGGGCCTGCCGGACGGTCATGGCCGTCACATCAATGATGGATTTTTTTTGGATATGGACATGGAGAATTTCATCCTTCAGCCGTCTGCCGTGGCAGGCCGGGCAGGTTGCCGCAGTCATGAAACCGGCATAGTATTTCTTCTGGCCTTCAGACTGGGTTTCCCGGTAACGGCGCATCAGGGTGTTAATCAATCCTTCATGGGTCCGGGTGAATTCGCCCTGGATTTTTTCAGAGTTCCAGGCCACGGTCATGGCCCGGGTTCCTGAGCCGTATAAAAGAAGATCTTTCTGTTTTTGGGGCAGTTTTTCCCAGGGACTGTCAAAATCAATCCCCCACTGGATTTCCATGGCTTTAAGCTGGCTTGCTCCCCAGGAGTTGTCATTGCGGAACCGTTTTTTGGTTAAAAAATAATTTTTCCAGGGGAGCACTGCTCCCTGACGGATGCTCAGTGCCCTGTCCGGAATAATCTTGTCCGGGTCCATGGACAGAAGAGTGCCGATGCCGTTGCAGTCCGGACACATGCCCAGCGGTGAATTGAATGAAAATATCTGGGGGGTCAGTTCAGGATAGGCAATCCCGCAGCAGGACCGGGCCTCACTCATTTTAAGATCTTCCCTTCCCACCATGTGGACAATGATCTGGCCGTCCCCCAGTTTCAGGGCATTTTCCACGGAGTCGGTCAGCCGTTTTTCAAAGGCGGCCTCCTTTTTAACCACCAGCCGGTCCACGACCACTTCAATATTGTGCTTCTTGTTGCGGGCAAGGCTTTGTACATTTTCCAGTTCCTGCACCACGCCGTCCAATCTGACCCGGGCATATCCTTTGATTTTAAGGTCTTCAAGCCTGTCCTTGTGCTCACCCTTCCTGTTTTCCACAATGGGGGCCAGGATCAAAATTTTTGACTTTTCCGGCAAGGCAAGAATCTGTGCCACCATGCTCTGGGCATGTCCTCTTCCC
>JBNKNP010000187.1:0-3027 GCA_050293905.1 Desulfobacteraceae bacterium | reverse complement strand
CAGGAAAGGCAGGCCTGTTCAACCCCTTTTTCAACTACCGGTTCGTGGGGAATGACAGGCGGGGATCCGGGGTACTGGCGCAGGGAATAGTAATAGTCCAGTGTCCGTGCTGTGGATGTGCCTTCCATATAGGCCGGAGTTGTCCGGGTATAGGTATCGAAAAATTGCCGGGCCTGATGGTCAAAGTCTGAAACCGGTGCATTGATTGTCTGGGCAATTGCCTCCCCTGTATCCACGGAAAAGGCTTTAAATACGATGATTGACAAAGCAATAACACCAATGACGGCAAACAGGAAAATTATTTTTCCTGTTTTGGGTTTTGGATGTTGCTCTGGTGTTTCCATTATACTTTCTCCAGTTTTACCGCACATTTTTTATAATCCGGCTGCTTGGATATGGGACAGAATGCATCCAGCGTGACCTCGTTGATCAGGTAGCTTTCATCAAAGAAGGGGACAAAGACCATTCCTTTTGGCGGATTTCCCCGTCCGTTAATGCTGGCCTTCATGACCAAAGATCCCCGCCGTGATGAGATTTTAACCTTGCTGCCGTTCACCACGCCCATATCGGCTGCATCCGCAGGATTGATTTCCACATAGGATTCGGGAACAGCCTTATGGAGGATGGGGATCCTTCTGGTCATGGAACCGGTATGCCAGTGTTCAAGCACCCTGCCGGTATTCAGCCAGAACGGATACTCTTTGTCCGGAGATTCAGCCGGCGGCTCGTAAGGCCGCAGCCAGATCCAGGCCCGGTGGTCGGGTTTGCCGTAAAAATCAAAGGTGTCGCTTTCGCAGGCCGGATCATACTTTCCGTTGTACCGCCAGCGGGTTTCCTTTCCGTCAACAAAGGGCCACTGGACGCCGGAGCGTGCTTTCAAGACCTTATACGGGGCCATGCGGTGTTTGGGGGAATCATGGAATCGGGTATATTCATTCCAGATGTCTTCAATATAAGTCTCTTCACTCCAGGGAAACTGTTTTTCAAATCCAAGGCGCCGGGCCACCTGGATGAGCTGCCAGGTATTGCACATGGCTTCTCCGGGTTTGGGTACCAATTGTTCATTGTGCTGGGTCCTGCGTTCCGAGTTGCCGAAAAATCCTTCCCGTTCCACCCAGAGGGCAGAGGGAAGAATAACATCTGCAATGTCAGAAGTGGGGGTGGGGTAGATCTCTGACACAACAATGAACCTGCCCTGCTTTTTTGCCCCGTCCCGGTAGCGTCTCAGGTTGGGGATGGTCACCATGGGGTTGGTGACCTGGATCCACATGAAATTGATCTGGCCCCGGTCAAGGGCCCTGAACATTTCAACCGTATGGAAGGTGGGTTTGGGATCAATGTTGGTTTCCGGTACGCCCCAGATTTTTGCCGCCATCTTGCGGGCTTCTTCTTTCATGACCACCCCATGGGGTAGTTTATGGGTAAGCGTGCCGACCTCCCGGACCGTTCCGCAGGCACTGGGCTGGCCGGTCAGTGAAAACGGGCTGTTTCCGGGACTGGAGATTTTACCGGTCAGTAAATGGATGTTATAGACCAGGTTGTTTATCCAGGTGCCCCGGGTATGCTGGTTCATTCCCATGGTCCAGAATGACGTGACGCGTTTTTCAGGGTCACCGTAAATGGCAGCCAGATACTTGATGTTTTCAGCGGATACCCCGGATATTTTTTCAACCTTTTCCGGGGTGTAGTCTTCAAGGAATTTTTTATAGGCGGAAAAATCAACCGGGGTGTTGGTATCGGAAAATTTAAAGTGGTCTTCAGTGCCGTAGCCGATATTTGTTTTTCCTTTGTGGAATGATACATGGCTGTCCACAAAGGTCTGGTTTACCCAGTTGTTTTTAATAATTTCATGACAGATGCCATTGGCAATGGCCAGATCGGTCTGTGGATTGAACAGGATGGATTTATCCGCAGCCTGGCTGGACCGCGTGGACCGGGTCGTTAAATCAATGATTTTAACATGGGTTTTTGATTTCCGGTTTGCCAGCATCCTGGAAAATAAAACAGGATGCATTTCTGCCATATTATTTCCCCAGGTGACAAAAACATCTGCATTGTCTATATCTTCATAACATCCCATGGGTTCATCCAGGCCGAATGTGGTCAGGCAGCCGGTAACGGCACTGGCCATGCACAGCCTGGCATTGGCTTCAACATTGTTGGTTCCGATGCACCCTTTGAAGAGCTTGGAAGCGGCATATCCGTCCGGGATGGACCATTGGCCTGAGCCGTAAATGGCCACGGAATCTTTTCCTGTTTTTTTAATGGAATCTTTCATTTTTTCGGCAACCAGGTCAAGCGCTTCCCGGATGGGTGTGGCAACCAGCTTTCCGTCTTTTCTGACATAGGCGGTTTTAAACCGGTCTTTTCCATACAGGACCTGGATGGAATGATATCCTTTGATACAGCAAAGGCCTTTATTGACCGAGCAGTTGGGATCACCTTTTACAGCAACGGCTCTTTGGCCTGAAACGCCGACAAGCAGGCCGCATCCGGTACCACAGAACCGGCAGGGGGTTTTGCTCCACAGGATAGAGTCAGCAGGGAGGTCGGTTTGTTTCCACCCTGCAAAAATGACTCCCGGAAACATGGCACTTGCAGCTACGGCTGCGCTTTTCAAAGCCATGGCCTTGATGAAATCTCTTCTGGTAATCGTCATTTGCCGCTCCTTTTGTTGAAAATAAAACTATTTTTTATGAATCTGTGTGTCCAAAGGTCATGCTCAAGGATTGCAGTGAATCCAACTCCTTGATGGTATCTATAAGGGCCTTGTTTGTCTCTTCGTCAGGGGTATCTGTCAATAAAATGACAACATCTTTGTTCTCAGCCGGTTTTACCTCGCAGTACCGCATCCGGGACAGGTCTTTTATCAGCGTGTCTTTCATGTCTTTTTCCGGGTAAGCCAGAAAACTGAATATCGGCATGGATGCTCCTTTTTAAAAAAAATAATGAAAAGTTATTGCCACAACCCAAAAAAATAACGGGAACTGTTTTAATCGGTACCACAAAATGGTATGAGCCGCAAAC
>JBNKNP010000186.1:0-5305 GCA_050293905.1 Desulfobacteraceae bacterium | reverse complement strand
AATTTCATGGGACTTGTCTAAAACAAAAGTGGGAACAGCACTGCCCTGAACGATTTCAAACAGTCGGCCCTGGCTTTCCTCCAGAGACTTTGCCGCCTGATTTTTGGTGATCTCCACAGCTGCAAGGTTTCCGATAAGGGTGAGTGTATCCAGATCTTCGGGTGAAAAAACCGTGGGCTGCCGGTTAAACACATAGAGCACCCCAATATTGGTTTCTCCCATCTGGATGGGGGCTGCCATGCCTGAAAGAATTCCCTCATCAGCCACAAGCCTGTCAACATCTCCCAAATGCTCCAGATTTTTATTTGCAAAATAATCATTTACAATTATGCCGTTGCGCGTTTTGGCCACTTTACCGCCCATTCCTTTTCCAAGCGGCAGCAACATGTCTTTAAACGCCTGGGTGCGGATACCTGCAAAAGATGTCATCACAACACAGCCGCGATCTTCATCGCTCAATGCAATAAAAGAGGTCTCGGTTTTAAATATCTGCCGGCTTTTATCCACGACCAGTTGAAGATTCTGTTCAAGGTCCCGGCCGGCGGTCATGGCAATCGCCAGATCGTAAAGCACCCGGAATTTATCCGCCTGATTCTGCAAATCCTGCTCAGCCCGCTTCTGCTCACTGATATCCTGCAGGGTCTCAATGGCGCCGATAATGTTCCCATGGCTGTCTTTTAGCGGTGCTGCCGTAAAATAAAGCCAGGTACCGGAACGCCCCATTTGAGGGAAAAAATCAACTGCTTCATATCCGTCTTCAAGCAAAGAAGACTTTTTAAATTTTCCGCCATAATACTGCGAGACAATATCCTCAATACTGCCGTCCAAAATGAGGTCGGCCATGATCGGCCTTTCTTCGGGATAAAACGGCTGCCATTGCTTTTGCGTACCGATCATTTCTTCTGCGGGCATGCCGATAATTTTTTCACAAGCCGTATTCCAGTGGGTGATGTGATGAGAATCATCAATAACAAGTGTGGGCACGGCACTGCCCTGAACAATCTGGAACAGACGTTCCTGGCTCTGCCGCATGGATCGCGTGGCTTCGGCTTTAGTAATTTCCACAGCGGTCAGGTTTCCGATCAAGGTAAGCGTATCAAGGTCTTCTGCTGAAAAAATCGTCTGGAGCCGGTTAAAGACATACAGTACACCAATATTTTTATTTCCCATCTGAATCGGTGCCGCCATCCCTGATAACAGGCCTTCCTCAGCCATCAGTCTGTCAATATCGTCCAGATGTTCAAGATTTTTATTTGCAAAATAATCATCAACAATCAGACCTCTCCTGGTTTTTGCCACTTTCCCGCCCATCCCTTTTCCCAGAGGGAGGCGGATTTGCTTAAAGGCATTTGTATTAATTCCGGAAAGAGACTTCATAAAAACAATGCTGTTGGCTTCGTCACTGAGGGCGATAAAAGATGTGTCTGTTTTAAATACATCCCTGCATTTATCCACCACCAGCTGAAGGTTCATGTTCAGGTCCTGTTCGGCAGTCATGGCAATGGCAAGATCGTAAAATGCCTGGAATCTCTTTATTTGATCCTGCAGATGCGTTTCAATTTTTTTTTGGGCTGTTAAGTCCTGCAACCGTAGAACACTCTCTTGAACATATCCGTTCTGATCTTTCAGCACGATATTGCTGATATGCAGATCAATGATCTTGCCCTTCCTGGTCAATCTGCGGGTTTCAAAATCTGTAAAACTTTCTCCCTGCTCAACTTTTTTAAGCATCTGATTGGTTTTCGCCTGTTCGTCTTCCGGCACAAAAGCGACGGTTTCGTCATTCAAATCAGACAGGGTCCACCCGAATATACGGGTAAACGCCGGATTAACATATTTTTTTTGTCCTGTGATATCGTGGATAATCATTGGGTCGGAAGACACTTCAATCATGGTCTGATACCGCTGTTTAACCGATTCAAGTTCTGACCGGATCTGTTCTTTTTTTTTCCGGTAATCGGAAATGAGTTGATAGACATAACCGCCCACCGCACAAAGTAAAAGAACAATGGGAAAATAAATCTTCAAAGCGATGGGAAACAGGCTTGCGCCGGCAGATTCGACCGTTAAAGGCCCAACAGCTTTTATAAAAAGAAAACCACCTGCTGCAGAAAAAATCAACACCGGGAAAATTAATCTGGAAAAGACCTTTCGATGCCTCACTTTTTCCCCCTCAACAATCGAAATTCAGCTTGCTTGTTGTCTTCATGAATGTTGAACAATACAACATCAAAGCGTATTCAGTCAATACACACGCATTTTACAATTTTTCATCCCCAACCGTGAAAAACCTGTAAAAACATGATATACAATCAGGTAAAGATTTAAAACCTGTTTTTGAGATTCTTCTCTGGATGTGACAGGTGTTTTAGGGCCTTTTTTATTAAACAACAGGAGGCGGTGCATTGAAAAACCATACCACATTGTCCATCTGGCTTAACCGGGAAAACTTTTCAGCATTTACCCAACTGATGCAGCAGGGCGTAATGTTTGAAACGTCCGAAGGAACAACCATCAACGATCTGCTGTGTGAGCAGTTAATGGTGGATGCCGGCTACCTGTCAAGAATGATCAGGACCATTTTTCTCAATGGCAAACCCGTGGATGATGTAAAAACGGCAACAATAAAGGACGGCTCGATCATCGCCCTTTCGCCTGCCATGCCGGGACTTGTGGGGGCGACCTTTTCCAGGGGGACGGTTCTTTCCTCTTTGCGAAGCAGCATAACCCATAAAGATGAGACGAATGCGATACAATCCGGTCTTCCGGCACTTGTCAAAATAAAATTGTTCAATTTGATCATTAAAGGATTGGGGCCGGATTTTCTTAAAAAAGGGGTCTGGCTGGAAAAAGACGATATCATTCCCGTGATAAAAAAACTGATGGACATTTCTCAATCTGATATTCATGAAATACAAAAAGACGGAAAGATCATCACGCTGGAAAAACTGGCCGAAGTGTCTTGGATAAGGGAACCGGACCTGATACTTTTCAGTGTTTTTATCAGATCGGAACCTTGAAAAAACAGCAGCAGGGGCACAGACCCGGAATAAAAAGTCTGCAGCCCCAAAGCCGCCATCTGTTCTCAAACTTTTTTTAGGCCATATCTGTTTTTTCCATACCACAGACACTGCATTCTGCTGCATCTGTCGGATTGGTCTGGCCGCATGAGCATTCCCAGGAATCGGCAGCTGAAGTTTCAGCCGGTGCCGGTGGTGCTGAATCCTTTCCAACCAGCATCACAATTCCTACGACAATAAACATCAAGACCACTCCTACAACAATTATCGACATATTCCCCCCTCCTAATGCTGATGTAAAAAACATGTGATTCATGATCCAGTGCGCATGTACAAACGGCTGATCGTTTGTCAACATCGACATCTGCATCGGTTTCTAAATTGATAGGATAGTAGGATAGGAATTTGCTTTTTGTCAACCAAAATAAAAAATTATAAAGGTTTCAAGAACAGCCGGTCAAAAACTGTTCTTGAAACCGGGCAGGCCGGGGATTGGTTCAGGAGATTAAAACAGCAATTTTTTGAGCCGGATAAAAACACAGACTGATCACAACCTGGGCAAGCCAGAACAGGATTTCTATAGTTTCACTGATGGGTTGAATTCTTTTAAACGCACCATAAACATGAATAACCATCATTGAAATAAAAATGAGAAGGATAATGTTAAAATAAAACAACATTACCTTTGGATCAGACAGGGCTTGAAACCCGATCAAACCGACAACAAGCGCCATTGCCCCCAGGCACCGTCCAAAATAAACAGCCAGGTGATCGTGTTCAGGGATATGCCAGCCAAGAATTTTTGCCCATTTCATCGGAACAAGCATCATGGGCAGGGAAAACGCAGTGGCTATACCGATGATATTGATGACCATAAAGATTGTACTGTACTCACTCCAAATGCCGATCATTTTCGTCTCCTTTAATTTAAAATTATAAAATTTACTTATAAAAGATTCACAAGAGTTCATACAAATATGGTTTGCATGATGCACCTTGCGGCAACGGGGAAACTTTAAACATACATCTGACACTTTTTGAAACTTTAGAAAAACTTAACGCTTTGGATAGATTTTAAAATCAATTACAACCGCATATCAAGCAATGATTGTGCCATGGTTAAATAATTCATAACAATACGGTATGAATTATTGCAATAAAAACACGATTCACTAAATAACCATATGAAATTACACTGTTTTTTCCAACCCATCAGTTTTTCAAAACAGGTTTTCCCCCAATAAACACACCCCCAGCTGCCGGCAAAAAAGGACAGATATCGGGGCAATTTGTCCCAACCAGGCCATCAATATCAGCACAACATATTGTAATGATATATTTTTTTTAAAATCGGGGCCATAGGGAAAAATACTTATCCATGATACCGGGAAACGCAAAAGAGACAAACCGCTTTTAATTCATAGCAAAATTATGTATATTAATGGACAGAAGTATTGGTATAAAAAGACCTTTTCTTAAGATTTTTTTAAAGGAGGGAAACAGATGGATATCAATGAAATAGAATTTTTTGAAGGAGTCGATGATCAGGTGATTCAAAAAATTGAAAGCTGCTGCAGTGAAAAAACCTTCAATCAGGGAGACACCATCTTTGAAAAAGGAGAGCCAGCCGATTTTTTGTATTTTCTTGTCAACGGCCATATCGATCTGCTTCTAAAAGAAAAAGAAATGAGTATTTTCACCCTGACCCGGCCGGGAGAAGTCTTCGGCTGGTCCTCCATGGTTGAGAATGGTATATACACTTCAAGTTCAGTCTGCAGAAGCCGGACATCAGTCCTTGAAATTCCAAGACAGGATATCAAAGAAATATTTAATCAGCACCCTTTAGAAGCAATTGCATTTTATCAGAGAATCGGCAGTGTTTTTTCCAAACGCCTGTCAACGGTAATTGATTAGATGATAAAATCAATTCATGTGCAAAGCTCTAAAGCCGCTGGAAGGATTAACAAACCACAGAATGAAACTTTCAACAAAAACCAGATACGGCACCAGAATACTCATTGAGCTTGCATTAAAAAAAGACCAGGGCGCCATTCAGGTCAGTAAAATTGCGTCCAGCCAGAAAATACCCGTAAAATATCTTGAACAGCTGCTCAGAAAACTCAAGCAGGCAGGATTTGTAAAAAGCGTCCGCGGACCAAAAGGCGGACACCTCTTAAAAACACCTGCCGATACCATTACACTAGGACACATTGTTCGTCTGTTTGAAGGACAGACAGACCTTGTTGAATGTGTAAGTTTTCCTGAAAAATGTGATATGGCCTCAG
>JBNKNP010000185.1:0-2096 GCA_050293905.1 Desulfobacteraceae bacterium | reverse complement strand
GGAAGACGGCCTTCTATTTTAACAGTGAAAACAATTAATAAGAAACCGGCAAAAACAAAGCGCAGAAACGCGGCAGAATACGGCCCCATAGTCTGGGAGATCAGTCTTCCGGCAATAAAGGTTCCGCCCCAGAAAACAGCGGTTAAAATCAGCTTAAGATAGATCACTGTTTATTCGTATCATATCGTTTAAGGCCAATAGCTTTTTTTCCACCCTGGATGATCTCTTGATATACAAAGGACGACATCTGTTTTTAAAAATACACATCAAAGTACACCTCAATGGGGCCGGAGTCAAATTGGAAAACCATTTTTTTTATTGAAACCAGGCGGCTGAGCGCATCACCGGGGTCAGCTCAATATAATTGTCTGGCTGTCCCCCTGGCAAAAACGAGTGTGTCGGATGGGAAGGAATCAATTTTGATCTGCTCTTTGATGTCCGCTTTTAAGGCACTCACGGTTTCAAATCCTTTTTTTGACTGGATGAACTTAAAGAACATCTCTCCCCATGTATTGAGAAAAATAAGAGCATAGTGAGAAATGAGGCGCTGCTGCTTTGGCGCATAAAAATTGACGGACACAAAAAGCCGGGCCATCCGGTGTTTCATTAATAATTGATTAAACCCTACAGGTGTTTGCATACAGGGGTTAAATGCATTGTTTAATGCAGCAAACATCTTCGTGATGTCATCAATGGACACCGGGGTTGGATTGGGAATGATGTTTATCATACTGGTTTCATTGACCAGATGGTTAAAAACCAGCCATGCCCCGATTTCCTCTATGGTCCGGGCATGATATAATTTTCCGGATTGATCGTTGGGATTTTTGGGTATTTTGCCGTGAAGTTCCCATTTATCAGAATGCCCTTCCATTTTTACATGTCGTATATGCAGATTTCGAAAAAGCGTATTGCATTGAGAGGCCAAAAGAACTTTCTTGATTTTCCCGGATCCCCTGGAAAGCTCCGAATGCACCTTACGGCTTAAAACAGTTCTGTCTTCGGCGGAAATCAACGCCCCGGCCTGATCTTCATCAAAGGCTTTATCAAATGCCTGATTCACGGTTTTATATTTCCGGATCAAAAAGGATTCAAGGTTTTGAGAAAATTTTGCAATATCCTGGTACGGCCATGATTTAAAACTTCCAAATTTAAGCAGCTCGGATATTGACCAGTTCCATCGGGCCATGCATTTTTCCAGCAGAATTCTGCGCAGCCCGAAAACAGTGGCAGTCAGTTCACTTTCTTTGGAGATACCCAGCTTGAGAAAAAAACAGGTCAACAAAAAACGCGCAGATTCTTTGTCATCGGATTGTTCATAAAATGTGAGCAGATTTTCCAGCAGAATGTAGTAGGCATCATTTTGTGCAAGTTTCAGATTAACCCCTGAATTCATCCATTCATCCTTGTATATGCTGCACAATAGCGGTTTGTCATATTCATGGATGGATTTATCCAGAAGGGCCATTTTAATGATGGATTTAAACGGGCTTTTCAGGCTTTTAAACATCTGCCATATGGATGCACCGAAAAATTCACCTGGTGAAATCCGGTGAACATCTCCTAAATCAAGATATCGGGAAAAATTCGGAAATGCAGATACGGTTTTAAATATCTGTTTATAATATTTTTTACTGATGGATGTGGGCAGAACAGCCCATAAGGGAGGCTTGCCGGCCACATAGATCATTGTCCGATAAAATTCTTCTTTTAAAAGGCGGGTCTGGGCTGATCCCGAGCTTTCAAATGTAGAGTCCCCGAAATTATTGTTTCTTGCCCTGGCCAGGTCCACTAAAAAAAAGGTGACCTGGATTTTGAACTGCTGCAATGCCCAGGTCTCCAGCCGGGCAAGTTTTTCTTTGAGTAATTTTAAATGAGTATTGTTTATTTTATTTTCCTGAATGCAGATCCAATAATCAATATCCGAGTCGTTAGACTGTGCCATGGAGCCGATACTGCCGATGGTAAACACGCCCTCAATGAGCGAAGTCGGCGGCCGGTCGGCAGATATTTTTTGGCTGCCCGAGTATTGACGGACCATGCCCAGGGTGTCCCGGCCGGGAGAATAACCATAGATACCGTGGGGAGTGTCCGGG
>JBNKNP010000184.1:0-2778 GCA_050293905.1 Desulfobacteraceae bacterium | reverse complement strand
TTTTAAAACCACCTGGTTCAAAGGAAGTTCCAGCTTGTTCTTCCACCCGCTCAACCAGCAGGGAGGCATCCGGTTTTTGATATCCTTTATCTGATGATATCCCATCCGACGATATCCGGGCATATGCACCCATGTCCTGCTGGGCCAGGGACAAGGCCTGTTCAATGGCCGTAGCCATGGCATGATAAACACGCCGGCCATTAAAAAATCTGATTTCCCGCTTGGATGGATGCACATTCACATCCACCTGGTCATAAGCAATCTCAATAAAAAAAGCGCCCACCGGGAAACGGCCTTTCATCAGCCGGCCCCGGTATCCTTTGAAAATAGCTGAAATCAGCCCCCTGTCATGAACCAGGCGGTGATTGACATATAAAAAAATTCTTGAAGCTGAACTCCGGGTTAAAGACGGATTTGAGCACACCCCGTGAATCCGGATGAATGAATCACAAAATTCAAACGGATACAATTTGTCTGACGCATCCCTGCCGAGAATCCGGACCGCCCGCTGGAAAAGATCGTCTGACAAGGCAAAATTTTTCTGCAGTTTCTGATTGACAAACAAACGGAACCGGATATCAGGGTGTCCCAGTGCCATGCCGAACACCGCATCTGCCACATGATAGGCTTCGGTCTGATCTGATTTTAAAAATTTTTTCCTGGCAGGTGTATTATAAAATAAAGATTTTACTTCCACCATGGTTCCAACAGGCGCACCAGCATCTGATACCTGGTTGATCCTGCCGCCGGCCATCTCTATCCGGGTGCCGGTATCCTCTTTTTTTGTTCTAGTCACCAGGCTTAATTTTGATACCGAGGCAATGGAGGGAAGGGCTTCGCCCCGGAAACCCATGGTTGAAATGGAGAATAGATCTTCTTTCGTATAAATTTTACTGGTGGCATATCGTTCAATGGCCAGCAGGGCATCATCTTTTGACATGCCAATCCCGTCATCCGACACCCTGATGAGCGACTTTCCGCCGTTGACAATCTCAATCGTAATACCGGATGCTTTGGCATCAATGCTGTTCTCAACCAGCTCTTTAACGATGGAGACCGGCCGTTCAACCACCTCGCCTGCTGCAATCTGGTTGGAAAGAATCTCAGGAAGGATTCTGATGGTCGTCATTGATTCTAACCGTCAGGCCGGACCTTGGAGATCGGGAAAGCGTTTATCTAAAGAGGCGGTCTTTTCAAACCCGTATCCGGCGCGTAAAAGCGATATTTCATCAAACCGGCCGGCCATCATCTGAACCCCGATGGGAAGACCGTCTGACGAATATCCCGCCGGAACCGACATGCCCGGCACACTGGCCATGTTAGCTGAAAGTGTAAAAATGTCGGATAAATACATGGTCAACGGATCATCCGTTTTTTCACCGATCTTGAATGCCGGTGCCGGTGCCACAGGGGAGAGAATAAAGTCACACGCTTTGAATGCATTTGAAAAATCCTGCATGATCAGGGTTCTGACCTTGGAGGCTCTGCCGTAATAGGCATCATAGTAACCGGCGGAAAGTGCGTAGGTTCCAATAATAATCCTCCGCTGGACTTCAGGGCCGAACCCCTTGGATTTGGTCCGTTTATACATGTCCATCAGATCATCGCCGGTATCATCCCTGAACCCGTATTTTACTCCGTCAAACCGGGCAAGGTTGGAACTGGCTTCACACGGTGCAATGATATAATAGGCTGCCACAACATATTCCGTGTGGGGCAAAGAAATCTCTTTTATGTTGACACCAAGGTCCTTAAAAATTTCCACAGCATCATTAAATACCTTTGAAACTTCGGGATCAATCCCTTCAACGGAAAGATACTCTTTTGGAATACCGGCGGTCATCCCCTTTAATGCGTTCTTATCAAATTGTTCCAGAGCTGTTGTAAAATCAGGGACATCCTGCTTGGCACTGGTGGAGTCCATGGCATCATTTCCGCAGATCACATTCAAAAGAAGCGCTGCATCCTCTACATTCCGGGTAATCGGTCCAATCTGGTCCAGGGAAGATGCATAGGAGACAAGGCCGAACCGGGAAACTCTGCCATATGTCGGTTTGAGTCCCACAACACCGCAGTGTGAGGCCGGCTGGCGGATGGACCCGCCCGTGTCGGTCCCTAAGGAACCGCAGCAGAACCGGGCAGCAACGGCTGCGGCTGAGCCGCCGGAAGATCCGCCCGGAACATGGGCATTGTTCCACGGATTGGCCGTGATCCGATACGATGAATTTTCCGTGGAAGAACCCATGGCAAATTCATCCAGATTGGTTTTGCCGATAATGACAGCGCCGCTTTCTTTGAGTTTTGTCACCACCGTGCCGTCATACTCCGGAACAAAATTATTTAAAATCTGTGAACCGCAGGTGGTTTTCATCCCCTTCGTACACAGGATATCTTTAAGTGCAATGGGCACACCGGTTAATGCGGATATCCGGTCCCGGGCGATATCTTTATCCGCCTTTTTTGCCTGATCCAGTGCATACTGTCTGTCAACCGTTATAAAGGCGCCGATCTTGTCATCATGGGTTTCAATACGGTCCAGCAACGCAGTCGTTAACTGGGTGCTTGAAATTTTTTTCTCTGAAAGAAGCTTTCGGGCACTGCCGATGGTCAGTTCATGAAGTTCCATTTTGTTTATCCTTATCCTTATATTTCATGCCCTTATTTTAGCAAATACTCATTTTATAAGACTTATTTTACAATTCGGGGAACCGTATAAAAATCCTCGTCCCGCTGTGGGGCATTGGCCAGTGTTACATCCGGTCCCGGAGATTCCTTAAC
>JBNKNP010000183.1:0-9608 GCA_050293905.1 Desulfobacteraceae bacterium | reverse complement strand
CCGATCTCTGCCGCAATTCAAAGGCCAGACGATTGGTCATAATTTTTCTGGAGGTCAAGGTTATGGGGCGTGTTTGATTTTGAAAAGGAACAATAAGAACATCATAGTGTTTATCCTTGAAAATGGATTGGTAAAGCTCTTTTTTAAATTCAACCCACTCTGATCGTGGAGGATCAAAACTATTTTTTAAATCAAGCAGTTCACCTTGAATGCCATGTTTTTTTCTTATGTCTTCAACGGAGAATTTCTGCTGGCTGGCCTGAGTCGATGAGGCTATCAACAAACATATTGTTAAAACATAAATCAATATATTGAATACATCAAATTCCGTTTCATAGATTCGCATTCGTGATTCTCCTTTCAAACCAGTAACGAGTTGTTGTGGCGCTTTATCATAGAAAAATATGGGGGTTATGCATAACTCATGGTGAAAATTTAGAGTAAGGATATTCCCCCCACCATATATTGTGCCTGTTCTCAAAAGCAAACTTTTACATAAAATCCGGTAATCCCGGCCGGATAATTTCCTTGGGCTTTGTCAGGCACGTTGTTTATTTTTGATGAATTCCGGTGCCAGTTACCGGAGGAGCGTGACGCGCCTCCAGACATTTTCTTCAATGGCAAGAGGAATCACTTCATCGCCTTTTGCATGGGGAAACAGTTCCATGGACATTCCCAGGGAAACAGATACCACATTAACAAAAAAGGTCAACTTGATATTTGTTTGCTATGAAATCCTCCAGTGTATTTGTCGGAGGTGTCTTTATCGCTAAACTCAAATTTAAGAACCCCAAATTTCAAACACAGCAAATTTTAATTATTTTTTTCATCGAGTATTTTTCTTATTTTAACGGACAAATCTTGCTTCGAAAACGGTTTATTTATGAAATTAAATTCTTTATCCAAAATCCCTCTATGAGCGATCACATTCTCTGTATAACCAGATATATATAGACATTTTATATTGGGCAAAAATTTTAAAATTTTCTCAGCAAGCTCACGTCCATTCATAGAAGGCATAACGACATCCGTCACTAACAAATGGATTTCTGCTTTTGTTTTATGGCTAATCCGAAGTGCTTCATCTGGTGTATCGGCTACCAATACCGTATAACCCAATCGCTCCAAAATACTTTTTGTCATTTGAAGAATTGACTTTTCATCTTCTACCAGAAGTATTGTTTCAGATCCTTTTTGAGATATTTCTTTGGCAATTGCAGGTTCATCAATTAGATGTTCCTCGTGACTTGGTATATATAATTTAAACGTAGACCCTTCTCCTGATTCACTATATACATTTATGAAGCCATTGTTTTGTTTTATGATTCCATAAACGGTTGCCAAACCCAGTCCGGTTCCCTCTCCGACTTTCTTAGTGGTGAAGAAAGGCTCAAACAGGTTTTCAATAATCTCTTTATCCATCCCGCAACCATTGTCACTGATTCCGATCATTACATAATTCCCAGGCTTAAATCCTGGATGTGTTTTGCAATAATCTTCATCAAACTGAACGTTATCCGTCTCTATGGTCACCTTACCGACATCCTTTATCGAATCTCTTGCATTAACGCATAAATTGGCTAACATCTGATCAATTTGGGACGGATCAATTTTAACATGCCACAAGGATGTTTTAGGACACCATGACAAATCAATATCTTCTCCAATTAACCGTTCCAACATTTTCATCGTTCCTTCGATTGTCGCGTTAAGATCAATTATTTTCGGAGAAATCGTCTGTTTTCGTGCAAAGGCTAACAATTGCCTTGTGAGATTTGCAGATCGCTCAGCTGCCTTTTGAACTTCTTTGACATTCGAAAAGGATGGGTGATTCAAGCCCAGGTCTTCCATGAGTATTTCCGAATTCCCCAAAATGATACTAAGCATATTGTTAAAATCATGAGCCACACCACCGGCAAGTCTTCCAACTGATTCCATTTTCTGGGCTTGCCTCAATTGCTCTTCAGTTTTTAGCTGCTCAGTAATATCAGTTAGATTAACAACTAATCCGATATTCTCTCCATCCGTATTTTTGTAGACAGCCGCGTTGATATTAACATCCAGCACTTCATTGAATTTTGTAAATCTTTTCGATAAAAACTGTAAGGGTTTGTCAGTGCTGTAAATCGCTTTTATCTTGCTGGCCGTAATATCTTTTTCGTCATCAGGGACAAATGGTATGTTTTTGTCTTGAATTTCGTCTAGCGTCCATCCGAAAATTTTTGTAAAGCTCTGGTTTATGAATTGAGGAGTTTCTTGGATATCATAGACAATAACAGCGTTTGGGCTTGTTTGAAGGATTTTTTTTAACTGTTCTTCACTTTGCCGCAACGATTCCCCTGCTTTTTTCTGTTCAGAAATATCGGTCATCGTTCCTACCATTCTCAAGGGTTTGCCTTCCGCTGTTTTTTCAACAACACGCCCACGGCCGAGAACCCATTTCCATTCACCGATTTTCGTTCTCAGTCGATGTTCGCATTGCCAATGTGTTGTTTTACCCTTTAAATGCTCCTGCAGAGAAGAAAGAACATCAGGCTTGTCTTCTGGATGAATTTTTGATGCCCAGGACTCATAAATTGGCGGAACAGTTTCTTCTAATAAAATATCAGACCAACTCTGGCTGTAATAAACGGTTTCTGTTTTTAAATCCCAGTCCCAAATACCGTCTGAAGTTGCCTCCATTGCCAAACGATATTTTTCTTCGACCTTGAAAAGATCTTGCGTCCGTTTTTCAACGACGATTTCAAGATTTTGTTTCTGCTTCCAGAAAAAATGAATTAGAAACATAGAAGACAGGATAAATCCTGATCCAAATAACCAGATCAGCATTCTGGGAAAAAGGGGACGGGATTCTTCTTTGTTCCAGGCTCCGGATATCATCCATTTTTTATCGGCTATGGATATAATTCTATGCTTCGAATTTTCTGAAAATTCACCGGAACGCCAAAAAACATTCCCCTTTTTATCTTCTATTTTAAATGCAAACCGATCTAAATTAAGCCCCTGCAGTGTTTCTTTAATTAAATCATCTAAATCATAGACTCCTATGGACAGTCCCAAAAAACGCGTTTCTTTAAAAATAGGAAAGCGCAGAACGATCCCCATACCCTTCTGCCTCAATTCAAAAGGCCCTTGTAAAACTGCCCTTTTTTCCCGGATTGCTTTTTTTGTAAAAGGACCGCGTTTGGGATCGGAAAGCAATGTCATTGGTTTGTCAATTGTTATTTTGTTTCCTTTGGGAGGATATACAAAAGTTACGCGTGTCATTGAATCCGCATATTGGAGAGCCCTGATGGGGGGATGAAATTCTATAAGGCTTGAAGCGAAAATTGAAAATTCCTCAAGTGTCGTATCCGGATGTAAAACAAACAGAGATGCAAGGGATTCCAAAGCATTAAATCTGTTTGAAATGGAGTTTTCTAAATGTATTTTACATAGTTGCAGTGCTGAATTAAGTTCCGAAGTTTTTTCGAATCTCCAACGATCATTTTGATGCCAATCTATGAAAAACAGTGTCAAAAAACCCAGTACTGCCAACGTGCTTGGGATGAATTTTCGCATAGAATTCTTTTAGCCACCTTTGTGAATTTTCTATACTTTAGACCAAAATACCTCAAAAGGCAAAAAAGTTTTAATTACATTCGTTATACAATAAATCCACATAGCCAGTACACCGAAATCGTACGGGATCCTGTTTTAACAGAGATCTTCCGGGCTCTGCCATATCCTAACGGGTAAATACGTTCATGATCCTGAATATAGACTATTTTTTTTAAGAAGACATAAAGATGCCGCTGAATGACATGAATTTTAAATGTGACATTGCGGTGCCTGTCGCGCATTTAACTTGACTTTAGCTGAAATTTACGGCACAACGCCTCCAGATCGTTGAATAATGACAAAAGGATACCCATGAGCAAAAAGCGAATCGGACTTGTCGTTAAAAATGATGCCGAAGCTGAAAAAAAAGCCCGGGAACTTGAAAAGCGGCTGGGCAGCCAGGCCGTCGTGATTGATGCACATCAGCCCGGTCCCACTGCCATTCCGGATGATCTGATGTGCATGATTGTCCTGGGCGGAGATGGTACGTTTTTAAGTGCTGCCCGGTTTATTGAGCACCGGGATATCCCGTTGATGGGAGTCAAATTCGGCGAAGTGGGATTCCTGGCAGAAACCACTGAAGAAAATTTAAACGCGGCAGTCACCCGGCTGCTTGAAAAAGATTTCCTGATTCACTCCAGAGCCCGGCTCAATGTCAGGGTGGTCCGGGACAACCGGCAGATTATCAATGTGGATGTTCTCAACGATGCCGTGATCAACAAATCCGCCCTGTCCCGTCTGGCAACGTGCAAAGTTTATCTGGATTCAATTTACCTGACAACCTACCGGGCCGACGGCCTGATTGTGGCGACCCCCACAGGCTCAACCGCTTATTCACTGGCAGCCGGCGGTCCTGTGGTCACCCCCCAGGTGCCGTCAATTATCCTGACACCCATCTGTCCGTTCACCCTGACCAACCGCCCCCTGATTATTCCGGATTCCACCTGCATTGAAATCCGTCTGGAAGACAGTCCCGAAGATATTATCCTCACGCTTGACGGCCAGGAAGGGTTTGACATGGAACCCACAGATGTTCTTTTGATTAAAAAAAGCCGCAACAGTATAAAAATGATTTCCTTTGAAGAACAATCCTACCTGAATATATTAAAAACCCGGCTCAAGTGGAGCGGCGGCAGAAGCTGACCGCAGCAAACCGGGACAAATTTATAATTTAGGAATGTCAAGCCATGGCACATCATGCATTGAAATCAGGCTATGCTTCTCTTGTCGACCGGCTTAACCGGTTTCCCCAGGGTGCACCGCCGTCCGGACTTCTCGACCAGATCCTATCCATGCTGTTTTCCCAAAAAGAGGCGCACCTGGTCTCAATGCTTCCCATCAAACCCTTTACAGCCAAAAAAGCTGCTCGAATTTGGAAAATGAGTCTGCCAAAGGCCCGGGTAACCCTTGACAGACTGGCATCCAGGGCCATTCTGGTGGACATTGATCATCATGGAGAGTCTCAATATGTTCTGCCCCCGCCCATGGCCGGGTTTTTTGAATTTTCCTTGATGCGGGTCCGGCCTGATGTGGATCAGAAAATATTAGCAGAACTTTTTTACCAATATCTGAACGTGGAAGAAGATTTTATTAAACATCTGTTCACGCTTGGAGAAACCCAGCTTGGGCGCGTCTTTGTTCACGAACCCGTACTGACAAACGATAATGCAGTTCATGTGCTGGATTATGAACGGGCCTCTGAAGTGATCAAAAGTGCCTCCCACAGGGGAGTGGGCATTTGCTACTGCCGGCACAAAATGCTTCATGTGGACCGGGCATGCGGCAAACCCATGGATATCTGCATGACCTTTAACACCACAGGCGCATCCCTGATCAAGCATGGATTTGCAAGACCGGTGGATGTCAAAGAAGGCCTGGACCTTCTGGATCAGGCATATGAATCCAACCTGGTTCAGTTTGGCGAAAATGTCAGAAACCGGGTTAATTTTATATGCAATTGCTGCGGATGCTGCTGTGAAGCCATGATTGCCGCCAGGCGGTTTGCCCGGCTCAATCCGGTACATACATCGAATTTCATCCCCAAAGTAGATGAAACGCTGTGTTCGGGCTGCGGCAAATGTGTGAATATCTGTCCGGTGGAAGCCATGACCCTGGTCTCTGCCAATCATCCCAGACAGACCAAACTGAAAAAAGCAAGGCTGAGCCCGGATATCTGCCTGGGCTGCGGTTTGTGTGTCCGATCCTGTCCCACAGACGGCTGTCTTGAACTCAAATCACTGCCGCAACGGGTGATTACACCTTTAAACGGGACACACAGAGCCGTTGTGATGGCCATTGAACGCGGCAAACTGCAGCACATGATATTTGATAACCGGGTATTGTTCAGCCACCGGGCCCTTGCAGCAGTGCTGGGTGTCATTTTAAAACTGCCGCCCGTCAAGCAGATCATGGCCAGCCAACAGGTAAAATCCAGGTATTTGGAAACATTAATGAACCATGTAAAGGAGGTCGTATGACTGAACCCAGATGGCACCCGGGGACACTGCTTGAAATGTCCGGATCTTACTGGAAAACCTGCACACTCCATGCCGGTGTAAAGCTGGATGTATTCACCGTCATTGGAGAGGGGGCAAAAACCTGCGATGAAATCAATCAGAATGTCATGGCAGATCCGGAAGGATTATCCAGGCTGCTCAATGCCTTGAGCGCCCTTGCGCTCCTTGAAAAAAAGGAGGACACCTATGCCAATACCGAGGCGGCCCGGCTTTTTCTGTCAAAGGAGTCTCCCCAATACATCGGTTTTATGATCATGCATCACCATCATCTGATGGCATCCTGGCATAAGATGGATCAGGCGATTATGGAAGGAAAGCCCGTCCGGGAACGATCCTCTTCCTCCGACGATCAGCGGCGGGAAAGCTTTTTAATGGGCATGTTCAATATCGGGATGGCTGTGGCACCGGGACTATCCAAGGAACTGGATCTGAAAGGATGCAGCCGCCTGCTGGATTTGGGCGGCGGGCCAGGTACGTTTGCCATCCATTTCTGCCTGGCCAACCCGCAGTTGACGGCATCGGTGTATGATCTTAAAACCACCAAACCCTTTGCCCAAAAAACCATCAAGCGGTTCAAGGTTTCCGGCCGGGTTGATTTTATTGCAGGTGATTACACCAGAGAGGAGTTTCCCCATCCAGGGGCATATGATGCAGCCTGGCTGTCCCATATTCTTCACGGTGAAAAACCGGAACAGGCAAAGGATGTGGTCAGAAAAGCCGTGTCCGCCCTTAAACCGGGCGGTAAAATATTTATTCACGAATTTATTTTAAATGAGAATATGGACGGCCCCCTGTTTCCGGCCCTGTTTTCCATTAACATGTACCTGGGAACCCATGGCGGGCAGTCTTACAGCCAGACGCAGCTGACAGACATGTTAACCGCCGCAGGAGTAAGGGATATTCAGCGCCTCCCCTTTGAAGGCCCGACCCAGTCGGGTATTTTATTCGGCATCACATCCTGATGCGCTTTGAAATGAAACCAAAAAAGGAAAAATAAAATGACGAAAAATTATAAACGCATTGCCATTGTCACCGGCGCAACATCGGGTATTGGTGAAGCCACAGCCAAAAAGTTTATTACAGCAGGATTTGGCGTGGTGGGCAATGGAAGAACTGCTGAAAAACTGGCTGTGCTGGAAAAAGACCTCGGGCCGGCCTTTTGCGGCATTACCGGGGATGCCGGTGACCCTTTGGTTCTGGAATCACTTTTCACAGCAGCAGATGATCATTTTAAACAACCTGCGGATATTGTTGTGGCCAACGCCGGCCGAGGCCTGGGCGGTTCGGTCCAGGAGGCGGATCTGTCCCAGTTTGAAGACCTGCTCAAGATCAATGTCATCGGCACGCTCAGTCTGCTGCAGAAATCAGCCAGAAGAATGGCAGATGCCCAGCAGACTTCTTTTCCAAAAACTGCGGCAGATATTGTCATCATCGGTTCTGTGGTGGGACGCAATGTTTCTCCGTTCAGCGCGGTATACGGATCATCCAAATTTGCCGTCCATGCCCTTGCCGAAGGATTACGCCGGGAACTGGGCCCCAAAGGGGTTCGTGTCTCCCTGGTGGAGCCCGGTTTTGTAATAAGCGGATTCCAGGCCGTTGCCGGGTACAGCAAAGACATGGTCCAAAATATGGATGATAAATACGGACCGGCGCTTACAGGTGAAGACATTGCAGATGCCATCCACTATATGGTCACGGCACCGCCCCATGTGCATGTCTGTGATATGGTTGTCCGCCCCACCCGGCAGGATTACCCTTAAAAATTCAGGCAGCCTTTAGTACTGTTTGTCAGCATATTCGACCCAGCCGCCGGTCTTGACCAGTGTTTTGTCAAATTCCGATATGGTAAAATCAATGGTCCGGGTCTGCTGGTCTGCGCTGACGGTGATGACTGAACTGTCCACATCCACGCTGATCTGTGTCTCTTTTCCGGCAAAGGCGTCAAAGAGCTCGTCCACGGTTTTTTCAGGAAGTTCAATGGCCATCATGCCGCAATTGTACATGTTCTGCCGGAATATTCTGGCAAAATTCGGGGCGATCACCACATTGATGTCATTCACCTCCAAAGCCCAGGGCGCGTGCTCCCTTGATGAGCCGCAGCCAAAATTCTGCCGGGTCACAACAACGGCTTTGCCTGTAATATCCGCTTTGGGATCAAATCCATCCATTTTCAGATCTTCAAGCAAATGCGCCTTCATGGCCTGCTTTTCAATTTCCGTTAAATATTTGGCAGGGATGATTTCATCGGTATTTATATCTGAACGATCCAGGAACAATACCTGGCCTTTAAAATTTTTCATGGCATTTTCTCTCCTTGGTTTACAACAGGTCTGGGGTACTCAGTTCACCGGCAATGGCTGTTGCGGCTGCACTGGCTGGGCTCATGAGATGGACCATTCCTCCCTTGCCCATCCGGCCGTTAAAATTTCGATTGGTGGTGGCCGCTGCCACCTCGCCTTCTGCAAGAACCCCGTTGCTCATGCCCAGACAGGCCCCGCAGGTCGGATTGGTTACACAAAAACCTGAATCCATGAATATTTTAATCAGTCCTTCTTCCAATGCCTGGGAATAAATTTTGGGTGTGGCCGGAGACACAATGCCGCGGACACTGTCATGGATGGTTTTTCCTTCAAGAACCTTTGCTGCGATTCTTAAATCTTCCAGCCGGCCGTTAGTGCATGAACCAATATACACCTGATCGACTTTTGTCCCTTTCATCTGTGAAATAGGTTTAACGCAGTCGGGTTTATATCCAAAAGTGGCCAGGGGTTCCAGGGTGCTGACATCAATGGTTTTACTGCTGGCATAAACCGCATCAGCATCAGAATGCCAGACTGAGAATGCTTTAAGCGCAGCCTCCTTGCTTTCATAGTCATCCTTGATAAAATCCCACAGGTATTCCACGGTTGTCATATCCGGCAGACAGATGCCGCTGGTGGCACCGGCCTCCACAGCCATATTGGAAAGGGTCATGCGCTGGTCCATGTTCATTTCGTCCACCACATTCCCGGAAAATTCAATGACCATATTAGTGGCACCGTTCACGGTCAGTTCCTGGATTACTTTCAGGATGATGTCTTTGGCATAGACGCCTTTGGGCAGGGTGCCCACAATATTGAGCTTATAGGTTTCCGGCTTTTTAAAGGTGCACACCCCTTTTAAAATCCCGACTTCCAGATCGGTTGTGCCGACACCGGCGGCAAACGCACCGAATGCGCCATGGGTGCAGGTGTGTGAATCTCCCATGATAATGGTAAACCCCGGCCGGACAAATCCTTTTTCCGGAAAGATGGCATGGCAGACCCCATTGCGGCCGATATCAAAAAAATCCTTGATGCCGTGCCGCCGGGCCCAGTCCCTGACGATTTTCCCCTGCATGGCGGTTTTCGAATCCTTTGCAGGGGTGACATGATCAATCACCGCTTTAATCTTATCCGGATCAAACACCCGGTCTTTTCCTCTTTCCACCAGGTCCTGAATGGCCGTGGGAGT
>JBNKNP010000182.1:0-2217 GCA_050293905.1 Desulfobacteraceae bacterium | reverse complement strand
TTTTTCACACTCTGTAATGGGCGTTGCCACGTGGACTTCAAAAAAGCCGCCGTGGGCTTCTATGGCTTCTCTGATCTGGGTCCGGGTTTTCTCATAGGGTGCGATGGGGGCGCAGATGGCAATGCCGCGATTTTTGGTGATTTCTTCTGCAACAAATCCGATTCGCTTGACATTAATATCCCTGTGCTCTTTTGAGAATTTGAGTTCAGATGACAGGTTCCGCCGGACAATATCACCGTCTAGAAGTGTTACAGGGCGTGTTCCGATTTCAAGAAATTTTGAATACAGGATTCTGGCAATGGTTGATTTCCCTGCCCCGGACAATCCGGTGCAGAAAACGGTAAACCCTTGTTTTAACGGCGGCGGATACGATTTCTGGAGTTCATGAATGACCTCGGGGAAGGTGGCCCATTCCGGTACTTTTTTTCCGGTACGGATTCTTTTCTGGATATCTGTGCCGGTAAAGGAGATGGTATCTATGTCTTCAGGGACCTGGCCTGCAATTTTATACTCGTCTTCAAAGGGCAGATATACCATTTCCTCAAAGGTTATGGTTTCAACACCCAGTTCTTTTGAGGCGTCTCTGGCCAGGTGTGTGGCAGAATCATATTTATAAAACGGCCTGTTACGGGCATCATTGCCCGGGGATGCATGATCATGGCCGATGACAAAATGGGTGCAGCCGAAATTTTTCCCGATGATCATGTGCAGCAGGGCTTCCCTGGGGCCTGCCATCCGCATGGCCATGGGCAGCAGGTTCAGCACATAGGAATCCGGCGGGTAGTGGGCAGCCACTTTCTGGTAACACCGCATCCGGGTGAAATGGTCAAAATCGCCCGGCTTTGTCACGCCGGCAATGGGCAGCAGCAGCAGGTTGGCCTTTGCCGACTGCATGGCCTGGATGGTCATTTCAAACTGGGGCCGGTGGATGGGCTGCCGGGTCTGAAATCCCACAATCCGTTTCCAGCCCAGCTTGGAAAACATTTTTTTAATTTCAGCAGGGGTGTTCCGGATCTGTTTGAAATCCGGGTGAATCGGAAGGTTCAACGCCTGGATTTCACCGCCGATATAATAGCTTCCGGATTTTTTAAACAGATATTCCACTCCCGGATGGCTGATATCTGTTGTGCCGTAAACGGCCTCGGCCTCTTTTTCCATGTCCACCGGCCAGATATCTTCAATATTCAAAACACCCAGCAGAAAGCCTTCGCCATCCCTTAAAACAGCAGACTGCCCGGCTTCAAGGGTTGCAGCAAGGTTCTCGGCAATGTCCAGACAGATGGGAATGGGCCAGAGTTCGCCGGATTCAAGACGCATCCTGTCCAGGACGGATTCATAATCGATCTGCCGCATAAAGCCTTTTAACGGGGAAAACACTCCCGTGGTCAGCAGCTCAAAATCACAGATCTGACGGTCATTTAAAATGATGTCCGGCATGGAGGCGGTCAGTTTTTTTAAGACCTCATACTGCTTGGGATTTACCAGAAGATTGACAAGTTGATCCGCCTGAATTGATGCTTCAACGGTTGAATTCATATAGCTCCGCTCTGTCGGTTACAAATCTATTGTACCGAATCCCATGATTGTGAATAAAAAAATCATTTGGTTCAATCTAAAAAATGTTCTTACTAATATACAATATTGTTCCGGCTAAGAATACAAAGAACGGTAATCATTATTCTTTTGCATTTTCATGAGCCTGGGAAAGCCGCTGTTTGATGTACTCGACATCAGCTTTATCGTATTCATACAGGTCAAAACAATACCCGTCCTCACCCAGAAGGCCTTCGGGAATCAGATCACCGGCTTCATCCGGGTCCGTGATCATTTCCCCGTAAAAACAGATGGACAGCCATCGTTCATCCGGATCATCATCAATGACATCCACCATGGCAAACAGGGCGCGTTTTTTCTGGCCGGCGTGTTTCGGGCGCAGCGAGTAGCTGACATTCGGCCGTTCGTTAAATTCAAAGCTGACATCTTCCAGGGTTTTCAGGTGGTCATATATTTCAATAAAGGCCTGTTTATTTTTTGCGTCCGTGTCTGTCCAGTTTTCAATAAATGTATCGATCTGTTCCATGTATTTATTCCTTCATATGTTTAATCAGGTGTCCGAGTTCGGGAAATATCAGCTCGCTGCATGCCAGCTTGCAGGCCTTGATGCTGCCCGGCATGCAGAATACGACGCTGTTTCGTATGATGCCGGCCGTGGCCCGG
>JBNKNP010000181.1:0-3505 GCA_050293905.1 Desulfobacteraceae bacterium | reverse complement strand
GAAATCCCTTTGAACATAACGTAAACATGAATGAAGGTAAGTGGCATGAATCCTTTCTTCCTTATCCATGTCTTTTAAATCTTTATGGGCAAACAATATTGCTCTGGTGTGCTCTTGAGTCGTTTCAAACACCGGGGCAGGTGTTGATTTTCTTTTTATCCCGACATAAATTTTCTGATTATTTTGAACAGGTTGGATCTGTTTCGGTTTATTTTGAACATATTCGGAGGTCGCTTCGCTCCGACCGATTTTATTGGGTTTTTAAGGCATGAGTGGGAAAGCTTAAATAATAAAGATCGGGGAAGCAGGTTTCCCCCGCTTCCCCAGGTGCATTATTTAATGCTACCCACTTTCGGCTATCCCTTGCCGGGTTGCTCCCCAGCAGAGCCCGGCTCCGTTTTACCGAAATTGTAAAATTCTTCTTTGCGATCTTCTATCCGTATCTCCTGCAATTCCTGGAGAAGCTGATTTTCCATATTGATTTTTTTAAGACTTATAAGCATGATATCCATTATCAAAGACTCCATTTGGTCAACAATTCGTGCCATTTTTATTTCAAGCTGTTCTTCGTTCATCATACCCCCATTAAAAAATTTCAGATGATGCAATGCGGACATGTTCCGCCGATACAGTCATGGATTTTTCGGCGGCAGCTGCAATCAAAGATCCCCTGGCAAGGTTGTTGGCCTTTCGCAAAAGACCGCCTGAGCCCTGATGGATCGCTGTAATTGCCTGGTCAGAGAAAAAGTTGGTATCAACCCCGCATAATTTTAAATGATGAACAAGGTAGGATTTCATACCTTCCATATCCAAGCCTTCTAAATGGCTCTTGGCCACGATCCGTGAGGCAAACGGTATGGATGTCCGGTATTGGAGCTTGTCTATCAGCGTTGACTGGCCTGCAAGGATCACAGGAAGCCAGGTTTTGGAGTCCTTTTCAAACTGAACAAGGGTGTGAAGCTCGGCAAACACCTCCATACGCAGGAGGGATGCTTCATCTATGATCAACACCGTTTTCATCTTTTTACCCTGAACATATTCCCGGATCTCATTTTTAATGATGGATGTCATGACGGCTCGTGATGTGGATGACCTTTCAATACCCAGCTCTTCAACAATCTGACGGTATAACTCAATTATGGAACCGGTTGTGGCTGTCACGTAAAACACCTTGTACTCGGAAGCATGCAGTGATGATGCAGCATATCTTAGAGCGGTGGATTTGCCGCTGCCCACATCACCGGTGATAACGGCACTGCACCCCAGCCTTACGGCATAATCAAATCTGTTTTTAACACCAGTGACTTCTTGCGTGACTAAAATTTCGTCGATATCAATCTGGGCCGGGAAGGCCTCTTTAGACAATCCAAAAAAGGTTCTGCATATATCACTCATAACAGCTGACCTCCCTTATAATCAGAAGATTCAGGGAAGATCCGGATATCGTTTTCGTTCCACCGATCTCTTTTTACCCGGCAGTTAACAGACAGATCCACAGGGGTTAAAAAACCGTATGATTTGTTTTTATAAATCACTTCTGCCTTTTGAGGTGCGTCTTCGTGGTATTTGACATCTACGTGCCTGCCGATCAGAGCAACCGGTGCTTCAAACATATTACCGTTAAGAGTGATGGTTCTGTCTTTGGCGACTTTTCTGCGGGCGGTCTTACGAAAATGGTCTTTCAGATCCGGCGGGGCCGTTCGGATGCACTCCATGGAGGAGGTGAATCGTTTAAACGGGCTTTCTCCTGTGCTGCCGTGTTTACGCTGGTGGTAAACATCATTGAGCCATTTATCAAAAGCAGTATTCAAATCTATAAGGGTTTTACCGGTAAACTTCTGGAGGAACTGCAACCTGACGGTTCTAAACCAGCGTTCAATTTTACCTTTCCCCTGGGGCTTGTAAGGCCGTGCATGGATCAGGGCGATGGATAGAGACGCGGCCACATACTTCAGATGATGGGACCTGAACGCCGGGCCATTATCTACATACAGTTTCCTGGGCAGTCCCCGGCTTAAAAATGCCTGCTCCAGCACCGTAAGGTATGTTTTTAAATTCTCTGACAGGTAAAAACCGGCAGCTGTTATCAGTCTGGAGTGGTCATCCATAATGGCAATCAGATAAGTTTTTCTCAGTTTGTCCTGGACCAGCACTTTTGGGCCGTGCATCACATCGCTTTGCCATAAATCATTAGGATGCTGTGCCTCAAACTTTCTTCTATCTTCCGGACGAGCGCTGTTCATTAATCCCCGGGACTGCAAAAACCGGTAAACGCTTGAGTAGCTGTATCTTTGACAGGTGATTTGCTGCAGTGATTCGATCAGGGTCTCAACAGTTACATCTGGTTTATTAAGTCGCAGTTTGATAATCAATGAGGCGGTCTCATCATCAAAGGATCTTGGTTTACCTTGATCAGATCGGTCTTTGGGATAAAGAGATTCTATTTTTCCATTATACTGTCTGATCCATCCCAGGATGGTGCTTCTGGAAAGCCTTGTTCTGCAGGAGTGGGGGATCGACCATTTGCGGGCGCACTTCTGCTGTAATAATTGTTCTTTTTCTCCATAATCGAGGTCGGCTCCAGTAACAAATTCGCCAATAACCCCAAAACGGAATACGGCAATTTCTTTTTTCTGCTGTTCTGTCATACATCCTCCTTAAAATTGAATTTTTAAGGCTTGTATGACAGTCGAACCTTTCGGTAAATCACAGCATTCGGTAGGGTGCAAAAAAGACGGTATGACCGGACCGTTAAATTGAACATGTAACCGGGGTCTTACCCATCCTGATCAATTCAATAAAACCTGCAATCATCCCTTTGTTCCAGGTGTTGGACAGATAAGCGGTTATGTTACGTTTTAAGGCGGAAAACCAGAAGTGCTGTCGGCTCCACGACAGTTCTTGCAGGTATCTGCCTTTATATATCCGGCTCCGAATACTTGAAAATATCAACCTGATATCTGCCTGGAATCTGTTGAAGTACCCATAAGGCTTCAGCTTGAAAACCGTATGGCAATATGGACAACGGTACCTCTTCAGGTATATACCCTGATCAAATCCGTCAAAAAAAGATAGTACAAATCCATGTCCCCAAAGGGTGGGTTCGCTGCAATGATGGCATCTGGATGGTTTTTGCCATTTATATTTTTTACCCAATTTAAAAATTTTCTTGATATCTGCCTTGACCTTCAATATCATTTTGTCCATCTGTTTGAGATTTCAAAATCTCACTTTTAAAGGGCGAGGGTCGGCAAAACATCTCGCCCTTTTCATTTTAGCCAAAATAATTCGATAAAAACCTGGGCAGAATAATTTGAAAAAATCGGGAGTTTGTCAATTTAATGTGAAAAATAAGGTGGGGTTTGGTTCAATTTATTTCGCTATTTAACACCTGCCCCGGTGTTTGAAACGACTCAAGAGCACACCAGAGCAATATTGTTTGCCCATAAAGATTTAAAAGACATGGATAAGGAAGAAAGGATTCATGCCACTTACCTTCATTCAT
>JBNKNP010000180.1:0-2193 GCA_050293905.1 Desulfobacteraceae bacterium | reverse complement strand
GTCAGTGTCGGCGTCATCACTGTAAACAATGAGTTCCTTGGGTGACGGCACCGCCACATGACGAAGAACGGCATGCTCGGTCATCAAGGCAGCGTAGTACTGTGTGATCTTCATGGGAAATAGGCGGCTTGCCTGTTCTATGTGACGCATTTCATTATCGTCCAACAGCAGCCGCATCTGCAGTTCGGCCGAAGTGATACAATTGCTGCCGGTAAACGATTCTTCAACAAATGGAATGGTTGTCCTGCTTTTTTCGGACGCGGGATGGGGGACTGCATCCGTGGGTTGGAATACTGTTTCTCTGGCCTGGTTACTGGTAATTTGTGGCATGGTGACCTCCTTAGATATAATGGATTGTTGGTCTTCAGGAAGAAGACCCATGATAAAAACGTTGTTCCCATGTGGGAGTACAACATTAAAATATTGTCAGATCATGAAATTGGATGGCCCCTGGAGAATGGGGCTGTGAGCTTGTGTGAAAATAGGATAAAAACTTGCTTTTTGTCAAGGGAACAGGGTAGGATATCTTTGAAAATCGGCATCAGTTGGGGGAATTGAGATCTTTTCTGATCGATAAAAAATCAGACGGTCCAGGAAGAGTCAAAAATACCCAATGGTAATCCAGGCAGGAGAATGGAAAATAGATGACTGCAAAATTGACCCATAGGAAAATTTTAGCAAGTTCAAGTGAATTTAAGCAGTTCTGGAAAGAAAAGGGACCCTTTGCCCATGCATTGACCAGCATGGATTTTCCTCCGGTGCTTCTTGATCCTGAGGAATGGATTTTTTCAAATGATGTTCAGGCCCTGTTAAAAGAATTGATGCGGTTTGATGAGCGAAAAATGAAGGTGGTAAAAGCCCCGTTTAATCCCCAGAAAAAAAATATTCTCAGGCCGGAAAAACTGAGCGTCTGGAAAATAAACCGGTTTCCGGAGGAATGGGATGGGATGGCATGTGATCTGTTCGTCCCCCCGGGGCATTTAACCCTGGATCTTTTTGATCTGGCCGGAAAAGATCCGGAAAACCAGGATGAAAAGCAGGTGGAATATATTTTTTTCCACTGCCTTGAATCGTGTCTGGATCAGATGGGATACCTGCTGTTGTCACCCAGGGGAGAATCAAAACATGCTGCTGTTAATGCCTATCTGGCAGAATGGGAAAAAGATGATCAGGATGCTGGAATTGTGTGAGCTTTTTTATTTTGCCCAGGATCTAATCTGGCTTGTTTTTGCAGGGAATTCGCACAGGTAATTTACGCCGGAACGATCCATTTCTTTTTCCAGGATGGTGTCATCCAGGTCTTTTTGGAGGGTGGAAATGACAAAGGGGACATCTTCTTTTGGGTAAAGTTCCCTGATTTCCCTTGCAATATCAAATCCGGTCATTTCATTTAAATACAGATCACAGATAATCGCGGCTGGTTTCTCGGACATAATGGCGTCAAATGCCTTTTGAGGGTGCTTGAACAATTTTACAGGATGCCCTAGAGAAGAGATCAGTTTATTATAAATAGTCAAGCCTGCCTCGCACGAACCGATCACAATGAACGGATCTTCTTTTTGAGAAATTTTGTTTTTTCTCATACCAATATATTTTTTTGCAGTGGATTTTAGATTCCGTTTTTCCAGAATGGAGATAAAGGTGTCCAGGACAGGGAGGGAGGCCGTCCGGCCAAGATAGTTTGAGGCCATGTAACTGAAAGTATCTGAAATCATCAATTGCTCAATAATATTTTCAACCATGCTGTCCAGAATGTTTAAGGCCAGAGTTTCACCTGTTTTTGTTCCGGATTCAATCTTATTTCTTATTTCTGCAAGAACAAAGTCGGACAAATTTTTATCCAGCACACGCAGAGCAGCCGTACGGACAGGAAGCGATGCCTCTGAAAGCCCTCTTAGAACAGAAGCCGCAGATTTGAGTTCCGGATAGGATTCCAGTGCCGCGTATGCTGCGAATTTGATGGAACCGGCCGTCTTTTCCTCATCGATAATATCAAAAATGGGGTTGACTGCACAGACCGGAATGGTCCGTCTGATCAGCCAAAGCAGATTGATTGTTAAATCGTGGCTGTCGGTTTGAAGTTGCTCAATCCATTCCTCGGCCGTCCCGGACCCTTTCAGAGAAAGTTCCGTCACAGCATCAAAACGTTTTTGAAAATCTTTAGACGATATTTTTTTTAGAAAGGTTTGGACC
>JBNKNP010000179.1:0-12292 GCA_050293905.1 Desulfobacteraceae bacterium | reverse complement strand
AAAATATCTTAACAGTTCCCTGTCCCTTACCTCTATTTTAGCGCTCTGCCCCCTGGCTGCAAATGCCAGGTAATCCAGGCTGACATCAAAAGCTTCGGATATTTTGATCAGAACTTCTGAAGAAGGGATATTGGTTCCTCTTTCATAGGCTGATATTTGTTTTTGTTTTACGCCTATTTTTTCAGAAAGCTCGGCCTGGGTCCATTTTTTCTCTGTTCTTAATTGTTTTATCCTGTCACCGATATTCATATTGAAACCTTTTTCATCGATATAAATTCTTTTTATTAAATAATATATCCAATGAAGCGGTATAAATCTATCTTTTTTTCGCTTGCACATATTGACAATATCGGTTTTTTAGCCTGGATAACCCAACACATGGGATAAAAAAAGATTTGCATGGGCGGCGATCTTGAAAAGATCCGGTTCAGCAACCGGCAGATTGCAAGCTTTATGTTTACAGGCCCCAATCTGCACAAACACGACAAAGCCTATATCAACGGCCAGGGCCCTGGTGAACCCGCTGCAGTTCCGGGAGGCCCTGAACCACTTGAGAGCTATTCTTTTTAAAAACCTTAGAAACTACGAGACGAGATATGATAGAAAAACAAACCATCGAGCAAATCAAAGCGTCAGCAGACCTTAAATCCCTGGTAGAGTCCAGGGGTATCGAACTCAAAAAGAACGGCAAGGGCTGGTTCGGCCTGTGCCCCTTCCATGACGATACAAATCCTTCCTTATCCGTCACCCCGTCCAAAAACGAATGGCACTGCTTTGGCTGCGGAGCCGGAGGGGATGTAATCCGGTTTGTGGAGCTGTTTGACCGGGTCTTTTCTGACGAATCCGTCCGGGAAGAACAACTTAACTGGAGTTGCTGGTTTGAAGGTGCCGATGCTGAAGAAGGGCAGGAATGGTAATCCGGAAAGGATATTCATTAACAGGTTTTGTTTTTTCTCCGGGTGGCTTGACATCGGCCCTATTTTGTGAGTAAGTGTTACTTACCTTTAAACCTGGATTAAGGCAGGATTCAGTGACCTCACAAAAAAAACACCAGCCGCCCGGCAGGATAAAAATCATGGCCTCTTTTTCAAACCTGATGGCCAGAAAAGATTTCCATTCCATTACCACAGCCCAGATTGCGGCTGACGCCAAAGTAACAGAAGGCTTGATCTACAAATATTTTAAAGACAAAAAAGACCTGCTGTACCAGGTGCTTAATGGGCATTTTACAGAATTCCTTGCCGCGGTTGAAAAACGGATTGCGCAGGAGAAAACCTGTATCCGGAAGCTGGAAGTGATTATTTATTCAAGCCTGGAACGGTATGCGGAAAATCGGATTTTTTCAAAGATCCTTCTGCTTGAGGTCCGCAATTCCCCGGAATTTTTTCAATCCAGCGCCTATGAGATGGTTAAAAAATATTCACGAACCATCCTGAAGATTATTGAACAGGGCAAAAAAAACAATGAACTTCGGCATGATATTGATGCCTACACCCTGCGAAAGGTTATTCTGGGGGCGATCGAACATGCCTGTCTGGGTGAGATTATTTTCGGGAAAGAACTGGATATTGATCAGGTATCCTTGGATATTTCAAATATTGTTTTTAACGGAGCCGCATGCAGATGAAAACAGGCCCGATACTCGATAAGATTCAGGCATGCATTAAAAACGTCTCTGCACAAGGCATAAGTGTTCTGCCGGAAGATGATGCAAAAGATATTTTCGTCCTGGCCGGTATTCCGGTGGTGCCTGAAATCCGTTTGACCCGGGAAGACCAGGTTATCCCCGCCTGCCGGGAAATGGGATTCCCTGTTGTCTTAAAAGCGATCTGTCCGGACATATCCCATAAAACCGAGGCCGGCCTGGTTCATGTGGGACTTGGAAATGAAGAAGAGGTCCGCGCCGTCCTTGGCCGGATGAAAGAGAGGACCTTGAAGGAAAGAACGATAAAGGCCTTTCTGGTTCAACCCGTGGTCCAGGGAAAAAGAGAATTCCTGGTTGGTATGTTCAGGGATCCGCAGTTTGGCCCGGTGATTGTATTCGGGCTTGGCGGCATATTTACCGAAGCATTGAAGGACGTGGTATTTAAACTGGCACCCCTGCAAAGCGCAGATGTCAAGGACATGTTCAGTCAGATCGGTGGAAAATCGCTGCTGGGAAATTTCAGGGGCGGAAAAGCCGTGAACCGGAAGGCAATGGAAAAAATCCTTATGGCCCTGTCCGATATCGCCGTTGCCTGTCCTGACATAAAAGAAATCGATATCAATCCGGTCATGGTTCAGCCGGACGGATCACCCGTTGCTGTTGACGGTCTGGTTGTTCTGGAAAAAAGCAGGCCTTTGCGGACAAGGCCGGCGGTTGACCTGAATATCCTCCGGGCCTGTTATTATCCAAAGTCTGTTGCGTTTGTGGGCGCTTCTGCCACCCATGGGAAATGGGGACATATGCTCTTGACCAATACCTTTTCAAGAGATTTTAAAGGCCGGGTCTATCTGGTCAATCCAAAAGGCGGGACCATTGCCGGGCGAAAGGTATACGGCTCTGTTGAGGATATTGACGATACCATTGACCTGGCTGTGGTGACGATTCCTGCCCAAAGGATTTTGGCACTGATTCCGGAACTGGAAAAGAAAAAAACAAAGGGTATCCTGCTCATCACTTCAGGGTTCAGGGAAACCGGAGAAAAAGGCGCTGTGCTGGAAGAAGAGGTGACCGCGGCAGCCGTCCGAGCCGGCATGTTGATACTCGGCCCCAATACCATGGGAATCTGTAATCCCCACGCCCGGTTTTACTGTACTGCCGCCCATGCCTATCCTGAACCCGGATCCACCACCATGGTCTGTCAGTCCGGAACCATGGGCACCCAGCTTTTAACCTTTGCCGAGCAGCAGGATATTGGCATCCGTGCGTTTTCAGGATCCGGCAATGAAGCCATGGTCACCATTGAAGATTATATGGATGCGTTTGAGGTGGATGATCTG
This sequence comes from Desulfobacteraceae bacterium, assembly GCA_050293905.1. Taxonomy (GTDB): domain Bacteria; phylum Desulfobacterota; class Desulfobacteria; order Desulfobacterales; family Desulfobacteraceae; genus Desulfobacula. The sequence continues at coordinate 9,310 of JBNKNP010000179.1, read as the reverse complement.
ACAAAAACAGTGGTGCTGTATATTGAGAGCATCAAAGACGGCCCGCGCTTTTTCAACAGTGCCCGGCGGGTATCGGGTAAGAAACCCATTGTGGTGTTAAAAGGTGGCAGGACCAGAGCCGGGCTTGCGGCCGCGGCCAGTCATACCGGGGCCATGGCTTCGGATAATGCCGTATTTGATGCGGCCTGCCGCCAGGCCGGAATCATCCAGGTGGATCAGCCCGTGGAACTGCTGGATGTCTCTGCTGTGTTTTCCTCCCTGCCCCTCCCCAAAGGGAAGCGGGTGGCCATCATGACATTCGGCGGCGGCTGGGGGGTGATTGCGGCCGATCTCTGTGCTGAACAGGGCCTTGAAGTGCCGGAGCTGTCCAAGGATATCATCCAGCGCCTGGACCGTATCCTGCCGCCGTTCTGGAGCCGTGGCAACCCCATTGACATTGTGGGAGAAGCTGATCCGGATATTCCTAAAACCTGTCTTGAAGAGCTGATGAAATGGGATGGCTGCGACGCAGTGATTCATCTGGGCATTCACGGCATGCGGGTGCTGATCAATAATATGATTGATTCGGCCTGCCGGGTTCAGCCGGATCTTTCTGACGACCAGGCCCGGTTGTTAAAGCAAAAGGCCGCCCGGGGTGAACGCGATTACATCCGCTGCGTGGGGCAGTTGATCAAAACATATGAAAAACCCGTCATCGGGGTCAGTCTGCTCACCGATGATACCAGCAAAACCCTTTACCGGCTGGAAGACAATAATTATAAAGCAGTTTTTTTCCCCTCGCCTGAACGGGCGGTGAAAGCCCTGTGGGGAATGGTTCAGTATACCAGGTGGCAGCAGGATGATCATGGTGCATAACAAAATTACCATATTTTTTAATAAAATAAGGAGGCCCGTATCATGCAGACCCAATCAAGGAAAAAGATAACCACATCAACATTGATGAAAATGAAACAGGACGGCAAAAAGATCACTGTTCTTACGGCATATGACTATCCGTTTGCCGCTCTGCTGGACCAGGCGGGTATTGAAATCATACTGGTGGGAGATTCCATGGGGATGGTGGTTCAGGGGAAGGCAAATACCCTGTCCGTGACCATGGATGAAGCCATTTACCATACCTCTCTGGTGTCGCGGGCCTGCACATCCGCCATGGTGGTCGGGGATATGCCGTTCATGTCTTTTCAGGGCAGCCTGGACAAAGCCGTGGAAAACGGGGGCCGGTTTTTAAAGGAGGCCGGAGCGGCGGCTGTCAAACTGGAAGGCGGTGCAGATGTCTGTCCGGTGATCAATGCTCTGGCTAAGGCCGGGATTCCGGTTCAGGCCCATATCGGCCTGACGCCCCAGTCCGTTCACCAGATGGGCGGGTTCAGGGTGCAGAGAGACGAAGACAGGCTTTTGAAAGATGCAAAGGATGTACAGGATGCCGGAGCATTTTCCGTTGTTCTTGAAGGCATCCCTTCTCCCATATCGTCAAAGATCACAAAAGAACTGGCGATCCCCACCATCGGGATTGGTGCGGGGCCGGGCTGCGACGGACAGGTCCTGGTTCTTCATGACATGCTGGGGATAAATGAAGGCTTTCTGCCCAAGTTTGTTAAAAAATATGCAGATATTGCAGATGTGGCCAGAAAGGGTGTTCAGGCCTATATCAGGGAGGTAAAGGAAGGGGAATTCCCCTCTGACGCATATGAATACAAATAAAAAAAATCCGCGCTTCTGCATTATCGGGTGCGGCAGGCTGGGCATATCCCTTGCCGTATTTCTGTCTAAACAGGGATTTGAGGCGGCAGCGTTTTCAAGCAGGACATCTGCCTCCGCTCAAAAAGCCTGCTTTTTTACCGGCATGGGAACGGTATTTGAAAATTCGTGCGACGCTGTAAAAAATGCCGACATTGTCTTTATCACGACGCCGGATACCAGTATCGAACCGGTGTGCAGGGCCATGGCCAAGGAAAAAATTTTTAACAACGGCCATATTGTTTTTCATCTGTCCGGAGCCCTGTCTTCGGAAATACTGGCATCTGCTTCAGCCTGCGGAGCCGCAATCGGTTCCATTCATCCCCTGCAGGCCTTTACCGCCTATGAAAAGGGACAGGATTCACCCTTTGAAGGCATTAATATCTCCATAGAAGGGGATGCGCGGGCCGTTGAGACGGGCAAAACCATTGTTCAGGCATTAAAGGCCGCGTCTTTTACGATTCCCACCTCTGCAAAAACCCTTTACCATGCTGCGGCCGTGGTGGCATCCAATTATCTGGTGACCCTGGAGAATTTCGCTCTGGAACTGCTCAAACAGGCAGATCTGTCCGAGCAGGACGGGTATGCGATTTTAGAACCCTTGATTCTGGGGACATTGAACAATATTAAAACCCGGGGCAGCATCAATGCCCTGACCGGTCCCGTGGCCAGGGGGGATGATGCCATTGTTTCGCGCCACCTGAAAGATATTGATGAAAAACTTCCGCAGTTTTCAACACTTTACCGGCTGCTGGGGCAGCATACCCTGGATATTGCCGCCCGGATGCCAGATCCTGGTTTTAAGCCCGGTTCCGGAACCGGCAGTGCCTTGAGCCGGGATGCGGAAAAGGCCCTTAAGGATCTTTTTAAATTTTAAACAGGGTAAACGGTTTCCCCTTCTTTTCCTGGTCTTTGCAGGCTGCTTCAAGCGCAGGTTTTCCGGATATAACCGCAGTTCCCTTCTGGCTGTCATCAATAGTAAAATATTTTTCCGCAATGGCCTGGATTCGTTTTTTGTCCAGGCCCAGCAAAGAATCTTTAAACTGCTGCCGGACCTCATCACTGAGTTTAATGATATTCCTGTAATACGCTTTTATGGCCGACGGGGCAGGGGTTTCCGGTTTGTCGATTTCAGAGCAGACCTGGAGAATCGCTTCTTTAATATCTGTCTGGGAGTAGCTGCCGCCGGTGATGAAACCACAGGCATTTTTATAAACATCCAGGGTCCGGTTGATATGGGGGTCGCGATAGGATCCAAAAGAAAAAATTCCTTCTTCGGAGTTATACATGGCAAGCCCGCCGTAGGCACCGCCTTTTTCCCTGATTTCGCGGTGAAGATACAGGGACCTGAGCAGTTTGCTGATCACGGAAAGGCCGGCCGAATCCTTGTGGGTAATCCTGACGGCTTTAAAGGACTGGCCCACAAAAGAAACCGAGGTATTGGTATACCAGCCGTCAAACGGAATCCGGCTGTCTCCGGAAATATCCGGTGTGAAAAAGGAGGTATCGTTCCTGTCGGGCAGGGCGTCATGGATGGCGGCGATTTTTTTATCCGCAGAAACAAGGGCCTGTTCCCCGCCGATCAGGGCGGGTTTGAAATTATTTTTTTTCAGAACCGACTGCGCAATCCGGTCAAATTTTGAAGTTAACGCATCCAGGACCTGATCCGGGTGTGATGCTGCCTGAAATTCTTCTACAATGGCTTTTATGGCATGGTACTGGGCAATGCCGTGCCAGAGTTCATTGATGTACGCGCTTTTAGACAGGTGCATGGAGGCAAGGGAAACCGCAAACCTATGCCCGGTTGAGACAATGGATGCTTCCATGCCGGCCTGGAACTGGAGCAGCAGGCTTTTGAGCCGGTCATAATCCTTAAACGCGTATTCGTGTACAAACTCGCTGATCAGTTCAAACAGGTGGTCAATATTTCGGTCAAGGGCTTTTCCCTGGAGAGCGAGAAAACAGTGGGACTCAGCCTGTTCTGAAAAATAAGACCCTGAAAACGGGGTGACGGCAAGTCCGCCGGTATAAAGATCGAGAAGCTCAGCTATTTTGTCGTATTGGTTTTTTTGGGTTCCGATGTTGGTAAAGACTTTACAGAAAAAGGGAACAAGCGCAAACAGATCAGCAGGAATTGTTCCGCCGCCCATGGGGCAGGTGAAATAAAGAATGCCTGAAGTCGCCTTGTTATAGCAGGTTGAAAAGCGGACATCCTTCACCGTATCCGGCCGGATGATTTCCATTTCCGGCGGTACGTCTTCAAGCTCAAGGGTCGGCAGGACAGACACATCTTCTTCTTTTTCCTGGAGGGCTTGAAGGGTTTTTGCATCTTCGCGGAGCCGGTCCAGTTCTTTTTTTGACATTTCTTTTAAACGTCCGGCCAGCTCTTTTTTTGTTTTTTCAACTGTTTTTTGTTCAAGATCAATGTCCGGCTCAAGAATGAACAGCACCCGGTGGGGGTTGTCCAGGAAATATCGCTGAAGCCGGTTTTCCAGGAAACCGCCGGCCTTGATTTCCTGCTGAAGCCGGTTTAAGTCTTTGTCAATGTTGATACATGATAACGGGTCCCCGTCGTGGATGACGGTTGCGGCAAAAGAGAGCAGCAGTTTGATGCCAAAAGGATGGGGTGTATTGGTAATCTCTTTTCTGTGAAATTCAATCTGGTGAACGGCTGAATCGATCAGAGTCTTGTCAATACCTTTTTTTACAAGGGTTTTAATGGTGGAAAAAATGATTTCTTCCACTTTTGGGGCATCTTTTTTTTCAATATCCTTCAGACCGCAGGAAAACATTGTATCCCGGTTGTCCGGGTCATACCCGGCCGAGTCACAGAGCGCAGAGCCAAGGCCGGAATCAATTAAAGCTTTTCTTAGCGGAGAAGCCGCATTGCCCATAAGGATCTGTTCTAAAATGGTCAGAACAAGGACTTCAAAAGAATCCTGGATATCGCAGGTCAGCCAGGCAACACAGGCCTGGTATTTTTTCTGTGCATCCTCGGGGTCTGCATAGGCATATGCCTGGGTAACTTTTTTCGGGGCATCCCACCGGGGCTGGGGCGGAACCTTTGAGCCCACATTTAAATACTCAAAATGGTCAATCACCCGTTCACATATCATTGACAGGGTTTTATCAAGCGGCAGGTTGCCATAGCTGTAAAAATAAGCATTGGACGGATGGTAATACCGGGCGTGAAAATCTTTTAAGGCCTGCCAGGTTAACTTTGGAATATCAGAGGGTTCCCCGCCGGAATTGTTGCGATAGGTAGTGTCCGGATACAGGGCGGCCAGAAGGGATCGCCCCATTACCTGGGAAGGAGAGGACATGGCCCCTTTCATCTCATTGTAAACAACCCCTTTGTAATCCAGTTCCAAAGCACCGCTGTCTGTTTCGACAAATTCCATGCGGTGGCCTTCCTGCTTGAAGCTGAGCTCATTGATATGGGGAAAAAAGGCTGCATCCAGGTAGACATCCATTAAATTGTAATAATCTTTTTCATTCTGGGTGGCAAACGGATACATGGTCCAGTCTGATGCGGTAAAGGCGTTCATAAAGGTTGACAGGCTTCTTTTCAGCATGGAGAAAAAGGGATCCCGGACATTGAATTTTTTTGATCCGCACAGAACGGTATGTTCCAGGATATGGGCAACTCCTGTGGAATCGGTTGGAACGGTTCTGAAAAAAACACCAAAGGTGTTTTCCTTGTCCTTGTTCGCAACATGGATATGCCGGGTTCTGGTCTGGATATGTTCCAACTGTATCATGGTTGAATCAATAGCCTCAAGTTCAGTCACATCTCTGACAAGATATCCGGACACAACTTTGCCTGGTGTATATATTATCTTTTCCATGCGTTTACTTCTTTCCTTCAGATGGTTTTATAAATCCCGCGTTTTACACGCTCTATCTTTTTTATTTTATCCAGTCTGAAAATAATATTTCTTAATTTTTTATCATTAAAACCGGTTGCCGCTTTAATGGTTTTAAAATCTGTCCCTTCGGGATGATTGTCAATCACATCCAGGACAATCGAGGATGCGCTTTTCCGTCTGCCTGAATTCTCTTTCCCTGAATTCCCGGCAGATGGTTGTCCCTGATAAAGTAATTGTTCAAGCTTGTCAAGCCTTCCATGCAAAAGATTGATATCTTCCTTGGTCGGTATATCCAGCCGAGACAAAAACAGTTTGATAAATTCTTCCCAGTTGCTGTTTTTTAATGTTTCTGCCATTTCATGCCTCCTGATGAAAATATTTAATGGTCGACTCTGTCACTAAAGAAATTAGATTTGAATAAAAAAAGGGTATCACCCAGTGCCTGCTCATATCTGCAATCAGCACATTGCGACGGCTAAAAACGGTCCTGCCCTATTGATAGTTGAATCTAATCTTTGTTTGAAGTATATTACCCTAAATTTACTTGTCTGAGTACCTGTTGTCAAGTAGTAATTTTTATGCGGTTTATATAAGGAAACAATGTTTAATAGAAAAATTGCAGGCTATGTTGAGAAAATTAAAAAGCTCAATGGAGATCCTCACTATGTTGCGTTTGGTATGGCCATCGGCGTTTTTGTGGCCATCACACCCACCATCCCGTTTCATACCATTTTAGCCATCACTCTGGCCGTATTACTCAAAGCAAGTAAACCTGCCGCCATCCTGGGTGTATGGATTAGTAATCCTTTTACGGTGCTGTTTCTGTACTTTGCCTGCTATAAAACCGGTCATTTTTTTTTTGATGGATCGTCACAGGCTTCAGTCGCAATCGAGCAGTTGATCAAACACCTGGAAAGCGATATTGAATTTGTACAAAAAATGAATTATCTGGTAGAGTTTATACGAGAAAAATTTAATACGTTTTTAATTATGAATTTCGGGGGGATCATTTTAGGTCTGCCGTCAGGCCTGGCAGCCTATGTGTTGACCAAACGATTTTTTAATCAGATCAGAATCCGTAAAAAAACAGATGAAAAGGCTCATGATGACCCACCCCGGACAGATATTAAAAGAAAATAAATTATATGCCGGAAAAGAGCTCGGCCAGAATTTTTTATCCGACCCGGGTGTTGCCCGGATGATCGTGGATAAAGCCGGTCTGTCCCGGGACACGGATGTTCTGGAAATCGGTCCGGGTCTGGGCGCCCTGACGGTTCACATCGCCGAAAAGGCGGGCAAGGTGACTGCGGTTGAAAAAGATTCCCGGCTTATTCCACTGCTGAGCCAGGCGCTTGAATCCAGAGGCATTGCCAATGTAACGATCATTAATCAAGATTTTCTCAAGCTTGATATCAGCACGATTTCACCGAATAAAAACCTTGTGGTCATCGGAAACCTTCCTTATAATATATCGTCACAGATCATTTTTAAACTGGTAAAAGACAGAGGTGTGGTCAACGAAGCATTCCTGATGTTCCAAAAGGAGCTTGCAAAAAGAATTATTGCAGTGCCGGGGAAAAAAGACTACTCAAGACTGGCGGCGGTTGTTCAATATGCTGCAGCAGTGGAGTTTGTGACCGATATCGGGCCGTCAAATTTTTTTCCGAAGCCGGAAGTGGATTCCACTATTTTAAAATTCAGTTTTTTTAAGGAGCGCTCCTTTGATCCCGACCAGGAAGAGATATTATTTAATGTGATTAAAGCGGCTTTTTCAAAACGGCGAAAATCACTAAAGAATTCAATGGCAGGTGGCGAATTTAATTATGATAAGTCAATGATTGTCCGTGCATTGAATACAGCCGGAATTGATCCGGCCCGACGGGCAGAAACATTGTCTGTGGCGGAATTCAAATCCCTTGCCAGGGCAATATGGGAAGTCAGTTGAGGAAAAGATAAAAATGGGTGCCGTAATTTCCATAGACAACATGATAGAAATCGTCCGTGCCGGTGGTACGATAAAAACCGCTTTGGATGTTTATGATGTAAAGGGAACCCTGCTGCTGGAAAAAGATGTTCTGGTGGATAATTTAAAGACACTTGAAGTGTTAAAAGAAAACGGTATCAACACAATGCCGGTGAATCAGGCTTTGGACGGAGGCGTCTGGGATAAGGACGGCAACCAGATCAGGCTGGACGATGAAGGACTGATCGAATTTGATGAACCGTCCGAAGACGCCCGGATCCAGAATACACTTGATCCCGGTGCAACCGCCGAGTTGTCTCAATATGATATTGACAGCCTGTTTGAAGATGACGGGGTAACAGCCGATATTGACAAACAGAATATCCTTTCTTCCGGCAGGGCGTCCAATGAAATTGAAAAACGGCTGGTGGAAATAGAGGAAATTAAAAAGCAGGCCACTGAAAAATATAACGGCGCAAAACAAAGCATCAAAAAAGTTCTCAGTGATATTAAAAATACAGGCGGCGATTTTGATTTTGATGAAGTCGAGAATAATGTTTCAGAACTGGTGGATTTTCTCGTTGTGGCGGACAATCCTTTTTCATACCTGACCCAGGAGATTTTTTCATATGATGATTACCTGTATAATCACTCAATAAACGTCTGTGCCATTGGAACGGCTGTCGTGAACTTGTTCAATTTGCACTTTTCCAATTTTGTGGATGATTTAATCAAAGGAGAGGTCAGCCAGACCTCAACTGCTGAAAAAAAGAGGACCAGAAAACCGGGAAGTTCATATACCTGCTATTATGAAGATGAACTCAGCGATATCGCTCTGGGATTTTTTCTGCACGATATAGGGAAAGTTCTGGTGGATGATAAGGTCCTGAACAAAGCGGGCCGACTCACCGAAGAAGAATTCAGTATTGTCAGAAAGCATTCTTTTGAACACGGCATGAGCCTGATGGACCGGAATCATTTGAAAAATTCAGTTGTCAGAAACATTATCAAGTATCATCACGCCCCTCTTTTTGAATCCGAAGAGCGGTGTTATCCTCTGGATAAAAAGTATACTGATATCCCGGTTTATGTCAGAATCTGCAAACTGGCAGATATTTATGATGCCATGACATCAATCCGGTGTTATAAGGAAGCCATCAATCCAATCATGGTGGTGACTCGATTATTCAGAACCTATGCGAAAAAGGATACCATGCTGCAGCATGTCCTGCATGCCTTTGTTAAAAGCATTGGCATTTATCCGCCGGGCAGTATTATTTACTTAACAAACGGGCAAATGGCCTATGTTCTGGAAAGCAGCGGCCCCATTGTCATTCCGTTTACCGATAACAAAGGCATTACGCTTCAGAAAAAACCGGACCCTGTCCGGATCAGTGTCACGGAAACAACACAGCGAATGATGGTGGATAACAATAGAAGTGTTAAAACGCCCAAAGAAGTCTACGATCAACTGCCGTCCTATATTAAGCAGATCATTGCCCGCTCCTGATTGAATAAATCATGTGCCTGTTCTATACCAACAATCAACTGGAATTGATCCGTGGGACATTATTCCAAATAAAGGAAAGAGTAAAGAGCTATGGGAATTCGGAAAATTTTTATTTAAAAATGTTTTACAGGGTTGCAAAAAGACCTTACAAGATATTGAGTTCCATATATAGATTCACCGTGAGTCCAAATTACAGATCGATCCTTTATCTAAGGCTTTTTAAATCAAAGG
>JBNKNP010000178.1:0-7285 GCA_050293905.1 Desulfobacteraceae bacterium | reverse complement strand
ATGTTGTTAAAGTCATGGGCAACGCCGCCGGCCAGACGGCCGATGGCCTCCATTTTTTGAGCCTGTGTCAACTGAGTCAGGAGCTTTTCTTTCTCAGCTTCCGCTTTAATCCGTTCATTGATGTCAATGCGAAGTCCGGTTAGACGAATCGGTCTGTTTTCTTCATCCCTTTCAAGAACATATCCGATAACGTGATGCCAGAGATAGGATCCATCGGCATGTTTCATGCGTGCTTCATACTGATATTCGTTAGTTTCAAAATGGCGAATTCTGTTTATTTTTCTCTCAACCATCTTCCTGTCTTCGGGATGAATTCGCTTTAGCCATGTCGCCCTGTCAGAACGGCCATGGACAGGCTCATATCCGAGCATGGTATAATAGATGGAAGATGCATGCCACGTATCATTGATAACATCCCAGTCCCAGATTCCTATATTCGCAACCTCCAGCGCTAACTGCAGACGCGCTTTGCTGAATCGAAGTTCCCTTTCAATGTGCTTGCGATCCGTTATATCACGGGCAACACCCAATACACCGATAAGATCACCCTGGGAATCATACATTGGTGTTTTAATGGTTTCGAGCAATTCCTGATGACCGTCATTGATGTACGTGACAGTTTCTTCGTTTACCCTTGGTTTGCCGCTTGTGATTGCGGCCATATCATTTTTCCGGAAAAAGTCTGCTTTATCCTTTTTTACAAAATCATAATCTGTTTTTCCGATAATGTCTTTTTCCACTGCATCATATAAACGTTCAAATTTCCTGTTGCAGGCGAGATAAACCCCATCCGGGTCTTTCAACCACACTAGATCCGGTATTGTCTCGATCAGCGTCCGCAAAAACATTTCACGGTTCAAAAACATATCATCAGCTTTAATTCGCTTTGATTGCTGTGCTTCTAACTCGCTGACCTTTTTGGCTAATTCTTCGTATGTTGGTTTTTTATCCATTTTGTTATAAAAAAATTTGTAGGATAGAAAGAAGCTTTCTGTCAATCATAATGTAACAGAGACGGCACCCAATAAACAATACCCGGCATCCATCAGCATCAAAGGATATGACCTTTGAAGTCTTTTACACTCCTCGAAAATACTGATATGAAATTCTAACTTTATTGCAACTATTCAGCAAAAAAAATGCATATGATATCATTTTATACTTGACAGGGGTTTTTGCGAAAAATTTTATTTTCAGAGTCAAGTTTTACGAGCCTTCAGTAATAGGATTCTCAGAAGATATCCGTATGATTGAGAGCCCTCGGACAGGGTGTGTATAACAAGTCACAACCGAAATTTTAAAATGCGTTAAAAAGCCGCCTCGCTCGAAAAATTTCACTCTAAAAACCTGTGTTATAATGTCTTCATTTAAATCCGATGTTGAGGAAATGAATGAAGATAGAAGCCATAGATGTTGAATCTGCCATAAAGAATACCAGAAAACTGCTGGAAAATGATCCTGATGTATCTCCCGCCTTAAAAGGTGCGATAGAACTTTTGCTGACCCTGGTCATTTTAATGATGAACCAACTGGGCCTCAATAGTCAGAACAGCAGCAAGCCTCCTTCATCAGATCCCAACCGGAAAAAAAAAGAAGAAAACAGGGGATCGCAAACCCGGTGGACAAAACGGGCATGTTGGAACTACCCTGCAAAAATTTGATACTCCCGATCTCATCGAAAAGATCCTTGTAGACAGAAAAACACTTCCAAAAGGAAAATACAAGGATGTGGGATATGAATCCAGACAAGTTGTCGATATTGAAATTTCACGGGTTATCACCGAATACCGGGCTCAGATCCTTGAAGGTGCCGATGGAAAACGGTACACGGCATCGTTCCCTGAAGGAATAAACCGCCCGGTACAATATGGTCTCGATGTAAAGGTACATTCAGTGTATATGTCACAATATCAGCTGATTCCGTATAAGCGGATTGAAGAAGATTTCCAGGATCAGGTAAATATTCCGATCAGCGCGGGCACGGCTTTCAATTTCAACTATGATGCCTATCATAAGCTGGAAGCCTTTGAAACAATAGTCAAATCGAAGCTAATCGAATCTGGTCTGTGTCATGCGGATGAGACTGGCATCAATATTAACGGAAAACGGGTCTGGCTTCATTGCGTATCCAATCATTTATGGAGTTATTATCTCCCCCATGACAAAAGAGGATTTGATGCCATGGAAGAAATGGGAGTCTTGCCGCATTTCAATGGTGTTCTATGCCATGATCACTGGAAACCATATTTCAGATTCGACTGTCAGCATGCCTTGTGCAATGCCCACCACCTCAGAGAGTTGGAAAGAGCCTGGGAACAAGACAAACAGGAATGGGCCAGAGACATGAGAAAGCTTTTGTTGCAGATCAATCAGGCGACAGATGATACTGGAGGGCGACTGGAACCGGCTGAGTCCCGGAAGTATCGACAAAAATACCGGGAACTGCTGGACAAGGCCCAAAATGAATGCCCACCACCGGATGAAAGCAAGAAAAAAAACAAACGGGGTCGAACAAAACGATCAAAAGCAAGGAACCTCCTTGAACGATTATTGAACTACGAAACGGAAACGCTCCGCTTCATGGATGACGAACAGGTGCCATTCACCAACAACAGGGGTGAAAACGATATCAGACCTGACCAGGTAATCGCATTTGACAATGATGAAGATTTTTAACTCTGTCTGTCATGCATTTCACTTGACCTCAATTTGGCAATATACGACGCCAGCATATCTGCGACATAGACACCAAAACATTCTTTGAAACTATCTTTAAATTTTTTGCCTTTTTGTAGGCTTTTCAATAGCCCATTAAATTTCTCAGGGAAATTATTTGCTAAATAGTAAATAAATATTCCACTTTGGCTGTAGAACATCCTGGGACCAATGTCCGCAGTTGAACTAAGAGATCTATTAAACAATGATCCGCTATATTCAGGTAAAAAATGCTTTCCTTCAAGAAACATTGATATTGTTTCTGTTTTATAATTTCTCGGAGCGCCTCCACCATCAGAAACATATATTGCCAAACCTTCTCTAAACCACCTCGGGATATTACGGTTAAAAGATATTGTACCTAATGTTTGAGAGAGTTGCACATGCGACAACTCATGGCCAACCATGCCATATACTTCATCTGGTAATCCCATCATCAAACCCGACAAGTAGATTTCACTGCCTGCTGAAGCTCCTCTTGCTTTATCAGATATACCTGAAAATTTCGAAAAGGTTTTAGGACTTGCAAAGGCGTAGATTTTGATCGGCTCTTTAAATTTACCAAATTGCCTGGTCTCAACAGCACTCATTGCGTTATCAAGATGACGAGCGACATTATGAGCTAATTCTTCAGCGCCATCCTCATACAAAATTCTGCTGTCAGAGGGAAGGACGTTAAAATCAGTAGTCCAACGGGCCACACGACTTTCAACAAGACTGCATCCATCCATAATTAGGAAACCAGCAATAAGCAACACAGCTGTAATCACTGTTAATTTTTTTATCATGTCAGAATTTTCCTTCCATAATGGCCGAGCTAACGTGCGGCCATGCCTTGATAATTAGAGCTTGCCTCTATGGTTATTAAGGCAAGCCGTCGAGTTCAGCGATTAGAAATTCCTTTTTTAAATATCGAGTGCAAACCGGATTGCCCGCCCGACCTCTAACATCTTCACCCGGGATAGGGATGTGATCATGGTATATCGCGTACTGTAGTTGTGATCGGTGCGATAGTCACCTCTCCCAGATATTCCAACACGGAATCACGCGTCAGAATAAGGACCGGCCGCTTTTTATCTTGTGCCAAAAACGTATACCAACGGATTTCGCCGTGTTTCATTAATCCCCCCAAGCCTGCTCTGTTTCCCGAATTGAGAACTCGTCGGTACCTACCGGATTTTGTTCGTACCCGCGACGATGCTTGCATTCCAGTTGTTCAAGCTTATAACGGTCCAGTGCATCCTGAAGAACTTTCCTTGTAAAAGCGGAACGACTTGTGTGGAGTTCCTTTGAAACATGATCGACCGCTTTGACGAGATCATCATCAAGGGTCATTTGAATTATCCTCATATCAAATCTCCACAATGTGGCTTTTTATAGCTATATTAATCCACATTATTGGGAATATCAAGAAATATCAACGCTCCAAACAACCGGTTTACCCGTGTTTATTTGAATTGTTGAAATCTATAATATAATAACTAAGGTTTGACCCCGTTTCGACGTTTTTGGACAATTGTGAGGTAACCTGCATAATCAGATTGCCTGTTGGTTTTTTATCACCGGCTGACCTTCGGGAGTAAATGGGTTATGACTTTCAAACCATACAGCTGCTTTTGTTTTTACCTCATTTGAAAAATGAGAAATCCAGGCGGAATCTTTGTCCAGATACTGAGCATAGGCCAATGCCCGCATTTTTTTTGGGGGGTCCGTGGTGTATTTAGCCTCAAATGCGAACGCCCAGGCAAACATAGGTTGGACAACCTGGTGTGACCTCGCCCAGGTGAGCGCCTGATCCAGATATTGTTTTTCACCTGTTTCAATGTAGAGCCATTCAAGCAATTCAACGATTTGGTACCATGGGAAGAAAAGCCGGTTTTCAGTGTGCGGACGATTATTAAATGCCTTGTTGAAAAGAGCCAGGGATTCATCATGATCCTGCTGCAATCCAACCTGTACTGCCTTGGCAAGGGTCATGTCATAATCCCGGAAATTTATGAAATCCTGGCTGATTAAGCGTTCCAGCAAGTGATCATTCCCGGATTTAATTACTGCAAAAACAGCGTATGGCAATATCTGTCTTCCTGCAGGAGTTTTCAAATTCAGATACAGTGATAACCTTTTTAAGGCATCGAATGCCTTATCATACGATTGCTGTTTTAAATACAGATAGCTTAGTGCAATGGTATGGTATCTATTGGGCGGTCCGGCTGTCGCTATAGCATCATTCATTTTCTGCGCAGGAATGAATGAGGTATCTGTATATCCAAGAGTTTCTATTTTCTCCTTCATTTCCCCATCTTCTGCTTTGGGGGGCAGGACAATTTTATTCAGCTCAATATCTTTGATGAATTCTGCGTCTGACAAATCCGGTTTACGGTCAATAAGGGAAAGCAGGGCGAATCTGGCCGGATAGTTTGTTTTGCCATTTACCAGATCTGATTTATGGTTGATCCAGGTTTTTAAGTCCTCTTTTGAGGTTGAATTTATCCGGTGCCCTATCAGGGCTGACGTCCATATCTGGGGAGTGTCAAACCGTCCAATCAAGCTGTCGAAAATGGGCCATGCTATTTCCGACTGTCCCAGAACATGGAGCAGGCTCATGTAATCACGATAGGCGTATTTGCTGTTGTAGCGTTTTGCCCGCCTCATGGAGTACACGGCGGCCGTATTTAAATCCCGGTTTATCAGATTTAGGCGTACCTTTGATGTAAGTGAACCCTCGCTGCCTGTATCCAGGTCCGCAGCGATCTGATAAAATGTTTTGGCGGAGTGATGATCTCCCCGCCAGAAAAAATGACAGCCGGCCATATATGAGGTATTGGACAAAGACACTCTGTGGTACCCGCCCTCTTTATCAGTAAAGGGAGGATATTCCATAAAGATGGCATTGGCCTGCTCGTAATCCCCGCTCCGAAGATATTCAAGACCCAGTGCCTCGTAATTTGCCCAGAAAAGGGGGGTCTCATCAATTCCTTTCTTATAAATATCTTTTAGAGCCTCATACTGCCCTGAAAGTTTGCATAATTTTGCTTTTAAAGGTATCCAGTTCGGGTTTCCGGAAAACCTGTTTTTTATGTTCACGATCTTTTTTTCAGAATATTCTTTTTGGATGGATTTTTTGTTAACCAATAAGGAAATATCATGAATATTATAATGAATAAACTCAAGTTTCTGTTCCAGTGTAAAGCCAATGTGAATCAGCCTGATGAAACTGTTGGGTGGATATTCACGCCTGAAATGAGTATATATAGGCTTGCCGGGAACGGTCTCTTTAATATAGGGTATCTTTCCACCATTAATCCGGTGTTCATAGTCATTCAGCAGTTGGGAAATATGATAGGTGGAAAGTCTCGGATCATCCTGTCCGATCCACCACAGCCCCTTGAATCCGTCCTGCATGATTTTATTAACAAGATCAGACTTGTTAAGATCTGTCAGTGATTTGGATTGTTTATATAGATGCTGGATGATACTGGCTTTGCGGATATGAAATGCCGGATGTCCTTGGAAAACGGTCAAAAAGGCATTTATCAGCTGGAGCGCGGTTTCAGGTTTTCCCTGGATATATTGATAAAATTCGGCATATTTAAGCAGGGTTGCCTCACCAATTGCTTGAAGAAGCAAAAGATAGTCATAATCCGATAGACCGTCCTGGCCGGATTGAGAAAAAAGTCTTGTGCTGTCTGATCGAAGCGCCTGCCAGATATGGTCAACAAAAAGCATTTCAAATTCCATTCTTTTCTGCTCGAGTTCTCCGGAAGCCAAAGCGGACTTATAAAGGGTTTCCATGGTTATACCGCCCACAGGAAATTCTTTTTCAAGAAACGCTTTTAAGGGGATATTACTCTGGTTGGACCAGCCGTCATGATCCAGGAGTTTTTGTGCAATCAGAAATTTCCAACTTTCAGGGACTGATCCTACGATTTTATTAATTTCAGGGGGTTTTCTTGCGGTAGTGTATGCCTCTGTCAGATGGTATTGCTCAAGCTGTGCCATCAGTTTTTTTATTGGCGACTTGATCTGCCGGATGAACGTCTCCTGATCCGGCAGGTTGGCATTCAAAAATTCCTTAAATGCTTTTCCCTCAGGTGTTCCGGGAGTTCCGAGCAGTTTGACGGCCTTCGGACGTTGATCAAGATAAAGATACGCCCGGGCCTTCAGCAGCTTCACGTCAGGAGATGAGTCATCTGTCTGCCACAGGAGCGACAGGGACCTGGTAAAAAAATCCCTTTGAGTTTCAAGGCTGCAATACGATGGGGTTATTAAGCCCAGCAGCTGCATATAAAAGGCCTGTACCAGAGGATGTTTTTCAGATTGCCTGATCATTTGAAGCGGACTTTCCGGGAGTGCGAGGTCCTTGGTATCAAATTCAGCCATTTTTCGGTCGGTTTTTTTCTCTGGGATCCCAACAAAGCCAATGACTTCATCCAGTATCGATGAAAAGGCCACAGACGGAAAATTGTCCGGTCTGACAGGAATATTTTCCCAGACCTTTAAAACGGACACACCCTTTCCCGGCCCAGATCTTGCCTCTTCCCGGATGATTGATATTCTGTACATATTTTTC
>JBNKNP010000177.1:0-4277 GCA_050293905.1 Desulfobacteraceae bacterium | reverse complement strand
ATTTGAAAATCCACGGAGGGAGAGCTCCAGGGCATGGCGCCCCTGACCACCGCAAAGATCAAGAACCGGTGCTGATTTATCAGGGTTCAAAGCAGATTCAATAAAATCAACCTCAGCAGCAGTTAAATTGACATCACAAACAGACCGGCCGTCTGTCAACAGATAGATGTCATCAAAGATCTCTTTCCACCAATCCGTGTTTACTTCAAAATTCATGGGTTCTTATGTGCTCCAAAGCTGAAAATCCCATCTGTTGCAAAAATAGCAGGAGACCCTTTCCATGGTTGTGACCGGGCAATGTCCAGCTCTTCAGGTTCAATATCAATCATGTGGTTGAGTCGGCCGTCTTTCCACATGGTTTCCAAAGTAAGGCAGTCTTTCCAGATCCCCCTGCAGTAGGAATCAAGACGATTGATTTGGTTCAAGGTAATCAACCTGGGACGCAGCGCCATTTTGATCGGTCCCAGCAGGTAAGTGAATCGATGGTCCAAAGCCAGTTCTTTCTGATATTCAACAGCTTCTTGAACATCACTGTAATCCATTTTCATGATCGTTCCATTTATTTTGTCCGTAGCCTGGCCCACAGAAATATCCGACTTAAGCACAGCCATGGGTTGAACACCGCCGCCGCTGCCGACATTTGTGGGGACCTGGCCGTAACGGCACAGGAATCCAAACATGCCTTCCTGACCAAATAAACATCTGAAGTCCGTCTGATAAGTTGTTTGGATAATAGATTCATTTTTCATGTCCAGCTCTGGGATATCTTCTGCCCACAGGTAAAGCGGCACTTTTTTTTGAACGATATAAGAGCCTTTTGAAAGCGCCAGATCAATGGCTTCATCAGCATGTTTATTGATTCCTCCCACACAGACCCCATGGCCTGAATATCCCCTCTCGGGCTTAAGAACCAGGTCCTCCCAGTTGTGCCGGGTCCACGCCACAAGATCTGATATTTCCTGACCCTCCGGTCCGGTTGTTTTTCTGGGGAAAAAACGACGGGTCCATGGTGTTCGTTCAATGGTTTCTTTATGAAAGCAGTTATTGGTTTCAGGATCGGTAACGATTTCAAACATGCTTTTGACATTGATGGGTTCCGTCCCTCTCGGATTGATCACCCGGCCTTCCCGGACTGCCTGCAATAGGGGGGAAAGATCGTGTTTTTTGTGCAGGGATAAAAGGACATCTGTATTGAAATCCATGAAAATGATTGAAACGGGCTTTCCATTTATGCAGACTCGGCCGTTGCTGAGTTCTATGATATGCGGTGCAGTTAAAACACCAGTGATGCCTTCAATCCGGTCCAAATGTAGTGCCAGGTTCCGGTTCTCCACAACATCTTCAAGGGTTTCCTGCTCGGCCACCACGGCAATCAGCCCTGATTCAGTCTCCTGTCTGGCACGATGAGCCTGAACCAGCATTTCCACAAAGCCGTTTACCGGGTATAACAGCGGGTGATCAAAATCAAGATCAATTCCCGGTATGCCGGCATTAAATAATTTTTCCCACACAGCCTTGCCGATTTCCTGAGTAATGCGCTGATAATCCCATCCGCCGGGGCTGCCCAGATTCCATTCCGAATGGTACCCTAAAAAAAGATCCGATCGGTTCAAAATTTTTCCTTCTTATAATAAAGTTACCCGTTTTTCGGCCGGTTATTTTGTAATACGCGTTCAAGATCATTAAAACAGATTTCTCCCTGGTTTAGAACCATCCGGGAGAATCTGACTAGATCTTTTTCTCCGTATCGCTCATAAAGGGCAAGGAATTTTTTAAGACCTATTGTGTAACATAACTGATATCCCGGATTCAATAAATATTTCCGGGCAGACAACCGGCTCTGCTCACGGGACATACCAGTGCTGATCAGGTGATTGACCGCCTCGGCCATTGTCATGGTGCCGGTCTGCAGTCCCAAATCGACCTTTCCTCTTATGGCCCGCCACAGCCGCCGTTTTGCTACAATAACACGGTCCTGGGGAGAAGAAATGTAGCGGGTCAGCCTAAGCATTTCTTCTGCAAAACAGGCCCACCCTTCGTAAAAGACAGGTTGTTCCACTGCCCTGAGGATGGGTGATTTAAGACTCCAACGGCAGATATCCAGCAGGTGGTGGCCCGGCCAGGTTTCATGTGCTGATAAAATTTTATATTCCCTGTTATCCTTCTTTTTCGCTTCACTCGGATCATTGGCATTGAACACATAGAATATACCGCCGGAAGGGGGATGACCCGGTGAAATGCTGTAACTGGATGCTGCCCGGACAGCGGACAGATAGCCTGGAACCGGCATCACACGGACCGGATTGGATTTAAATAATGAGTCGGTCACCAGTCCGAAATGATTGCAATGAATACCCAGCTTTGTAACTTCATCATGATACAGTCCAACCAGTCCGCCCTTGCCGACTGTTGGCAGACAAATGGTTTCATAAGCTTCCTGCCAGGTGTTGCAACCCATGCGCTGGGATTGGGCTTTCAGTATCTGGGTAGTGGATTCGATTTCATGGTCTAAGGTATGATTTATCTCTTGAATGCCCATCCCGCAATTGATGTGAGTTTTGATAATGCATGCCAAAAGTTCACGGGGTATAATAAGATCAGACCGTACGGATAGGGCTTTGAGATGTCTTTCAAACCGGTCCAAAGCATCCAGGGAAGATGAAATCTTTGGTAGCTTAGATAAAAGCAAAACCAGATAAGTCCTTGTATCCCGGATCATTTCCATACCGATATCCCGAAAAATGATAGGAACATGTTTAAGATTTTTATCCGCCTGATTTATAAATTCAGGGAGTGTTGCGGCACGCTTCGAAGCAGCGGAAATTCCTGCTTCCATTGCTTCAGCCAGACCAAGGCAAATAATGATCAGATAAAACGATGGCTGTGTTTCCCAGATCCGCGTATATTCCAGATGTTCACGAAGTGTTCGGGTTACTTTTTTTAACACCTGGATTTCCAAATATTCAGATGTGGTTGAAAATTGTCCTGAACGCAGTTGTTCGATTTTATTTTCCCAAAAAGAGAGTCTTTTTACAAAATTATTTATGAATTCAGGGGAAAAGTTGTCCCATCTGCTCCAGTCCGGATGAGAACGCTTTATCTGGGGGAAATAAAAAAATTCGTCACTGGCAGACACCACAGGAAAACTGCCGGCAAGGGCATCATAAATTTGAGAACCAATTTTTTTAATTGCCAAGGTCATTTTATTATTCTGTCAGGCAGATGAGTAAAACTGGCGTGCAAAATAATGAGTTTTTTATGGGAGCTGAGAATATCGCCTTGTTTAAGGTTGCCTTACCAAGTTTTGCAGCTGCCTGTTTGCGGGGTAAATTCGGGATAAATTTTATCCTTGCAGTCCGGGCAGATACCATGGCTGAACTGGGCGTCGGACCGGTCCTGGATGTAAATCTCCACCTGGTTCCAGAATCCTTTATCATCCCTGATTTTTTTGCAGGAAGCACAGATAGGAATAAATCCGCTCAAAGTTTTTATGTCTTTGAGGGCATTCTGAAGTTCTTTCAAGGTGCGATTGAGTTTGATATGGGTGTTGACACGGGCTTTTACCGTCAACGGATTGAAAGGTTTGGGTACGTAATCCACAGCTCCGAGTTCAAAGGCTTTAGCATCGTCCATTACTTCGGACACTGCAGTGATGAAAATTACCGGAATTTCTTTTGTCCTGGGATCGGCTTTTATCCTTGTACAGACCTCATAGCCATCCATATCCGGCATGACGATGTCCAAAAGCACTAGATCAGGCAGGGGCTCCATGATTAATTTTTCCAGAGCAAGTTTTCCGCTTTTCAGCGGGATCAGTTGGTAGTTATCTTTAAGAAGCTCGATGAGGATCCGCAGGTTCTCCGCTGCATCATCCACGATCATGATGATTGGTTTTTCTTCTGGCTGATCAGACATATAGACTCCAATTTGTTAATTATCCTATTGGTATCATGACCCTATGCTTAAATCAAGGTCATAGGGCCTTGATTGTTTTTTCCAGTTCATTCATGTCAATGACTGGTTTTCCAAACACTTTATCTATCACGCAGGGAAGCAGGATCAGATCTTCTGATATTCCGTATTCAGGGGAGCCTGTACAGACAACAAACATCATGCCTGGATTTTTTTTTGATGCTTTCCTGATAAAAGATTCTCCATCCATGCCACCCATGCGAATATCAACGATGGCAATTGCACAGGTTTCGGTCTTTAAGAGTTCAAGGGCAGCCTCTCCGTTGTCAGCTGTAAGGACCTGCCATTCACGGTCCTCAAAGAAA
>JBNKNP010000176.1:0-4131 GCA_050293905.1 Desulfobacteraceae bacterium | reverse complement strand
ACCTGCAGCCCCTTTTCCGTATCTCCAAAGATCTCTCCTTTTCCGTCAAAAAAAGCATTCTGGGGCGGATACTTTCCGCTGACAACAGCCTTAAAAGTGGCTCCGTCAGTGACATAACCGCATTCCGGTGACAGGCCGTTTTTTGAAACAGCAGTAAGGACGCCGTCTTTAATTTCAAGACACCAGGGGGATGACCCAACATCACGGAGCCGGATGGAAACCACTGCATTCAGGTTCTTCAGATTCCGGAGCAGCTGCTGATTGAGCTTGCTTCCCAGGAAATGATCAAAATAGCGGTCAAAAAACGGGTCTGCTTTTTCCCGGCCCGCCGGCAGGGGTGCAGGATCGAGCGCCAATCCTTTTCCCCAGCGATGATCCACGGCAAAGGAAAGGATCTTCCGACAATAGGATTCATCCAGCTTGGGAAACAGACGGGTATAATCTCCCAGAACCGCGTTGGTGTTGGAAAGGTCAAAATAGGGCTCACCGAACATGTAGCGGTTAAATTCGGCAAAGGCGGCGCCGATTCGCATTTCCCCGTCAATCGTGTCCGGCCCTCCGGGAGATTGAGGATTTTCACACCGGATCCGGATGTCCAGGATTCGGCTGAACCAATCGGAAAGTTCCCGGAAACTTGGCGGAGAAGGGTTGGCGATGTGAAAAATGGCGTGATCACGGTTTTCAGACGAAAAAATCCGCCACATGGCATCCACGGCCGCATCCACCGGAACAATATTCAAACAGGCTTCAGGATCTGCTTCAATAACAGCCCTGGCCCCTTTTTTCCGCAGGGACAGGAAATAAGCAACCTTGATGAAATTGTAAATATTATTAAACTGGATGGTCCGGCCGTAACCGGTGTCACCAATCAGCACAGCAGGACGGAACACGCAGTAATCAAGGCCCTTTTGCCGGCAAAAGGCATGGACCTCGCTTTCGGCGGCAAACTTGGTTTTTTCGTAAATATTTTTCCAGGGATGCTTTCCCGCTGGTGCATCCTCAAACACCCTGCCGACAGCATTTCCAACGATATAGGCGGTGCTCACATGGGCGAACCGGCAACGGCTTGCATCTACCAGTTTCAAAACATTCCGGGTGCCGTCGATATTAACTGCAGTGGAAAGCGTGGCCTTTGCACCGTCAAACCCTGTAAACGCGGCGCAGTGAATAATACCGGACAGATGATCCCCAAGGTTTTCAAAGGCTTCTCTGCTCAGTCCGAGATTGGGCCGGGTCACATCCCCCTGGATGACGTCAATGGCCGGAAGGATCTGTTCCCATTGCTCTTTTGTAACACCGAATATTGAAAAAACCCTGCGAATCCGTTCTTCTGCCGAAAAGGTTCCTTTCGGTCTTGCCAGCAGCCGGACGCGGTATCCGTCCCTGACGGCTTTTAATGCCAGCAGGCTTCCCACCAGCCCGGTGCCGCCGGTTATAAAAATTATTTTGTTCATTCTGATTCCAAGGTGGTTATTCATTCATTGCAACAGATTATTGGATTCAGGGAGTTGCCTGTCAAGGAAAATATCAGACAGATACCCTTTTCTAACCCAATGATAATTTTCCGGAATTTTTTACAGCCAAATGCCAGGAAAAAAATAATTGAACAAAAAGCACTCTTTGTTTTTTCCCATTAAGCGTGGTATTTCAATATCTGATTAGTGCCCGAAACAACGCTCCGTTTAAGCAGAAGATATGAAAATATGAGGTTCAAATGAATCAAGTCATACAGATACTGCAATCTCATCGGTCAATACGAAAATTTGCTGATCAGGCAATAGACGATGAAATGCTCCACCAGATTATCCAATGTGGCCAGGCTGCAGCCACTTCCAGCAATTTACAGGCAACAACGGTGATAAATGTTAAACAGGCCGAAACCAGAAAAGAAATCTCAAAACTGGCCGGCAACCAGGAGTATGTCGTAACAGCCGGTGCTTTTCTGGTGTTCTGCGCTGATCTGAACCGATCACGCCTGGCGTGTGAGTTGCAGGGTGGTACCTTTGTAACCGGAATGACAGAGCATTTTATCATCGCTACTGTGGATGTTGCCCTGTTTGCACAAAACTGTGCAGTTGCAGCAGAATCATTAGGGCTTGGAATCTGTTATATTGGCGGAATTCGCAATGACCCCGGAAAAGTAAGTTCAATGCTGGAACTGCCGGACCAGGTTTATCCGGTTTTCGGATTCTGCCTGGGGTACCCTGTTCAAGACCCTGAAATCAAACCGCGGCTGCCTTTATCAGTGGTATTGAAAGAAGAGCGGTATGATGATTCCAAAGACAGAGCAGGTATTTTATCTTATGACAAAAAACTGCAGCAGTATTATCAAACGCGGACATCCGGTGCCAAAAAAAGCTGCTGGACATTAGAAATGAAGGAACTTGTGGGAAAGGAGTCCCGCCCGCATATGAAAGATTTTCTAAAATCCTGTGGTTTTTCCATGAAATAACAGTTTTATTTTTTCATATTCAGTTTTATTCTTGATTCCTGTTGAAACGATTAAAGAAATTTGCTCCTGAAAACAAAAAACACAGCCCCCATAAGACAGAGCCCAGCCCACAGGAAATCAAGTTTCAACGGTTCCTTCAAGTAGAGTACTGAGAAAGGCACAAAAACAGATAATGTAATGATTTCCTGAAGTATCTTTAGCTGGCCCACTGATAAGACAGTATGCCCAATCCTATTTGCCGGCACCTGTAATAAATATTCAAACAAAGCGATCCCCCAACTGATGAGAGAGGCAATGATCCAGATTTTATTATTCAATTCTTTAAGGTGGGCATACCAGGCAAAGGTCATAAAGACGTTGCTGCAAATTAAAAGGACTATTGTTGAGAATACTGGATTCAATTTCTGCTCCTTTTTTATTACCTTAACAGGGCGAACGGCATGAATTCATTTTGTCAAACTGCCATTCAAAGAAGAAGTCATTAACAGCATTCCAATATTTAGTAAAGCCCCTTTTATAAATATTTTCAGTTCTGTTTTCATTTTAAAGGATAAATTAAAATAGTGAAAAAAATTAAGCGCTTGAAAAAATTCAGATATGAATAATTATTCGTAACTCCGATATCCTCTCCCAACAATACTTTTTCCAGCCCTGCCTTTTCAAAAAATCGGTATGTGCATCAATGATACCATTATTTATCATCCTCCCAGACACTCATGACCAGATCCCGTTTCTCATCCCCTACGATCTGCATGTAGATTTCTGTAGTTTTTGTGTCTGCATGGCCGAGAAGATCACGAATTAACGTAATCGGCAATTTCTTAGCAGCCAGGGCGACGCCGTAGCCATGACGCAGCCCTTTGCTTGTAGCCTGGGGGCCGATGATCCCGGCCCGATCCATCACCTTTTTGACATTTCGCCATGCTGTTGTCTGGTGGATCGTCCAAAATGGTTCTATAATTTTCTTTTTGTTTGTCAACCTACTGTGAAGATTGAAAACAAGATTCAATTCATTTATTAATCGACCTGGTACAGGGATTTGTCTGAACTGTGGTTTTCTTTGTCTACCCTTACTATCATATTTTCGTTTTTTTAAAGTTCGTATAACGATTATCTTTTCATTTATCCTTATTCTGGATGCGGATAATTCCAATGCCTCTGATGGTCGGCAACCGGTAAAGTGTAATACCTGGCAGAACATTTGAATTTCTGGAGACTCATGTTCAGCAGCTGCAAGAAAATTTTTCCGTTCTTGCGCAGTTAAATATAATCTTTGCCCTTCCGTATCATAAAGCCGCATTTCCGGTTTAAAAGTAGCCATATTTTCCTTTGCAATAGAACTTGAAGATTTACTGCATATTCGGTTATAAAAAAATGAAAAGCAAGAGAAAAACCCTATTTTTCATTCCAGGTTGAATCTAAAATGCAATAGAATTACCTATTATATCCACTTTAATTTCATTGACATCTTGAGCAAACGTCTGTAACAGATATTTGTTGTTCCATTCTAAATTTTGCTAAGGAGAGTAGTAATTAAGTAATATCTAAATTCATTAGGATTATTGAAATGTCTAAATGGCCTATAAGATTTGAAAACGAATTTGGTGATGATTTCATCAAATATAAATATTTAGAAGGGATGCTAACGTCAATCTCTCATGAAATTGGAACTTCCGTTG
>JBNKNP010000175.1:0-7187 GCA_050293905.1 Desulfobacteraceae bacterium | reverse complement strand
ATCATGTCCGCGTTTGGGATCAAGCCAGAACACCGCCGGAGAACCGGTTGCTTTGGCACGGGTGACTCCCAGTTTGACCCAGTCGCGAACAGCCACATCCTTGGCCTGGCACATCCGGAAGATATCTCCCTTTTCAACTTTTTGAACCATCAGGACATTTCCCTGATCATCCACAACTTTAATTGAGCCCTCACCCGCAGCTTCAAAGGTTTTATCATGGGAACCGTACTCTTCGGCTTTTTTGGCCATTAATCCGACATTTGAAACACCGCCCATGGTGCCCGGATCAAACTGGCCGTTTTCCCGGCAGTCTTCAATGACTTTCTGATACATGGTGGCGTAGCAGCGGTCCGGAATCACGGCAATGGTATCCTGGAGTTTTCCCTGGCGGTTCCACATTCTGCCGCCGTCCCGGATGACATTGGGCATGGACGCATCAACAATGACATTGTTGGGAACATGCAGGTTGGTAATGCCTTTGTCCGAATCGACCATGGCCAGTTCCGGCCGGTTGTCATAGGCTGCCTGGATATCGGCAAGGATCTCTTCCTTTTCCGGTTGGGGCAGGGTTTCAATTTTATCAAGGATATCGGCAAGCCCGTTATTTAAATTCACCCCCAGGCGTTCAAATGTTTTTTCATGTTTTTTCATCAGGTCTTTGAAAAATACATCCACGCAGTGACCGAACATGATGGGATCGGACACCTTCATCATGGTGGCTTTTAAATGCAGGGAGAACAGGGTGTTTTCTTTTTTGGCAATGTCCATCTGATCGGCATAAAACTGCCGGAGTGCATTGATATTCATTACAGATGAGTCGATGATTTCTCCACTTGTCAGCGCAAGGCCCTGCTTGAGAACCTGGCTGTCACCATTTGCAGCATGAAATTCAATAGTTACCGAGCAGGGCTGATCCACGGTGACGGATGTTTCAGTGCCGAAAAAATCTTTTTCATCCATATGGGCCACTTTGGCCTTTGATCCGGATTCCGGCCAGGGTTTCATCATTTTATGGGGATTTTTAAGGGCATAGGATTTAACGGAAGCCGCAGCCCGGCGGTCTGAATTTCCTTCCCTTAATACCGGATTCACGGCAGAACCAAGTGCTTTGGCAAACTGCTTTTTGTTTTTTTCTTCTTCTTTGGTCTGCGGGGTTTCGGTATAGTCGGGAACGGCATACCCCTTTGACTGCAGCTCTTTTACCGCAGCCATCAGCTGGGGAACGGACGCGCTGATATTGGGCAGCTTGATGATGTTGGTTCCGGGCTTTTTCACCAGTTCTCCCAGTTCTGAAAGATGGTCTGGAATCTTCTGGTCATCGGAAAGCTGATCCGGAAAATTAGCAAGAATTCTTCCTGCAAGAGAAATATCATACACGCTGATGTCAATATCAGCATATTTCAAAAATGAACGGACAATGGGAAGCAGGGAAAAGCTTGCCAGTCCGGGGGCTTCATCTGTTTTGGTCCAGATAATCCGGGATGTACTCATATTTTATAGATCCTTGTATTGGGTTTAACTTTTCAATTAACGATTGCACGCATTTTCTGTGGGTGCAATGAAAAAAAATTAACCGGATATTTTTCCGGTCAGCATAAAAACACCTTGGTTTTTATACTATTTTGGCATAAAAAGCAATGATGATGAGCCGGAGTTGTTTTAAGAATCTTGACAATTTGAGCAGAATTCGTTATATTGCTGCGGTTATAGTGTTTTTTATTATTAATCATGCCAAAAGGTATAATTTTAAAGTTAAGGATAGTTGATTTATGAAACGTACATTTCAACCCAGTAACCGGAAAAGAACAAGAAAACACGGATTTCTCAAAAGAATGTCTACCCCCGGTGGAAGGCGTGTCATCAACGCCAGAAGAGCTAAAGGAAGAAAAAAATTAACTGTTTAATGAAGGCTTTTGTTGAGTAATTTTTGCTGGCCCAAAAAAGAAAGGCTCCTGAAGAGAGCTCAATTTTTAACACTTTCGAAACAAGGAAAAAAGGTCTATACCGACTGCTTTATAGCTATTGTACTTGACGCTGCTGCGGAGAACAATCGAATTGGCATTACAGTATCAAAAAAAGTGGGAAATGCAGTAAAGCGAAACAGGATAAAAAGAGTTATCAGAGAATATTTCAGACACCATAAAGAGAGTATTACAGGACCAAAAGACATCAATATCATTGCAAGAAAAGGTCTGACACCGCTGTCCAATCAGCAGATTTTGGAAAAACTTGATAAACTTTGTAGAAAAATAGCAGTGGCCTGAAGCCATGAAAATACTATTAAAGATATTTATTAAATTTTATCAATATTTTATATCTCCTTTGACAGGACCCAATTGCCGGTTTTACCCAACCTGCTCAGCATATGCGCTTGAGGCAATTGAAAAACACGGTTCCGTTAAAGGTGCGGCGCTTGCCGGTAAAAGATTTTTGCGTTGTCATCCATTTCATGCAGGCGGTGTTGATCCGGTCCCCTGATTTATCCAACCGCTGAACTGTTTTTCTCTTCTGACTGCCGGGTATAACCCTTTGCAACCTGCATCCCAGGTTAGGAGAAAAAATGGATGAACAAAAACGATTAGTACTGGCCGTCGTGCTTGCCATGATAGTGCTTTTCGGCTATCAAAAATTTTTTGTAAAGCCGCCGGAACAGCTCGAACAGCCTCCTGCCATTGAAAATCAGGAAAAATCCGTTCCGCAAACAGAGACAGAACAGGCTGTGGCGGACAGTTTAAGCCAAGCAGCCAGCCTGCCTGTTGAAGCTGTTGTGCCTGCACCGGTGCGGGAAAATTACCGCACCATCCAGGTGTCCACCCCTTTGTATGATATTGCCATTTCAGAAAAAGGCGCTGCTGTAAAAAGTTTTAAGCTCAAAAAATATAAGGCTTTCAATACAGCAGAGTCCCCTATGAAGCAGCTTGTTTCAGATCAGCTTCCCAACGGCACGATGTTTTTTGATCTGGAAGGAAACTCCATTGCCGGACTGGCAGACGCCGTATACACCGCAAAAGTCGATTCTGATGTAACATCATTGAACCAAGGCAGGCAGACCATTGAATTTTCCTGGTCCACTGCCCAGGGATATGTGGTTAAAAAAGCACTCACGTTTTCGGCCGATTCCTACATGATTGATTGCAATATCACCATTGAAAACCGCACAACAGGTGCATTAAATGATTCCATAGTGATTTCCGTTCCCGGAATTTATAATGAAGAAATTAAAAAACAAAGCCGCTTTGCCTTTCATGGACCGATCCTTTATATGGGCGGAGAATACGTATCTGTTAAGCCTGATAAAGTAAAAATTACAGACAAGGACAGAAAAAAAGAATCCAAGGTTCAGGAAAAAATTAATAACAGCAGATTCAGCGGGCAGATTGACTGGGCCGGTTTAACTGAACAATACTTCATGACTGCAGTTATACCTGAACACAAAGATGACAAAGCATCCATTGACGGCCGGGTGCAATTGTCCTATGTCGATGACTTTGTGACCACCCGGTATATCCGGAAAATGGACCGGCTCGATCCGGGGACACCGGGAGAATACAAGTTCAGTTTTTATATGGGGCCCAAAAGTGAGCAGGTATTAAGTAAATATGGCAATAACCTCGAAGAGGCGGTCAATTACGGATTTTTTAATATCATTGCAAAGCCGCTGGTCCAGATCATGAATATTATTTACGGCGTGATTCCTAACTATGGTGTGGCCATCATCCTGTTGACAGTTCTCATTAAACTGATTTTCTGGCCCCTGGGAACCAAAAGCTATAAGTCCATGAACGAAATGAAAAAAGTTCAGCCGCTCATGGCGGAAATCCGGGAAAAATACAAGGATGACAAGCAGCGGATGAACCAGGAAATCATGGGGCTTTACAAGACCTACAAGGTCAATCCCATGGGCGGCTGCCTGCCGCTTCTGGTCCAGATGCCGATCTTTTTTGCCCTGTACCGGATGCTCTACCTGGCCATTGAGCTTCGCCACGCACCATTTTTGGGATGGATTACGGATTTGTCTGCCCCGGACAGGCTGTTTGAATTTGGATTTTCCATTCCCATGATGCAGGAGCCTTATGGTATCCCCATGCTGACGCTGATCATGGGGGCGTCCTTTTTTCTGCAGCAGAAAATGTCTCCCACAGCCGGTGATCCCATGCAGGCCAAAATGATGATGTTCATGCCGGTGATGATGACGGTCATTTTTATTAACTTCCCGTCAGGATTGGTTCTTTATATGTTTGTAAACAATATCATATCCATGGGACAGCAGTACTACATTCAAAAGAAATTTAGTTAAGCAGGAGGTAAAGCTATATGAGCGAAACTCAGGAATTCAAAGGCAAAAATGTTGATGTCGCTATTGAAAATGCCTGTTCCGCATTGTCGGTTTCCAAAGAAGATCTGGATTATGTTGTGGTTTCAGAAGGAACATCCGGTATTTTCGGCATTGTTGGCCGGAAAGATGCAAAAATAAAAGTGACTGTTCCTGCAAACAACATGGATGAAGCCGAAAACCTTGAAATGGAAGGGATCCGCTCCATTGTCGATGAAGCATTTGGAGAAGAAACACGGATTGAAACCGATGCTTCCCCGGTTGAAGAAAAGAAGACAAAGACCTACGATCGTCCGGAACCAGTGGATGTTACCCAGGAATCCATTGACCTGGGGGTGGAAACCTTACAGAAAATGGCGGATCTGATCACAGAGGATGCCACTGTGACCGCCCAGACAGAATCCGATCGGCTGACCTTGAGTATTGAAGGCGGGAACGCGGGTATTCTTATCGGCCGGAAAGGCCAGACTCTGGATGCCATGCAGTTTTTAACAGATAAAATTATCAACCGCAGAAGTGAAGCCAGGGTTCGGGTCCGGGTGGATATTGAAGGCTATATGGAAACACGCAGGGCCAACCTGGAGCATCTGGCCTTTAAAATGGCGGACAAGGCCAAGAAAACCGGCAGGCCGGCCACCATTAACCAGATGAGTGCCCAGGACCGTCGGATAGTCCATCTGGCATTAAAAGAAGATAATAAAGTCAGAACCCAGTCCATGGGGGACGGATATTACCGGCGGCTTGTGATTTTTCCTAAAAAGAAAAATTCCCATAGAGGGAAAAAACATTATAGAAGATAAGCTTCCATGACTGATACAATTGCCGCCATAGCCACTCCATACGGAAGCGGCGGTATTGGTGTCATCCGCATTTCAGGGCCCAACGCCTTTGACATTGCAGCCCGGGTGTTTTCAAAAACCAGAATCAGGCCGTGTGCCTGTGAAGGTTTAGAATCCCGCAGGGTGTCCCACGGATATATTTTTGATCCCTTGGATCGGGTAATTATTGATGAAGTACTGTTGATCCCAATGAAAGGGCCTTCTTCTTATACTGCCGAAGATGTTGTTGAAATCCAGGCCCATTCAGGAAGCGTGGTTCTGCGCAGAATCCTTGATGAAATCTTTAAATTTGATGCCCGGCCGGCTGAGCCGGGAGAATTCACCAAGCGTGCTTTTTTAAACGGCAGGATCGATCTGACCCAGGCCGAGGCAGTGATGGATATTATTCATGCCAAATCCGCCAATTCACTCAAGTATGCCGCTTCCCAGAATCTGGGAGCCTTGAGGCAGCAGATTAATGACTTAAGAGATCAGTTGATTACGCTTTTATCCCGGGTGGAAGTTGATATCGATTTTCCCGATGATGTTGAATCCTTTGAGCCGGCCCTGCCGGAAATGAACCTGGTCCGCGAGGTGCTGGACCGCTGCCGGCAGTTTATCAAACAGCACGATGATGCCTGTTTTTTGAAAGAAGGGATCCGGGTGACCATCTGCGGGGCACCCAATGTGGGAAAATCAAGCCTGATGAACAGGCTTTTGGAACAAGACCGTTCCATTGTGACCACTGTTCCCGGAACCACAAGGGACCCCATTGAAGAAGGCCTGAACGTGGAGGGCATTCCGTTTGTATTGTCAGATACCGCAGGCATTCACCAGACCGATGATCTGGTGGAGATTATCGGCATTGAAAAAGCCAGGGATCATATCAATAAAGCAGATATCATTTTGTTTATGAAAGAGGCCGGGTCAACGCTCACGCTGAAAGAATTTGAAAAAGTCGTGGCAGCGGATGATTCCAGGGAAACTCAGACAGATCATGGCCTGAGTGATCCCAGAGAAAAAAAGGTCATTCTTGTGGTCAATAAGATTGATATTGCAGACAGGCAGTTACCGCAATTGCCTGAAACACTGAAAGACATTCCCCGGATTGAAATATCCGCCCTGCTGGACAAAGGGATTGAGGATTTAAAACAAAAAATGATGCAGATCAGCCTGGCTGGTCTGGACATGGAAAAATCGTCGATTCTCCCGAATTTAAGACATAAAAGAGCGCTTGAACAAACCGTGTTAAGTCTTGAGGCAGTGGAGACCGGACTGGCAAATCAGGTTGAAGCGGAAATTCTGGCAATTGATATTAAAAATAGTATTGATTCTCTTGGAACAATTACAGGGGAAACCGCCTCTTTAGATATATTGGATACTATTTTTAACAACTTTTGCATTGGCAAATAAAGGAAAAAATAATTATGGCATTGGATTTAAAAAAACATTTTGTACAATATGAAGCCCTGGTCCAGATGGTGGACGCTGTTTTTGACCGGGTTAAAGACGAATATCCCAAAGAGGTCTTTTGCAGGGAAAAATGCTCTGACTGCTGTTACGCATTATTTGATCTGACGCTGATTGAAGCGCTTTATCTAAAAGAAAAATTTTTAGAAAAATTTGAAGGCAAAGCAAAAAACGAAATTATCCAGACTGCCGACAAAACAGACCGGGTTCTGGTTAAAATGAAACGCGAGGCCTTCAGAAAAGTGAATAAGGAGGGTGCCGACCAGCTGGAAATCATTGCGAAAATGTCCCAGGAAAGGGTGCGGTGTCCTTTGCTGGGTGAGGATAATTTGTGTGTGATGTATGAGAACCGGCCCATCACCTGCAGGGTTTACGGTATTCCCACGTCCACGGCCGGTCAAAGCCATATTTGCGGCCGAACCAATTTTAAACAGGGTGATCCGTATCCCACCCTGAATATGGATAAAATTTATACCCAGCTGCAGCTGCTGTCTGCACAGCTTGTAAAAGACATCAAAAGTGAAAAAATCAGGATGCATGAGATGCTGATCCCGGTGTCCATGGCA
>JBNKNP010000174.1:0-3967 GCA_050293905.1 Desulfobacteraceae bacterium | reverse complement strand
TTCTGATCCTGACCCTCTTCTCTTGTATCGGCAACACAGGCAATGGACAGGCCAAGGCCGTGCAGCTCAATGGCGGCTTCCAGGCCCAGATCGTGACCAACGCTGAATACGGCTGTTTTTCCCGGAAGAATACCATAGGTCTTTGCCATTCTCAGTGCACAGGCAATCTGCATGACCCCCGGTCTTTCATTGTTGTCAAACAGCAAGGGACGTTCAATGGCACCGGCGGCGGAAACAACACTTTTGGCCCGGATTTCAATATACCGCTGATGAAAAGCGTCTTGCTCTTTTCCAATCTGAAAGCCGGTAACCAGGTTGTTGTTGTAGGTTCCCACGGCTGCCGTATGGACAAACAGACGGATGTTTTTGTTGGATTTTACTTCCTTGGCAAGGGCGACGGCACGATCGTGCAGGGTCTGGCCGCTCTTGTATTCATTGGAACGGTATTCAAAAAATCCACCCAGCCATGGTCTGGATTCCATCAAAATGACGTTTAATCCTTTTTTAGCAGCAGCCAGAGCTGCCGTCATGCCTGCAGGGCCGCCGCCGATGACGCATACATCAGTATTCAGAAAAATTTCATCATAGGTGCCCGGCATGACATGATCCGGACTGATTTTTCCAAGGCCGGCTGCCTTTCGAATCTGCTTCATTGCAAGGGGCCAGATTTTTGCCGGCTTATGCATGACATTGTAATAAAAACCTGCCGGCATCATCCAGTCGAGTTTGTCTAAGAAAGACATCATGTCATGCTGGGCAGATCCTTTAACATTCTGTTCCTTGATAACCATGCCTTCTTTAAGCTGGGTGTTCTCACACCGTACGTTTGGAACGCCGTCGACGTCCATGCAGGTGTTTGAACATTCGCCGTCCAGGCTGTACAGCCCCCTGGGCCTGTGGTATTTTAAACTTCTGCCGAAAATTCTTACGCCATTGGCGAAAAGTGCGCTGGCAATGGTATCGCCTTTGACACCGTAATATGTTTTTCCTTTATAAATAAAGGAAATCTTTTGTGTCGTATCAATTTTCAATGTGGGCATGTGATTCAAACGGTTCATTATTTTTGCCCTCCTGCTGATTCTTTCTCCAGATTTGTGGTTGTATCCCGATGGATTTTAAACCATGAGCCGCAGCCGTCTTTATGAAACCACCATTCTTCCTGGATGCCTGCCACACACTTGTTCATATGGACATAGTCACACCAGGCTTCGGGTGTCAGGTTGTTTTCATCCGGCCGCGGTCCTTTTTCTTCCCCGCCGAATCTGAATTCATATCCGTTTCTTTTTCCACATATTGGACATGTAATTGTTAATGCCATTGTTTTTCTCCTAATTATCCGGGCTGTAATTGACAAGCGCGGCGGTTTCGCCCATGAGCTTGTGTTCCTGGTATCGTTTCAATGCAAAGGGTTTGAGTATGTCAGGACACGTGTTGGTTGCCATGAAACCGGCCATGTGTTTACCCACGGCAGAACATGATTTAAACCCGAAATATCCCCAGCCGCAGTCCATGAAAAAGCCTTCGACCTGTTCATTACCGTCCATGATCGGCGCCATGTCAGGCGTCATGTCGGCCAGTCCGCCCCATATTCTCATAAAGCGTACACTTCTTAAGCAGGGCAGGAATTCAGACAATGCTTCTGCCTGGTGCTTGATGTAATGTGCCGTATTCAGTGTGGTGTAATTGGGCCATGGGTCCATGTGTGCCCCCGTTGCAATTTCACCTTTCAATGTCTGATTGGCATAGCAGTGGTAAGCGCCTGACGAGACCACATGATCCAGTACCGGTTTGAGCGGCTGGGTGACCATTGCCTGGATCGTTAAAACGCTGATGGGAAGTTTGATGCCCAGCATGGCATGGATTAATGCGGCTGAATATCCGCCGGCTGAGATCAGGACCTGTTTTGTGTTAATCGTTCCCCGGCTGGTTGTGACGGAGGAGACTTTTCCGTTTTGAACGCCGACGTCCAGCGCTTCAGTCTGCTGGTGGATTTCAACCCCTCTTTTTGCACAGCCTTTTGCCAGGCCCCATACCACTGCATCATGGCGGACAACACCGCCGGGGGGATGGAACATGGCCCCATGAATGGGAAAGGTGATGTCCTCGGAAATATTGAGGGCCGGAACCAGCTCCTTGGCTTCCTTGGCATCAATGAGATGACTCTCGACACCGTGAAACTGGGCTGTGGCAATGGTCATCCGGGCGGCTTTCATGGCTGCTTCGGAATGCATCAGGTTCAGGTTGCCGCAATTGTTAAACATCAGGTTGTAGTCCAGTTCCTTGGTCAGAACCGGCCACAGGTCAAGGGCTTCCTTGTAAAGGGGGACATTGTACTGGGTCCGCTGATTCGCACGGACAATGGCAGTGTTCCTTCCGGCACCGCCAAATCCGATATAGTTCTTTTCTATAATCGCGATATCAGTGATACCATGCTCCTTTGCAAGATAATAGGCCGTTGCCAGACTGTGAAGCCCGCCACCGATGATAACCACATCGTAACTTGATTTAAGCTTGGTTTTTTTTCCCCACATGGGTTTGTTTTTTAGAAACATTGGCTTTCTCACAAATTATTGTTTTTTGTCAAATGTGTACTGCTATAATTTTACTGACTACGCTATGAAATGAATCCTGTCAAGAATTATTTTAATAAATGATAGTTTTTCTTTCATAGCAACTTGACAATTTTAATTTTTTTATATAAAACCAAATAAAATTAGAATGTTTGTTAATTTTAAAGTTTGACTTAATCCATTATTAAGGTTGACGTAAAACATGAAAGAAAACATGTCACATCCGGCAATAAGTGATATTTCCAACAAGATTGAGATGCTTACTCCCAAAGCGCAGACCCTTGGCAATTATATTATGCAGAATCCTTCAAAAGCAGTTTTCATGACCACAAAAGAGCTGGCTGAAGCCTGTGATATCAGCGAGGCAACGGTGGTCCGGTTTGTCAGCACGCTGGGATATAAAGGATATTCCGAGTTCCAGCAGGCCCTGAAAGATTTTGTCAATACCGGTCTGTCTCTTCCTGAAAGAGCAGATATCAAAGGGATTAAAGAGCAGGGGGCGGACCGGCTTCACCGGGGTATTCTAGAAGAGTTGAACAATCTTAAATGCCTGTATGAAAATATCAGCATTGAAACATTAAATAAAATTGTGGATCACCTGAACAGCAGCAATCCGGTTTATGTTATCGGATCAAGGTTGTCATACACCTTTGCGTATTACCTTGGCTGGTCATTGAGCAAGATCCGCAAAGGAGTGCATATTCTAAAGGGCAGCGACACTACCACCATGGACTGGCTGGCCAATGCACCGTCTGATGCACTGGTTATTGTGATGACAACAACAAGATATCCCAATGAATTAATCAAATTGTCCAAAATGATCCGTCGAAACGGGAATACGCTTTTGACCATGACAGACTCTGATATCTGTCCGATCAATCAGTTTGCAGATGTTTCCCTTGTTGTCCCGTCGGGATCCATTCCCTTTATCGGCAATGTGTCCGGTATGCTGGCGACCATTCAGTATATTGTTCAGGAACTGGCCAATATAAAAGGTGAGGAGCTGGCAGATTATCAAAAACAGCTTGAACAGGTTTATCTTGAAAATGATATCCTGTTTAATATTGAACCGGGAACACGATAGATTAAAAACTCACTGAAAATTGAAAGAAAAAATATAGAAAAAGATCCAAAAAAAGAGAGGATGATATGTTACAAACCCAGGAGGAACTGCTAAACATTTTAGATCAAATCGGGATCGCATACACGAACCATGAACATCCGGCTGTTTATACGGTTGAAGAAGCAGACCTGCATCATGAAGGCATTGAAGGGGTTCACAGCAAAAATCTGTTTTTCAAAGATAAAAAGAAAAATTTATTTTTAGTGGTCACTCTGTCTGATAAACCGCTTAAAATAAAAGAGGTCGCAAAAAAAATAGGGGCCAAGAGCCCGTC
>JBNKNP010000173.1:0-3969 GCA_050293905.1 Desulfobacteraceae bacterium | reverse complement strand
GCAAGAATCAGCAGTCCCGGCGGAAGGATACTTACAAATATTTCCCAGATGATTTTCAATTCCAGGGGTTTTCGATCCGGGTCCAGGGGGGCGGCAGACGGTTTTATCAGGCAGTAGATTATGATATATCCAATATAGAGTATCCCCAGGATAATGCCCGGAAACACGGCGCCCATGAACAGGTCACCGACGGACAAACCGAGCTGGTCTGCCATGATTACGAGCATGATGCTGGGCGGAATTAAAATCCCCAGGGTACCGGAACCTGCAATGGTGCCAAGAGCCAGGGCTTTGCTGTATCCCTGGTTGAGCATGGCCGGCAGGGATAAGAGCCCCAGCAGCACCACTGAAGCACCGATGATGCCGGTGGAGGCGGCAAGGATGATGCCGATGGTGGTTACGGTGACGGCCAGACCGCCGCGGACATTTCCGAACAGGTTCTGCATGGATTTCATTAATTTTTCTGCAATACCCGATCGGTCCAGCATCAGGCCCATGAATATAAACATGGGCAGGGCCACCAATACCCAGTTGTCCATATATTTATATATACGGTTGACCGACATGCCAAGGGTCAGGTAATCCAGCCCTGTCCAGGTATCAAAATACTGGTCGGAGAAATATCCTACAAATGTGAACCAGACCGATGTGCCGCCAAGCACCCATGCCACAGGAAAGCCTGTGAATAACAGGCAGATGAAGGTCAGAAACATCCCGATGACAAGATAGTCATTAAATTCCATGGGTTAACCTCTTTTAAAAAAATGCATAATTCGAATGGCCCGGGAAATCACTGCCGTGACTAAAAGGGCAAAACTCAAAGGAATGACGGATTTAATGATCCATCTGAACGGCAGGCCGCTGGGTGCATCTGAACGCTCATTTAAACGGATGGCTTCCCAGACAAAATCAAGACTGTGGTGGAAAACCATAACGGCAAAGGGCAGTAATAAAAAGAAGATCCCGAAAAGTTCCCATCGGCTGCGCCATTTATCCGACATATTGGCATGGACAATATCCACCCGGATATGACTGTTCAGGGTCACGGCATAGGATGTGCCGAACATGATGCCCACGGCATACAGGTGCCACTGCAGTTCTTCTAAATAAACCTTGCCCGTGCCCAGGCCGTACCTGAGAAAAACCTGGACAATAATTACAATGATCAGCAAACCGTTTGTCCACATGAAAAAATGGCCGATTTTTTTTACAAAGTTATCCAAAGCATTGCATATTTTTGGAGAACTCTGTGTGTTGTCTTCAGTATTCATGATACGTTCCTGACTGTTACATGATTGTCGTGCAAAGCCGTGCGGGTAAGAAGGATTACCCGCACAGGTTTAATTGAATAAATTGCTTTTGCTTATTTCGGGGGTTCGGGACGGGGCAGAAAACCATAGGTCTGCCAGAGTTTATAATCAGCTCTGAATGCGGAAAGATCATCCCAGACTTTTTTGAAAAAAGCATTGTTTGCCGACTGTTCCTGGGCAACCTGTGTCCAGGCTGTTTTAAAAGTATCCAGCATATCTTTGGACCAATATACGTTTTTAACACCGTGTTTTTCAATATTTTCTTTCATGGCTGCTGCCTGGATGGCTTCTGTATAGGCAAAGGCATCAAGTGTGGCTGCCTTGGTAACCATTTCCAGAACCATTTTCTGGTGATCACTCATACCGTTCCAGACATCTTTGTTGATCAGCAGTTCAAATACAGTGGCCTGCTGGTGCCAGCCGGGGAAATAATTGTATTTTGCAATTTTGTAAAAACCCAGCCGTTTGTCAATGGCCGGCATGGAAAATTCAGTGGCATCAATGGCTTTTTTCTCAAGCGCCGGAAAGATTTCGCCACCGGGAAGAAGGCTGGTTGAAACACCTAAGTTTTCCATGGCTTTTCCACCCAGGCCGAAAAATCTCATTCTCAAACCTTTCAGATCTTCAGGAGAGTTAATTTCTTTAGTGAACCAGCCCGATGTTTCAGGAGCGATGATACCGCAGACCAGTACTTTTACGTTATATCCGGCCTGGTCATACATTTCCTGATATAATTCCATACCGCCTCCATGGAACAGCCATGCCAGATATTCTCCTGCTTCAGGGCCGAAGGGGACGGCTGAAAAAAGAGGTGCAGCTGGAATTTTTCCTGTCCAGTATCCTGCAGTTGAGTAGCCGGCATTGATTTTTCCTGTGGAAACCGAATCAAGGATTTCAAAAGCACCAACCAGTTTACCCGGTTCATAAACCTTCATTTTAATGGTTCCGCCTGAAGCGGTTTCAATTCTGTCAGCCACCCACGGCATGGTGCTGCCCATCCCGGGAAGCACAGTGGCAAAGCAGACCGGTACTTTCAGCAGAACTTTCTTCTCTCCTGCCTGGGCAGGAATAAGTGACAAGACCAAAAGAAATGCAGTCACGGTAATCAAAACGTTTGTTAAGCTTTTTTTTAACATTGGTTTTCCCTCCAAATTAATAAAATAACTGGTTATTGTTTGTGACGCCTTGTTTTGGCAGTCACAAGTTAAAAGGTTAATGTCATTCTTCTCCCCAAATTGGTTTGTTTATAAATTGGTCATACCAAACATAAATTAAACGTTTTGAGCTTGTCAAGAAAAAAAATATTTTTTTATTGCAATTTAAAAAACTATCTGTTAATCCTTAAATAACTTGATGTTACAATATTTCAAAACCCCAATTAAAAAAGAGATAAGCCCGCTGGGTCGGACCAGAAACAATAAATACCATTTTTTTAATCAATAAAAATAAATTAATGGTATGACCAATTTTGGAGGTGTTGTGATCAAAAAATCTGTCTTTACTGCTTTTCAGGATATTGTCGGCAAAAATCGTATTCTGTCCGAGCCTGAAGATCTGGTGACCTATTCTTATGATGCAGCTGCTCTGGACCCTGTTTCTCCTGCCGTGGTTCTCATGCCTGAAGCACCGGAGCATCTGGGAGCCATTACTCGACTCTGCCTTGAAAACACACTTCCCATTACGGTCCGGGGTGCCGGAACCAACTTGAGCGGCGGAACCATTCCCAGTCCCGGCGGTGTGGTTATCCTTACGACATTGCTGGATAAAATTATAGAAATCAATGAGCCGGACATGTACGCAATTGTTCAGCCGGGCGTGGTCACCGCACATCTGGCAGGTATGGTTGAAGCAAAAGGACTTTTCTATCCGCCTGATCCGGGAAGTCAGGCCGTTTCCACTTTAGGCGGTAATGTCATGGAAAATGCCGGCGGGCTGCGAGGCCTTAAATATGGTGTGACAAAAGACTATGTCATGGGGCTTACGTTTTTTGATGCCCTGGGAAACCATATCAGAACCGGTTCAAAAACAGTAAAATGTGCCACAGGCTACAATATCACAGGGCTCATGGTCGGGTCTGAAGGAACTCTTGGCATATTAGATGAAATCACGTTGAAATTGATTCCTTATCCTGAACACCGCAAATCCATGATTGCCATATTCAGTACCATTGAAACTGCGTCGGAAGCTGTTGCCGGAATCATAGCCGGTAAAATTGTCCCCGCCACCCTGGAAATCATGGACCGGGTAACGATTAAAGCTGTGGAGGATTTCAGCCATGCCGGGCTTCCCACGGACGCAGGTGCTTTACTGCTGATTGAACTGGATGGATATCCCGGCCAGGTTGAAGAAGATGCAGTAAAGGTGTCTGCCATTTGTGAGGCACAAAAGGCCACCCGGATAAAAATTGCTGAAAATGATGCCCAGAGAGAAAAGATATGGGCTGCCAGGAGAAGTGCCCTTTCGGCCCTGGCTCAGCTCAACCCCACACTGGTCCTTGAAGATGCCACTGTCCCGAGAAGTAAAATCCCGGCCATGGTGAAAGGTCTGACAAAAATCGCTGCGGATCATCATCTGACCATGGGGACCTTTGGTCATGCCGGGGACGGTAACCTTCATCCCACAATTTTAACGGACCGGCGCAATAAAACCGAATGGCGCC
>JBNKNP010000172.1:0-6207 GCA_050293905.1 Desulfobacteraceae bacterium | reverse complement strand
ATGTAACCGTTGGCCGTGGTAATAAAGACTTGTCCGTCCGGCTTGTCTGAAACTTCTTCAACGGCATTGATGACAAGGTTCATAATCAGTTTTTCAATATGAATATAGGATCCCCGGATATTTAATAATTCAGGCTCTGTTTCGATTTCAATGGTTCCCTGCAAAAAAGTATCTCTTATTTTTTGAAAATCATGGGCCGTGCAATACCGTTCAATAATGGTGTTCAGGTTCAGGATTTCCATTTCAGCGCTGGCTCCCCTGGAGACCGTCAGCAGATCGCTGACAACTGCAGAAGCTTTTTGTCCGGAATCCTTTATCAGTTCAAGACCCTGGTAGATTTTCGGATTCAAGGTTTTATCCATCATTAAAATTTCAGGATAGGTGGCAATGCCGGACAGAATATTATTCAGATCATGGGCAACGCTGCCGGCCAGTATGCCCAGGGATTTGAGCTTTTCGCTCTGAGCCAGTTTTTCCTTGAGTTCCAGCTGTTTTTTTTCCTGTCTCTTTTTTAATGAAATATCCCGGATCTGGCCCTGGTAAATGTTTGGGTTGCCGGCAGAATGGCTGACTTTGGAGCCATTGATTTCCACGTCAACAAAATGGCCGTCTTTATGACGGATACGGGTTTGTGCAACCGCAGAATTTTTTTCGATCAGCTGATCTATAAACAACAGTCCGTTTGAATGATCAAGCAGATCGGATAAAGCGGTGTTGATAATTTCTTTTTGCGAAAAGCCCAGCATTGAGTTTACGGAAGAATTGATATAGGTGATGGAAAGATTTTTGTCCAGCGTCCAGATAATATCTGATGTGTTTTCAATCAAATGCTTAAATTCACATCCTGCTATTTCCAGCGCCTTGATCAGAACTGATAAAGCAATGGTCACTGCAGCGGTTAAAAAGCAGAACGTCCCGGAATAGACCACATATGCCATAGGATCATGCGGCCAGTATACCGGTCCTGAATAGCCGGGAGAGTGAAACACCAGATAGCCGGACACCACCAGGGTGAGCATGTTGATTATCAGGGTAATTATACCGGCACGCAGGCCTGAAAAGATGGCGGCAAAGGCGGAAAAGCAGAGCAGATAGAGCCGGGTGCTCCCGACAAGTCCGGTATATCGCATGGAAAAAATACCCAGCAGATAAAAACCTGAAATTCCGGCCCAGACCCGGATTGGAAAGGGTATCTTTTCTAGAAAGGTAATGCCGATGGCCCAAAGATAAATCAGGGAATAAAAAATGACCCGGTGCCACTCTGAGCTTTCCGCGGCATATTTGCAGCTCAGCAGATAGGGGACACACCCGAGGATGATAAGAAAGGCAAACAAATACCTAAAGATTTTTTTTTGCCAGAAAAGCAGATCATTTTCATCTTCTTTAAAACGGTATGTTGTATTAAAAATTTTTGAAATCATTTCTTTGATTGAAAAAGATTTAAAGATAGCCAAAAGTGTACTATATTAGGCTCTAAAATCAATCTAATTATAGGAATTTAAAATGAATGTCAATTATCCCACACGAGACGTTGCGTTTAATTTATTGAAAAAATACAATACCAAAACAGGACTGATTCGCCATGCCATTGCAGTGGAGGCTGTTATGAGACATTTTGCAAGATATTTTAATGAAGATGAGAACAAATGGGGAGTTATCGGACTGGTCCATGACCTTGATTACGAAATGTATCCGGAGGAGCACTGCCAAAAATGTGTGGAAATGTTTGAAAAGGAGAACTGGCCCAAGGAGTATATCCGTGCAGTGGTGGCTCACGGCTATGGCATTTGTTCTGATATTGAACCTGAAACCCTGCTTGAAAAAACCCTGTACGCCGTTGATGAACTCACCGGGCTTGTGGCCAGCGCCGCACTGGTAAGACCGTCAAAAAGTATCCTGGATATGAAGGCAAAATCCGTGAAAAAGAAATTCAAGGATAAGCGGTTTGCCGCAGGTGTTGACCGTCAGGTTGTTGTAAAAGGTGCGAAGTATTTGGACATGGATCTGACCGATTTAATTACCCAGACCATCCTGGGTATGCGGACAGTGGCGGAAGAGATCGGGTTAAAGGGCAATCTATAAATTTATTTTTAAGGAGAGATAACAATGATCTGTTCTTCGGCAGTCATCAAATATTTTGATTTATTATTCGATAGGAGGAATAAAAAAGCCTGGGGTTTATTAAGTATTGTCCTTTTAACGGGCATGATGTTCAGCTGTGCGTCTGTACAGGAACAATATCAGTCCGTCCAGAAAGAAGGCTCCATTGCCGCCTATGAAGAGTTTGTCTCGGATAATCCGGACGGCCCCTATACCGCTTTGGCTAAAAAAGAACTCGAAAAACTCAGATTTGAGCATGCCATTGCCTCGGAAAATGAAAAAGAACTTGAATCTCTTCTTGAAAATCCGCTTGACCCGAAAATCAGCTATGTTAAACAGGCAAGGGAGACACTGGCAAAGATAAAAGCCGGATATTTGATGAAAAACCAATCCTTGCATGGATACCAAAATTTCTTTTCCAAATTCAAAAATACTGATGCCGCCAAGCAGTTGGAAGACGCCTTTGACAGCTTTTACGGAAAAACTGTCATGATGCTTGATACACTAAAGGACTATACCGGATATATTTCAAGATTTCCAAATGGTAAATTTGCAGCCCAAACCCAAAAACGGGGTGAACAACTGTGGTGGATTGAAAAATCCGATCACGCTGATATAAAGGATTATGAGCAGTATATGGATCTTTTCCCGGGCGGTGTTCACGAACCGGAGGTAAAAGAAATTCTAGAAAAAATGATGTGGTCCGATGCAGAAGAAACAGCCATTGATTCAGATTTGTATTTGTCTTATCTTGAGCGCTTTCCGGAAGGTGCTCATCATTCTCAAGCCAGAGACTGTGTGGATTGGTCCATGGCCGAAAAAAAAGGTCCCAAAGGCATTCAATCTTATCTGGATGTACATCCTGACGGCCGGTTTTCCGAGCACGGCCGGAAAATTATACATTCGGCAAGCCAGGTAACGGATGATAAAAAAGAAATCATACAGGAAAAAGTGTGGGACCAGGTAAAGTCGGCACTGGGGCAAGGCAGCCGTATGCGTGGAACCGTATTAATAAACGGCTGGATATCTTCGGGAAAAACCTATTTGTCCTATAACGGGATTGTTAGTGAACAGGGCAAGGCAAGGGTGTTGCTCAATAACCATTCAAAGTTTGAGATGTCTGGAATTGTTTATGAATATTTCGATGGGGACTGGTTTCCCGTTTACGACCGTATCTTTAAAACGAAGAAAGGCAAATAGATTCAGAATAAAACCAGGGGGATAAAATAATGAATCATTCCATTTTCAAAGTCGCTGTTATTTTTGTTTTTCTTCTTGTTCTGTCTGTTCCGGAATCAACCCGGGCAATGATGGCAGCCGACCTTCAAAATTTGAGGATCATTGGACACCATTTTACCACCAGCGTTTCTTCTGATAAAAGAGTGAATTACTCTAAACATCCTGCAGATACACGGATTGTTGTATTCAAGTTTTCAGCCAGCATATCCTCAAATGACGGGATCCTTTTTACAAATGATTTTGTACTGCGGTATACTCATGAAAATGGAAAAGAAGATCGTTCAGCAGCCATACGAATCTGCACGGCAAAAACATCGGTAATCGGAGAAGAGAGCAATTGCCTGATATCGAAAACCGGTTGGGTGAATGTAGGGTCGGGCGATGTGATGTTTACTGTGGCGTTCTTTCTGGAAAATGACGTG
This sequence comes from Desulfobacteraceae bacterium, assembly GCA_050293905.1. Lineage (GTDB taxonomy): Bacteria > Desulfobacterota > Desulfobacteria > Desulfobacterales > Desulfobacteraceae > Desulfobacula. The sequence goes on along the minus strand of JBNKNP010000172.1, from coordinate 2,446 downwards.
AAAAATATTGAAATTCATATGCTTGGCAGATCTGATATAACGAGCTACACCCTTTCCGGTGAACGGCCATATAGTGTTTTTATTTCAACCAATCAGGGCAGTGAATATATATCCGGAATTATTGATGTCATTAAAATCGGCGGCTACCGGGTCTTAAATTCTTCTTTGAAACTGGATCCGGAAGAAGAGGGGATTACGATTTATTATATCAAGAGCGTTGAGACCCAGGCTCGGGAAATATCCCAGCGGATAATGACAAAAATTCAAGCAGCGCCTGCCCTGAAAGAAAACAAGTTTCCAAATTCCGACTCAGATGTTGTGATCTGGGTGGGTAAGCCTTCCGGAAGTTAAGAGAAGGCGGGAAACGGTCAACACGGCAAAAATGCCTGTCAAAATCATGACGAAGACGGCAGTATTTTCCCTGACCCGGGAGCTGCAAAATAAATCAACTCAATCGTAACATATTGTAATAAAAGAGTTATCGTTCGATTTATCCTTTCTGGCACACGGTTTGCTATATATCTTTCCTTAGAGTGTTATTTTTGAAACAGGAGAAGGGTATGAATCAAGCGCTGAGCAGACTGTCCAATAGAATGACCACATTGTTTTCCATGGTATTTAACGCCGCCCAAACCCAGGCCGATCATAAAAAATTGACCCATCACATCATTGAAATCAATAAAAAGAAGTCTTCGTCTGAAATAATTAATGAAGTGGCAATTTGTTTAAAGGATATTCTCAATTACCGCCTCTTTGCTTTTGTTGTTAAAAAACAAGCTTCAATCGATGTCTGGCTGGATCCTAGGATGTATAAAAAGTCCATTGAACCGGTTATTTTAAAGGATTTCAACATTGAAAAAAAAGAAGATATCACTTACTTAAACCACAGGTTTCATCCGGATGAGCAGGAACACAAGTTTGATTTGGATGATCTTGTGTTTTATGAACTGAATGAAACAAATTGTTTTTGCCGGATCTATATGCTGCCGAAGAAAAATATGAGCAGGTTTGATGATGAGGCTGTAAACCTTATCCTTGAAGGGTGTTCAGCAGCCCTGTCCCGCCAGTTGAAAATTGAGAACCTGCGGGATGCAGCCGTTATTGATCCGTTGACGGGCTGTTATAACAGAAGGGAATTTGAAAATCAGCTCAAACGCAATGTTTCCAAGGCGGTTCGCCATAAAAGCGATTTGTCTGTGTTTATGTTTGATCTGGATCATTTCAAGCGGGTCAATGATACCTATGGCCACCTTGCAGGAGACGAGGTGTTAAAGCAGATATCGTCTCTGGTAAAGAAAAACATGAGATCCCAGGATATTCTTGCCCGGTACGGCGGGGAAGAGTTTATCGCCATCCTGCCCGAGACGGGCAAGTCCAAAGCCATGGAACTGGCTGACCGGCTGAGAATCAAAATTTCAAAATTATCCGTTATCCATGGTAAAAATACCATTAAAATGACGGCCAGTTTTGGTGTGTCGGAACTGGAACCCAACGCAGAACTGACTCAGATTATCCAGGATGCGGATACCATGCTGTATAAGGCCAAATTAAACGGACGGAATACCGTTATGCCGGGAGTTATAAAAATTATCAGTTCAGAAACAGTTGACAGAAAAATGGAAAGAACCATTTAGAAGCGAGGCGCCGGTATCGTCAAAACCGGCGCTTATTATTTTCCAGCTTTTCTTGACATCTTTTATCCTCATTTATTATAAATACATTTAAATTCTTTATCATTAACCCCTTTAGTTTTTTAAAACTGCCGGACCGGTTGCCGGTTCAGGTTAAGGAACTTTCGTTTGAAACAAATTGTCGGTGTTGCAGATATGAAGGTGAGCAATGATCTGAAAGATTCAATTGTAACCTATTCACTGGGATCCTGCATCGGACTGGTCATTTATGACCCCCATGTGAAAGTGGGCGGGATCCTGCATTATATGCTGCCGGATTCTTCCATTGATAAATCCAAAGCCCAGGCCAATCCTTTTATGTTTGCCGATACAGCCATTCCAAGGCTTTTTAAAAAAACCTATACCCTGGGTGCCAAAAAACAGAGGATGAAGATTTACATTGCCGGTGGTGCTGAGATTCTTGATCAGAACGGGTTTTTTAATATCGGCAAGCGAAATTACGTGGCGCTGAAAAAAATGTTTTTTAAAAATAATGTGTTGATACATCAGCAGCATGTCGGGGGAACCGTCAACCGGACGATCCGGCTTGAGATTGCAACCGGTGATATTTACGTCAAAACCTCCGGCGCAGCTGAGGAAAAAGTATGAGTGCCATTCAGCAGCTCATAAAAGAGATAAAAAATTTAAAGCCCATACCGGCCGTAATCAACCAGATCCTGGAAGCGGTAGACAAACCGGACAGTTCCATGGCGGAAATTGCAAATATTATTCAATATGATCCGGCTGTCACGGCAAGTGTTCTTCGAACCTGCAAT
>JBNKNP010000171.1:0-3216 GCA_050293905.1 Desulfobacteraceae bacterium | reverse complement strand
CTGCCTTTCCAGGAGGATGGCCGCTCCCTTTTCCGGACCGAGTGATTTTTTGCCGACCCTGACCCAGGAATAGATTTTTTTTCCGATGTCCGGATCAATGGCATTAATGGTAATCGAGACATGGCTGACGTTAAGCTTTGCTATATCGTCGATGTAAGCAGGAAGATTCAGCCCGTTGCTGGCCAGGCACAAGAGCATGTCCGGATATTTTTCTTTTACCATTTCAAGTGTGGACAGGGTTTCTTTTGGATTGGCAAACGGATCTCCGGGGCCGGCAATCCCCACAACGGAAATATTTTTCTTTGCCGCCATGACCTGATCCAGATAAACCATGGCCTGGGCAGGAGACAGGATGCCCGAGCTGACACCGGGCCGGCTCTCATTGACACAATCAAATTTTCTATTGCAGAAATTGCACTGAATATTGCACCGGGGAGCAACAGGAAGGTGAACGCGGCCGTGATCTTTGCAGGCCTTCGGGTTAAAACAGGGGTGATTTTCTATATTCATTTTTCTATCCTTATCTTTCTGTATTCGTGTGTTTTACATATAGGCATAACCGACTTTCGAGGTATCCTGCCGTTTCTGGAGCAGAGTGTTGATGATGGTATCAAACAGCTGCTGGGTTCCTTTATACCCGATATGAAGGATGCGTGATCCGCCCACCCGGTCATGAATGGGAAATCCCACCCGGACCAGGGGGATATCCAGATGGCGGGCCATGGTATAGCCTTTGGAGTTGCCGATTACAAAATCCGGCTCCAGGTGCCGTGCTTTTTCTTCCATCTGGGTGAAATCCATTCCATGGTGGACATGGATCTGATTTTTTACATTTTTGGGAAGGGTCTGGTCTAAAACAGTTTTTAAATACCCTGAATTCCCGCCCGAGGCGCAGAGCACGGGAATGACGCCGATTTCAGCCAGAAATCCTGCAATAGCTGCCACAAAATCTTCTTCGCCGTATACAACGGCTCTTTTTTTGGATACATATTTGTTGCCGTCCACATAAGAGTCAATCAGCCGGCCGCGCTGCCGTTTATATTTCTGGGGAATGACTTTTAAGGTGATTCGTTCCAGAAGTGAAAAAAACAGATCCGTGGCCTTGACTCCAATGGGAATGCCCAAGGATTCACAGGGAATGTCAAAGGCCTTTTCAAGATATGATCCTGCGCTGGCAACACCGGACTCAATGCGTTTGTTTAAAATGGATCCAAATTCCATGGAGCCTGTGGCCAGATGCATCTTTTTGATGTCTTTAATGGGTGTGCCGCCTTTCTGGATAGCCTGGTATTCCACCCATGACGGTCCTTCCAGCCGTTCGGAATAATCAGGCAGCAGGGTCATTTTCGTGTTAAGATCGCTGAAGATTTCTTTTAAATGTCGTAGATCTTCATTGGAGAGCATGCCTGGGAAAAGGTTGATTTTTTTCCTGGCTTTGGCTTTGTATTTTATTTTTTCGGTATCCGGGTTGCACCGCTCAACCACGGCCCGGACCGCCTGGTGAAATCCGTCTGCGTGGGTGCCGGTATAGCTGGGAGTGGAGACATGCACCAGGGTGGTCCGGTTAAACTCGGTGTTGTCTTTCGTTCCGGTTTTCCTGCACAGACTGTCTAAGATCATGGGCACATCATCACCAATGGTCTCGGACAGGCAGGTGGTGGCAATGCCGATCATTTCAGGGGAATACTGCCGGATAACATTTTCAACGGCCAGCTTTAAATTGGCGCTGCCGCCGAAAATAGCTGTCTCCTCGCTGAAATTTGACGAGGCAATATCAACAGGCTCCTTAAAATGGCTGATCAGGTACCGCCGCATATAGGTTGAACATCCCTGGGAGCCGTGCAGAAGCGGAATGGTCCCTTCAATTCCGTGAAAGACCAGTGCCGCACCCAACGGGGTGCACATTTTGCAGGCGTTTCGGGTCGCAGTGTAGGGGGTTGTTTTAATCATTTTTTCCTTCCTTTCCTTTTCTGGGGACCAGCTCCCAGATCGGGCTTGTGACGGTCTGGGAAACTTCCCGGGCAAAATGGACCATTCCTTCAAATCCTGCCAGGGGGATTTTTCTTTCATGATTATGGTCACAGAATCCAATGCCGAGCTTGTAGGCAATGGGTCTTTCCTTTACACCGCCGATAAAGAGGTGGGCATCTTTTTCCATGACATATTTGGCCAGTTCCAGGGGGTTGGCATCATCCAGGATAACGGTTCCGGGATTACACATATCTTCTAAGATTTCATAGTCTGCTTTCTTGCCGGTCTGGGAGCCCACAACAACAACTTCCATGCCCAGATGCCTGAGCGCCTTTATCAAAGAAAAGGCTTTAAAGGCACCGCCCACATAAATGGCTGCCCGTTTTCCGGTCAGCTCGGCTTTTATCTCGTTGAGTTCGGGGAGGATGGCTTTTACTTCCTCGTGTACCAGCTTGCCGGTTTTTTCCATGACTTCAGGTGCATCGCTGAAAAAGGATGCAACATCGTACAGGGCCTGGGACGTATCTTCGATCCCGAAATAGGAGACCCGGATATAGGGAATGCCGTATTCTTCTTCCATCCGTTTGGCCAGATGGGTCAAGGATCCCGAGCACTGGACAACGTTCAGGCAGGCCCGGTGGGCGGTCTTAAGATCCTTCACCCGCCCGTCGCCGGTCATGACGGACAGAACATTAATCCCCATTCTTTTATAATATTCCTTGATGATCCAGGTTTCACCGCCGATATTAAATTCGCCCAGAATATTAATGCTTAAGGGAATCGATTCTCTGTCTTTTTCATCCATATCCCGGCGACCCATGTCAATGAGCTTGAAAAGGGCCTCGCAGGCTGCTTTGTAACCATCTGTCTTGGTTCCTTTAAACCCTTCGGAATGCACCGGGAGAACCGGGATGTTTACTTTTTCAGCGACCCGCCGGCACACCGCTTCCACATCATCGCCAATGATTCCCACAATACAGGTGGAATAGACAAAAGCGGCTGCCGGATGATAGTCCTTGATAAGTTCCATCAGGGCCTGTTCCAGCTTTTTTTCACCGCCGTAGATCACATCTGTTTCTGAAAGATCCGTAGAAAAACTCATACGGTGAAGTTCAGGACCGCTGGAGAGAGCGCCTCGGATATCCCAGGTATAAGAGGCGCATCCGATTGGACCGTGAATCAGGTGCAGGGCATCGGCAACCGGGTACAGGACCACTCTTGAACCGCAGAATACACAGGCCCGCT
>JBNKNP010000170.1:0-12370 GCA_050293905.1 Desulfobacteraceae bacterium | reverse complement strand
AAAAAAGATTTGTTTACCTGGACCGGTTGATGATGGGAGCTGTTTTTCTGATCACCTCTGCTTCACTGATCCTGATCTGGCTGACGGCAAGCCTGCTGGGAAAGAGCATTACCTCCCCCATCATTGAATTGGCAAAGACGGCCCAGAGTTTTGAAAAAGGCAACCTGGAAACCCAGATTCATATTGAAAATCAGGACGAATTGGGAGAACTGGCCAATAGTTTTAAACGGATGGCCGTCCGGTTGAAGGAGCTTATTAATACGCTGGAACAAAAAATTCTTGATAGAACGGAGCACCTTAACGGAACCCTTTCCAAATTACAGACAGAAGTTGCTGAACATCAGCGGGCGGAAGAGGAGCTGAGAAGAAGCGAAAATCGGTTTAGGGATATCAGCCGGAGCATGGCGGACTGGATTTGGGAAATTGATGAAAATAATCGCTATACCTATGTCTCAAACAGCGTAAACAAGGTTCTTGGGTATTCGGCCAAAGAGCTGATCGGAAAAACACCTTTTGATTTAATGTCCGAAAAAGAGCGGGGCAAAATAGAACGGATATTGAATGAACTGATTTCAAAGACCGAACCGATTGTTGATTTGGAAAACTGGAATTTTTCAAAAGATGGAATTTTGGTCTGCCTGCTGACAAGTGGTGTGCCGATTGTGGATGAAGATGGTCAAACTGCAGGATATCGCGGTGTTAATAAAGATATAACCAAACAGAAAGAGCTTGAGAAAGAACGGGCCGCCATGGAATCAAGGCTTCATCAAGCCCAGAAAATGGAAGCCATCGGTGTTCTTGCCGGCGGTGTGGCCCATGATTTTAATAATATTCTTTTTCCGATTATTGGTTATTCCGAGATGTTGATGGAAGATATTTCAAAAGACAGCCCATTCCGGCATGACCTGGAGGGAATCTACAAAGGTGCTTTAAGGGCCAGGGATCTGGTACAGCAGATTCTTGCATTTTCTCATCAGGACCAGAATGACCTGAAGGTGATGAAATTACAGCCAATTATAAAAGAAGGCTTAAAGCTGATCAGAGCCACAATTCCGACAACTATTTCCATCAGTCATGACCTTCAGCCTGACTGTGACAAAGTAAGAGCCGCTCCCACACAGATACATCAGATAATAATGAATCTTGCAACCAATGCATATCATGCCATGGAGGCGGCCGGTGGAGAACTTAAAGTGGGCCTGAAAAAAATCGAACTGAGTCAATATGACCGGATAGACCCGGATCTGACACCGGGTTTCTATGCCTGCCTTACGGTGGCGGATTCAGGTGCGGGCATGGATAAACAATTGGCACAGAAAATTTTTGATCCGTTTTTCACCACCAAAAAAAAAGGAAAAGGCACGGGTATGGGCTTGTCTGTGGTCCATAATATTGTTAAAAGCATGAATGGTGCGGTCAAAGTATACAGTGAACCGGGAAAAGGCAGTGAATTCCATGTTTACCTGCCCATTGCGGAAGATGATTTTATACTCAAAGACCCCGTAATCGATGAGCCGATACAAGGGGGGACCGAAAGCGTGCTTCTGGTTGATGATGAAAAAAGTATTATTGCCATGGTCGAATTCGCACTGGAACGATTAGGCTATCAGGTCCATTCAAACACCAGCAGTATTGAAGCGCTTGAGGCGTTTAAAATTTTTCCGGATAAATACGATCTGGTAATTACGGACATGGCCATGCCAAAGATGTCCGGTGAACAACTTGCCGTTGAATTGATCAAAATACGCCCGGACATCCCCATATTGCTTTGTACGGGATTCAGTGAAATGATGACCCGGGAAAATATTCACGCTCTGGGTATCCGGGATCTGTTATTAAAACCGGTAATGATTAAAGATCTTGCCAAGAAAATTCGGGAGGTTCTGGACAGCAGCCCGGATTCGCAGAAATTGAATGGCATGGATGGGAAAAATGAATAATTTCCAGTTAAACAACCTGATTGATTTTTCAGCCGTCCAGAAGATGGCAGACGCAAATTACAAGGCATCCGGAATGCCCATCGGTATCATCGATGCCATTGACGGTACCATATTGGCCGGCACAGGCTGGCAGGATATCTGTGTCAAGTTCCATCGCGCCTGCAGTCAATCATTAAAGCTATGCCAGGAAAGTGATGATTATATTAAGAATCATCTAACCCCGGGGGAAGCCTGCCAGTACAAGTGTCAAAACGGGTTGTGGGATATCGGTATACCCATTATCGTATCAGACAGACATCTGGCCACACTTTTTCTCGGACAATTTTTTTACGAGGGAGAGACGCCTGAACGGGATTTTTTCATTCAACAGGCAAAAAAATTTAATTATGATCTCAATGAGTATCTGATCGCACTGGGCCGGGTTCCGGTATTCTCGCATGAAAAGGTCGATTATATTATTCAATATAATAAGTCGCTGGCTAATTTCATATCCGATCTTGCAACACATGCCGAATCCATAAAAAAAACTGAGTCAGAGTTGATAAAAAGCGAGGCTAAGTACCGGCGGTTGACTGAAAACGCGACAGATGTGATTTTTCGCATGTCTTTGCCCGAAGGCCGCTATGAATACATCAATCCGGCATCCATTGACCTTTTTGGATACAGCCCGGACGAATTTTATGCATCTGCTTTTCTGATACAAAAAATTATTCATCCGGACCTGAAAGATTATTTCAATGAACAGATGGACAGGCTTATTAATGGAGATATGCTGCCAACCCTGGAATATCAGATTATTCATCGGTCAGGTGAAACAAAATGGCTGTCCCAGAGAAATGTTCTGGTCCGGGACAATGAAGGGCATCCCATTGCACTGGAGGGCATCATAACCGACACTACGGACAATAAATTGTCTGAAATCTCTTTAAAATACAGCGAATCTTTTCTCGGTACGCTGATTGATACCATTCCCGTTCCTGTTTTTTATAAAGACAATAAGGGCAGATATCTGGGGTTTAACAAAGCGTTTGAAAATTTTTTCGGCGAGACAAAAGACCATTTAATCGGAAAATCCGTGTTTGATATCAATCCCAGGGAGCTTGCTGAAGTGTACCATAAAAAGGATGCTGAATTATTAATGAACGGCGGTGTTCAGCAATATGAATCCAAGGTGAAAAATGCCCTGGGTGAAATCCGCGATGTTGTTTTCTTCAAGGGTTCCTTTACCGATGCCAACGGAAACATTGACGGGCTGATTGGTACCGTCCTTGATATGACTGAAAAAATAAAGATCGAAGAACAGCTTCGTCAGGCCCAGAAAATGGATGCCATCGGCAGGCTTGCCGGAGGGGTGGCCCATGACTTTAACAATATGCTCAGTGTCATCATCGGGCATGCGGAGATTCTTAGAGAAGACATGGAAAAAACAGGTCTGGCGACAACAAACCTGGAGCAGATACATGATGCTGCCAAACGGTCGGCAAATTTGACAAAACAGCTTTTGGCCTTTGCCCGCAAGCAGACGATTGAACCGAAGATCCTCAATTTAAACCAGGTATTGGAAGATATGCTTAAGATGCTGAACCGGTTGATCGGAGAGGATATTGATCTGACCTGGATACCTGGAAAGGATCTATGGGCGGTTAAAATGGATGTGTCACAGGTTGATCAGGTTTTAGCCAATCTTTGCGTCAATGCAAGGGATGCCATCAACGAAAATGGAAAGGTGACGATTGAAACCGGTAATACTGAAATTTCAGAAGAATATTGCAAGGATCACCCTGATTTCATTTCTGGAAAATTTGTCATGCTTGCTGTCAGTGACGATGGAAGCGGCATGGACAAGGAAACCGTCAGGAATTTATTTGAACCGTTTTTCACGACAAAAACAATGAAAAAAGGAACCGGACTCGGCCTGGCAACAATTTACGGGATTGTTAAACAGAATAACGGGTTTATTCATGTTTACAGCGAACCCGGCAAAGGGACAACATTTAAAATTTATATGCCTGTCTGTGAGGATGCACAAGAAACTGCAGTCGTCGAAAAAAGCACTAAAGAAATCGCTGAAACAGGGAATGAAACCATCCTGCTTGTTGAGGATGAAGTCTCTATATTGGAGATGACGAAAGAGATGATCCAGCGCCTTGGTTATACCGTTCTTGCAGCCTCGACACCCAAAGAAGCCATTCATTTGGCAGCAGGTCCGGATAAAATTCAGATTCATCTGTTATTAAGCGATGTTGTCATGCCTGAAATGAACGGCTATGAATTGTCAAAAAGGCTTCTTGGCATTTATCCGGATTTAAAATGCCTTTTCATGTCAGGATATACCGCTAATGTTATTGTTCATCACGGTGTTATCCAAGAGGGAATCCATTTTATCGAAAAGCCGTTTTTACGACACGATCTTGGCCGTAAAATCCGCAATATTCTGGATGCCTGAAAAAAGCTTGTTTGTAACGAAACCGTAATCATCTTGTTGCAATTGTTACGCAAACGTTTCTTGAATCTGTGTTCAACAGTTTACTATAAAAAATATAACTCGGAACAGGATCCGAAAAGGGATATTCAGAAATAGTTGTCCTTGGCCGGATAACCGGCACTTTTTATTGCCCTTGCAGGATCAACACAGGAGGCAGTCGTGGAATCGGATTATCGTAAGCGTCTTTTATTTGTGGTGTTGGGTATGGTGGTGCTTTCGGGGGGAGGACTGCTGGCAAGGCAGCTGCTGCTCCCGGACTCTTTTGGTGCGTATGGTCATTACCGGGCGGCTGCCATTGAGGAGGAGACCCTTGTTCCCCTCCGGTACGGCACGAATACATCCTGTTTTTATTGCCATGCCTGGGAAGCAAAACTTCATCAGAACGGCAGGCATAAGACCATTTCCTGTGAATTCTGTCACGGCCCCTGGGCAGACCATGTGATTGAGCAGGAAACCGGGGCCGGTATGGTGGCAAAAAAAAGCAATGCGCTTCCGGTGAAAAAGGACAAGGATATTATTTTGCTGTGCCTTCGATGTCATAATACAGCCATTACGGCACGAAGCCAGGAAGTTATTAAGACCGTTGCCATGCCGGATCATTTGAAGAAGCAGGATGTCAAACTCACCCACAATTGCACCCAGTGCCATAATGTGCATGCGCCGTTAAAGTATATTGACCATGCACGAAAGGTCACCGGAATGATGGAGGCAGGATCATGAAAATTGTTGAACCGTCCTCAAAACTGGACCGCCGCGCCTTTATTAAAAAAGTCTTAAACGGCACGCTTGCCGGTTCCCTGTATCTGGTCTGGCCCCTGAACTCGGACTGTCTGACGGTCAAGGAGCAGATTCCGGGTGTCCGGGACAAGGCTTATGATATTCACAACCAGGACTTTGCCTTTATAGTGGATATTACCCGCTGCATCGGCTGCGGATCGTGCTGCGTGGCGGACAAAAATGAATATCACGTGCCGGACGGTTATTACAGGACCTGGGTTGAACGGTATGTCAAAGGCTTTTCCGACCAGGTCTATGTGGACAGCCCCAACGGCGGGGTGGACGGTTACCAGGACCCGAGAGACGATATCGGCGAAAAAATAAGGGACACGTTTTTTGTTCCCAAACTATGCAATATGTGCAGGGAAGCCCCCTGCGTCCAGGTCTGTCCCGTGGGCGCCACATTCAGGACGCCGGACGGATTTGTTCTCATGGATGAAAAACGGTGCGTGGGCTGCGCATACTGCATCCAGGCGTGTCCGTATTCCGTACGGTTTCTTCACCCGGACACCCGGGTGGCCCAGAAATGCACCTGGTGCTATCACCGGGTGAGAAAGGGGCTTCTGCCGGCTTGTGTCAATGTCTGCCCTACATCAGCCCGAAAGTTCGGCTCCATGAAGGATGAAAACTCAGAAGTATATAAAATATTAAAGGGCCCGGGGGTTCTCACGGTGCTGAAAAAAGAAATGGGAACCTGGCCGGCCCTCTACTACAAAGGTGCCAGAAGGGAGGTTGTCTGATGGATGCGACCCACGGAACAGCCATGCTGATTTCCAATTTTGTTTTTCCAAACGATCTTCATGTTCACTGGTCCATGATGATCGTGCTTTATCCTTATATTACCGGGCTGGTTGACGGGGCTTTTATTATTGCTGCCCTGTATTATCTGTTTAATGTCACATCGCTTAAACCTGTTGCCCGTTTTTCACTCTTGTTTGCTCTGGCCTTTTTATGCTGTGCAACCCTGCCGCTGCTGCTCCATCTGGGCAGACCGGAGCGGAATCTCAACATGCTTTTGACCCCCAATCCCAGCTCGGCCATGGCCGGGTTCGGTTATATCTATGCGGTATCAATGGCCGTGCTTGTCTTTATCATTCTCTTTGTTTACCGAAAGGATTTTGTGGGGCTGCGAACGTCGGCAAAAGAGGGCTCCTGGCAGCAGACGCTGTACCGGGTGCTGACTTTTGATTCCATGGATGTGTCCGAGGATGCCCTGGCCCTGGATAAAAAAATTGTCCGGATCCTGGTGGGTATCGGCATCCCGGTGGCAGCTGTACTGCACGGTTATGTCGGCTTTATTTTCGGCGGTGTCAAAGCCAATCCCACCTGGTCCACCCCGCTCATGCCGGTTATCTTTTTGTTTTCAGCATGTGTGTCCGGTATTTCCGCCATTATTCTGGCTTATTATGTCATCCGGAAAGTAACCGGCCGGACCGTTGATCTTAACTGCATTAAAACCTGTGTGAAAACGTTGACTGTCTTTTTTATTATGGCGTTTACTTTTGAAATGCTGGAAGTCTTTTCCCATTCCTATTTGAAGTCCGGATATCATCACATGGTGGAAGGGCTGTTGAACGGTCCTTTGTTCAGCTCGTTCTGGATCTGGCAGGTGGGGATCTGTTCAGTGATTCCCCTTGCCATGGTGGGCGTTCTGGGACTGGCACCGGTAAAGGATATTTTATACGGCAAAATGGCAGCGATTGTTTCCGCCATCCTGCTGCTGCAGGTTCTGATCATGCGGTGGAACGTTGTGATCGGCGGGCAGCTCATGAGCAAGAGTGCCAGGGGATATACCCAGTTTCATCCCCATTGGTTTGACAAGGAAGGGATCATTGCCGTGATTGTTGTCATGGCGATCCCTTTTGGTATTCTCTTTGTTCTGGCAAAGGTTTTTGATTTATGGGTACCTGAAAATGAAAAGGTGAGCCAATAAAAACAAGGTGCAGCACTGACAATGGAAAATAATGATTCAACATAACAAAAAAATAGTATTTTACGAAAGGAGGTGGTGCAGCCGGGCGGCAGGACAGGGTAAATTTTTTGAAGGCCGTTTTGAATGAACCGTTAAAAATGGCTTCAACTATTTTATTTTAAAGGCGAATTTAATTTAAGGTGTTAATTGTTTGAAAGGAAAATTTTATGACTGGTTTAAAATCTTTCCTGATGGTTTTAATTCTTGCAGTATTTACATTAACAGCCGGTGCCGCGTTTGCACTGACCAAAGCCTCTTTTGATGTAAAGGATCCAAGAAATCAGGAAATGAATAAAAAATGCATCACCTGTCACTTAAAGGAAAATAAATCCCTTGTTCTTCAATGGGAGAGAAGTGCCCATGCCGCAGCCAAAGAAGGCCAGGTGGGATGTTATACCTGCCATGCGGCTGAAAAGGGAGATGAAATGGGGTATCGGCATGAAGGCGCATTTATTAAAGCCATCCTCACGCCGAATGATTGCGCTAAATGCCATGAACCCGAGGCAAAGGAAATGGCAGGTTCTCACCATGCCACAGCCGGTGAGATCATGGCTTCACTGGATAATATGCTGGCTGAAGTGGTTGGCGGCATGCCGTCAAACAAAGGGAACATGGCCAGCGGCTGCTGGCAGTGTCACGGATCCGTGGTTTCATTGAAACGCGATAAGGACGGCAAACCCATGCGGTCCAGGACCGATGCTCCCCAGATGAATTACAATACCTGGCCGAATTCCGGTATCGGCAGGATCAATCCGGACGGCAGCAAAGGGGTGTGCAATGCCTGTCATTCAAAACATAATTTCAGCGCATCCAGAGCCCGTCAGCCGGAAAACTGCGGCAAATGCCATCTGGGACCGGATCATCCCCAAAAAGAGATCTATGAAGAATCCAAACACGGCATTGCCTATTTTACGGCAGACAAGGGACCTGGTCAGCACGGCATGAATATTCTAAAAGACGGAGCATGGGTTCTGGGCGAGGATTATCATACAGCGCCAACCTGTTCCACCTGCCACATGGGCTCCTATGTCAAACTCAACGGTGCCATTGCCAAAAACAGCCATAATGTGGGGGACAGGATTTCCTGGAACCTGCGTGCCCCGGTTTCATCAAAATTGAACCGGGTGACCTTTGAAGACGGGACGGTGGGTGATATTACCGGTGAACTTGCGCCGAGACCCGGACAGAAAGCGCAGCATAAATCCTATGTCAGACAAGGTGATAAACTTAAAAAAGTGATTGACGAAAAAACCATTAAATCCGTGGTTTCCTGGCAGGAACGACGGACCTCCATGCAGGAGGTCTGTAAATCCTGTCACGGCATCAACCAGGTGCGTGATTTTTACAGCCAGCTGGACGATGTGGTCTCGCTATATAATGAGAAATTTGCCAAACCAGGTGTGGCCCTGGTGAAAATGCTCAAAGAGGACGGAATATGGAAGAATACCGGGTTCCAGCATAAAATCGGATTTACCTGGTTCGAAATCTGGCACCATGAAGGCCGGCGGGCCAGAATGGCGGCTGCCATGTTTGCACCGGATTATACGCACTGGCACGGCATGTATGAAATCGCCAGAAATTTTTATCATGAATTTCTGCCTGAAGTTCAGGAACTGGCCGATCATGCCGGTATGGGTGAGAAATACCGTACCCATATAGAAAAGCTGTTGTCCAAGGCTGAACATTTATGGACCAGGACCGGCGGCAGTGCTGAAACCATGAAATTGATAGAAGAAGAAAACAAACTGCGGTATAACCAGTAATCCTGCCCGGTTTTTGCAGGCGGCCGGAAAACGGCCGCCTGCCTGCCCGGTTTTTTTAAATTAAAACAGGATATCAAACAAAGACAGGAAGAATACTATGTTTAAACAAACAGTGTGCCGGACAGGCGTGGGACTGCTTTTAGTCATCGGGCTTGCGACCGGGCTTTATGCGGCCGGTCTGGATAAACTTTCCCGTCAGGTGGCCCGGCTGGACCTTGAACGCAACGGCTATGTCCTGGGGGCTGCTTTGAATTCAGCCCAGATTGAAACGGCCCGGGCCCATCCGGTTGACGCTGCCGTTCCCGGAACATTTAAATTCAAGGACAGGAATCTGTTTGTTGTGGCACAAAAAAGCACCAACCGGGTGCTGGTCATCTATGAGCAGTTTGAACAGGCATCTTTAAAGCAGATTCAGGATTTGGTGGGCGACCTGTATATCAATTTTGAGGACCCCACTGTGTCGGCCCATGAAAAAGTGATTTACTGGGCTTACTCAAAAAAGGGAAAAATCAGTGCAACAATGTTCAGTGAGGCCAAAAAGAAAAACAAAAAGCTGC
Organism: Desulfobacteraceae bacterium; assembly: GCA_050293905.1. Classification (GTDB taxonomy): domain Bacteria; phylum Desulfobacterota; class Desulfobacteria; order Desulfobacterales; family Desulfobacteraceae; genus Desulfobacula. The sequence continues at coordinate 2,876 of JBNKNP010000170.1, read as the reverse complement.
AGATTCTTGCCACGGTCAAATGCATCAGTGATGTAAATATTATGAAAGATGCCCAGGAGCCGGTCCGGGGGATGATCTATTATGTCATCAGTTCTGATCCCATGCTTGAATTTTTTAACCCGGCACAACAGACCGGATCATCCGGCACGGATCCGTCCTGACCGAAAAAGCTTGTGGCTTTATGCCGGCATGGGCCTAAAGCGCGCCGTATACGTCAAGATAGGCATCGATTTTTTCCAGCATGGCATCATTCAGGATGATTTTGTCGTTAATTTTTCGATTGTGAAGATAGGTCTTGATATCTGTTATGGTTACAATGGCATGGATGGGGATGCCCAGGTTTTCTTCCACTTCCTTTAAAGCGTTTTTTTGGGTTTTTCCCCGCTCCTGGCGGTTAACGCTGATTACAATGCCGTTGACCTTGGGGTTGTCACAGGCTTTAAGCACATCTAAAGACTCTCTGATGGCCTTTCCGGAGGTAATGACATCATCCACAAGTATCAGGTGGGAATCTGCGGTTAAGGGCATGCCCACGACCAGGCTTTTGTCGGCATAGGCTTTGGCTTCTTTCCGGTTAAAGACGTATCCTTTGTCCATGCCCATGTCGGAAAGGGCCTGGGCTGCAGAAATACACAGCGGGATGCCTTTGTAGGCCGGTCCGTAGATCCCGTCAAAATCAGTTGAAAAGTGTTCCCGGATCGCTTTGGCATAAAACATGCCCAGCTTTTTTATTTTCAGGCCGGTGTCAAACATGCCGGTATTGATAAAATAGGGGGCAACCCGGCCGCTTTTCAGTTCAAATTCGCCAAACCGCAGGGCGTTGCATTCTACCAGAAATTCGATAAACTCTTGCTTATATGTCATTTAAATCCTGTCATCCTCATTGAGTATTACTTATTTGCACCGCCAGGAAAAGTACTGGTCAAGCGCTACATCCTTACCTGATTTCAACAAAGCCCGGACATTAAAATCAGGCATTTTTCTAATTTTTTCCGTACCGAAAACCGGCCCGTCCTTGCAGACGATCCGGTCTGAACAGACACAGGCGCCGCAGACACCAAAGCCGCATCTCATGTACCTTTCCAATGAAACCTGGCAGGGAATATCATGTTTTTCACAAATTTGAAAGACCTGTTCCATCATAATTTCAGGACCGCAGGTATAAACCATCTCAAGTTTTCTTCCGGCAGTGATTTCGGCTTTAAGCAGGTCAGTGACAAAGCCTTTGTGGCCAAAACTGCCGTCATCCGTACAGAATTTGCGTTGGACATCAAAACGGTCGGGAAAAAGCAGATACTCTTTTGACCGGGCACCATGGATAAACAAAATGTCCGGAGCAAGGTTTTCCACCAAAACGGCCAGAGGCGCCATGCCGCATCCGCCGGCAATAACAGCGGTCTGCCGGTCTTTTTCAATGATAAAACCGTTACCGAAGGGTCCCCTGAATCCCAGTAGATCCCCTTTTTCAAGCCGGACCGCCTGTTGCGAGAAAATGCCTTTAGCTTCAACCGTAATGGCGAACCGGTCCCGGGTATGGTAGGAAATGGTATAGGGCTTTTCATCAACACCCGGTATCCAGACCATGACAAACTGCCCGGGTTTAAAGTCAAAGGCATGGTTGAAGAATAAAGTGGCATAATGTTCATTTTCTTTCCGGACTTCCGCCACCCGCAGCATGATATGTTTCTGACCCTTGATTGTTTCCATCATTTCTCCTTATGGGCGGCCCCTTTGATCATTTCAAGGCTGGTGTTATGGGCCTCAAGCCAGGCCTGAATTTCCCGGGCCACCTGCTCAAAAACACGGATTCCCCTGGACTGGACAGCGCTGCCGATTCCAACCAGGCTTGCACCGGCCATGATCATTTCAACAGCATCTTCTCCGGTAGTGACCCCGCCAAGACCGATGATGGGGATGTCCACCGCAGCAAAGATGTCATAAACGCACCGGACTGCAATGGGCTTGATCATGGGGCCTGAAAGCCCGCCCTTTTTAAAGGCCAGCACCGGCATCCGGGATTCAATATCAATGACCATACCCGGCCCCACCGTGTTAATGGCGCAGATCGCATCTGCTCCTGCCGATTCACAGGCCTGGGCAACGGCAGCAATATCAGGTGCCTGGGGCGTCAGTTTCGCAATCAAGGGGACATTGATCACCTGTTTGACCGCATGAACCACGTCAAAAGAGGATTGGGCGCTGGTACCGAAAAGCATGCCGTGTTTTTCAGAGTTTGGGCAGGAAATATTGATTTCAATAAAATCCGGTGCTTTTGTGGAAACAAACCGGGCAACATCCTGGTATTCTTTTACTGATCCGCCGTAAATACTGGCAATGATAGGAAAAGTTCTGTCTTCAAGTTCCTTCCATTCCGTGTCCATGTTCAGGTAACCCGGGGACGGAAGGCCCACGGCATTGATCATGCCGCAGCCAAGATCAATGACCGATGGATTTTTATGGCCGTCTCTGGGTTCAGGCCCGATGGATTTCATGGTGACAAGCCCGCAACCGTTTTGATGGACCCGCTCAAGAATTCCGCGGGAGTTGCCCAGGATGCCGGATGCAAGCACAGTGGGATTTTTTAATGAAGCCCCTAAAAATTGGATGGTCATTTTATTTATCCGTTTTGGTTAATGTTATCTTTTCCTTCATATCATCCGTTCCGATTCTCAGCCAATCTTTACCATATTATAGCAATTGTTAACAATATGATAAATGAAGTTGTAAAAGGATCAGGCCTTGCGCCCCTTTAAAATATTTCACCTGCCAAATATTTTTCCTTGATCAGCCCGGCGATCTCTTCGGCCCCGTCCGCCACGCGTGCAATGCACTTTTGGTGTTCATCCGATGAAAGGTAAGCCATGGCCTGCTCCAGG
>JBNKNP010000169.1:0-2781 GCA_050293905.1 Desulfobacteraceae bacterium | reverse complement strand
GTCGTCTTTGAGCTCAAGAATCACATCCCCCATGTCTGCCAGGCCCTTGTTTTTCAGGGTCAGGGTTTCTGTGACCATGTCGCCGGCTGCCACGCCGGTCTCGATATGGTCCGGTGTAAAATAGAGAGCCGGTTCGCTTTGGGAGAACTGTGTATTTAAAAGAACAGATCCCCAGGGAGTGTCAGGGGATTCGTCACTTTTTACAGACAGCTGGATACTGCCGGTTTCCTGGGCCGAGTTGTCCGCCCACAGGGTCAGGTTCAATGAGACCGTCCGGTTCGGTCCCACCAGGGGAACAGGATCGGACAGGGTCAGGTGAACCCCTGGGGGCAGATCATCGTCACAGGTCAGTTTAAGGTTGTTCAGGGCCGTGCCCTTTTGCGTGGTCACCTTTATGCTGATCTTCTGTTCATAATTTTTCGGGATGCTTAAATTAATCTTGGCCGGGCTGATGCTGACCTTGTTGATGATAAACGTGCCCTGGTCCGGGCGGTCCAGAAGATCCGGGTGCACGGCATGGACATGGAAGATCCCGGATTCGTTTTCAAGAGGCACAAAGGTATGGGTGAATGTCCCGGTTTCGTCTGTGGTCACGCTGATCTTGCGTTCAAACCCGTTCACGCTGATAATCAGGTTCAGCGCGGCATCGGCAAGGGGCTCGTCGGTTGTGCGGTCAACAGCCCTTCCGGTAATCTTGATATCCTCATACCCTTTGGAGACTTCAGGCGCAATGGAGACGATTTCGCCATAATAAGAGGTGTCTTTTAAGCTGATCTCTTTGCGGGTCCTTGTGCCGTCCAGGGTTACCTGGTCTGCCTGGCCCAGGTGATAATGGATGTTGTCGATTTCCAGGCGGACATAGACGTTGTCCGGGGCGTTGGACGGTACAAACAGGTCCATGGGCCGAGAAGTAAAGATTTCTCCTTCCGGGATCCGGGCCACGGTCTTTTTGTTGGACAGGGTAATGATATGATCCCCCAGTGTCTGCTTGAACGCTCTGGAGTAAAGGACATTATCATCTTCATCCACCAGGGTGTAGCGGATCTGGGTGGAAGGGTTTTTGCTGCTGTTTTCTGCGGTAATGATGTCGGCTCCGGCAGCGCCGGGATTTTCCAGGGTAAACCAGACCTTGCCGGCACCGCCCCGGATAAATTCCTCATTTTGGATCTCCAGCACCATGAGGCTGTCTTTTACTTCAATGTCCCGGGTGCGGATGATTATAGCGGTTTCTCCCGGGTTGGGCCTGATTTGGATGGTGGTGGTCAGGGTCTCGATATCGGACAATCCCTGGTTGTCGATTGTAAAATTTATCTTGAACCAGAAAAACAGGCATGATACTGACAGCGCATGGATAAAATTCAAAATCCCCATGACAGCCTGTTCAAGGAGACCTGGAGCAACAAAGCCAATGCCAGGGCTTTCCTGGAAAATTACCTGCCCGGAAAAATCCTTGAGATCGCAGATCTTGATTCCCTTGAAATCTGCAAGGACTCGTTTATCGAAAACGACCTGAAAGACTATTATTCAGACATGCTGTACAAAGTGAATTTCAAAGGGAGCCTGGGGTATATCTATTTTCTGTTCGAACATAAAAGTTACCCTGACAGGCTGGTGCATCTTCAGCTGCTTGAATACATGATTAAAATCTGGCGGCTGGATTTAAAGCAGTCAAAAGCAAAAAAACTGTCCGTTATCGTTCCCTTGCTGCTTTATCACGGTCCCCGGAAATGGAACATTAAAGAAAACTTTTCTGCCATGATCAAAGGCCCTGTGGATATCATGGCAGACTATATACCGGATTTTCGGTATATCCTGTACGACCTGTCCCGGTATTCTGACGAAGATATCAAAGGAACCATCATGGCCCGTGTGGTCATGCTGATATTCAAACACATTTCTAATCCCAAATTTGCAGACCGGCTGCCTGGCATTTTTTTCCTTCTAAAGGACCTATCTGAAAAAGAAACCGGTTTGCAATATTTTGAATCTTTGATAAAATATATATTCAGCAACGTAGAAGATATTACAGCAGAACAATTTCACACCATAGTATCAAAAACGTTGTCCGAAGATAAAGGAGATGTAATCATGGCGTTGGCTGATAAATTAAGGAATGAGGGACGTGAAAAATGGCTTGGGCAAGGGCTTCTTGAAGGCCTTGAAGTTGCTGTAAGCATCAAATTCGGTGATACGGATGACAGCAAAATCCTTATCACTAAAATCAAAAGTATAAAAGACATCAATACCCTGAAAGCCTTGAAAGGCAAAATAAAATCCGCAAGCACAGCGCCTGAACTGCTCAGTTCAATTGAAAATTAATGCTCCTTCCCAAAAAAAATGGAGCCGGGGTTAAACAGATAGCCGGAAAGTGGGCATTGAATAATGCACCGCAGGGGGCCGGATGGATTTTATTGACCCTCAGGCTATTTTTGGAGATTATCGCACTGTGATCATTAAAAACATCAAATTATCATTATGCGGATTTTGCCGGTTTTGTCATAAGAAAAAAATCTATATATGGTAGGCGGGCCAAGGATATCGGCAGAAAAACACTACAATGTTCTCCAGAAGACCATATTAATTTGGGAATGTGCCAAAAAATAGACCAAATCTTATGATCTATAATTCGGCACAAAGTATGACCAGATTTTGGCCCGTAACACATAAATACGACTGGCGCAACGCCGCGTAAGAAACAAATTGTCAAAGAATGAATCCCTTTTTAAAGGGACAGTTGCGTTTACAGCCTGTCTGAACAGCGTTTTTGCTTCATCCTTTTTT
>JBNKNP010000168.1:0-5264 GCA_050293905.1 Desulfobacteraceae bacterium | reverse complement strand
CGGGTCCTGGCATTCTTTGCAGATTTGGATCTTTTTTCAAGAAGTGGAAACAAGGTTCCGGACGGATGGAAAAAAAGAGGAAACAAGGGCACGGGCCGGATATTGTTCTCAATCACCGCACATTTTTCTTCCCGGATGGATTCAAGCCATCCGGCAATTTGAAACGGATTTCCTATGGTCGCGGAAAGCAAAAGCAGCCGGATACGGACCGGCAGGTAAATCATAATTTCTTCCCAGACAACACCGCGCTGTTCATCACCTAAGAAATGCGCTTCATCCAGGATGATCAGATCGCAGGTGAGATTTTCCCCGGTATGCATGGCATCATAAAGCTGGTTTCGTAATATTTCAGTGGTACCGATGACAATGGCGGCATCCGGATTCTGTTTGATATCACCGGTGAGAATACCGACATTTTCAGGTCCGAAAAGTTTTGAAAATCCTGCATGGATGGAATTGGTCAGCGCTTTTAACGGGGTGGCATACCAGACTTTGCCGTGCCGGCTGATGATCTTTTGAGCAGCCTGCTCGGCAATCCATGTTTTCCCGGCCCCGGTGGGAGCTGTAACCAGGCAATCAAAATTTTCTATGGCTTGCGCGGCTTCGATTTGAAATGGATCTGGTGAGAATTCTTTTTTCGGGGGCACCCCAATTTTCTGGAAAACCGCTTTTAACGACTTGTCAGACCCTGGTTTCATGGGGCTGACGGTTCTGGATCCTGGACCGGACCTTCGGCCGGGTCGGTTTTTAAATTTCCCGGACGGATAGACTCTTTTTTTCATGACGAAGATTAATCATAAAACCGGCATTTTTGCAAGAAAAAGACTTGGGTGGAGTCCATGGTTGCTGCATTTGATTCCGGGAAAAAGGGTTCGTTCTTTTGCGGCCGTGGAAGGGAAAATTACATCTGAGCTGCTTTTGGATCTTACAGCCTCTAAATTCCGTTTCGTTAAAGGAAAAAACTCGTTGCACTCAAACAGGTTTTCCTTTTTAACGCTCCACTGCATTAAGAGGCTTTACAGATCCGTAATCTGATGCTCAGCCCGTAACCTTCCCAACCCCTGCAACCATAATCCATTGACATTTCAATAAGATTTGAATAATAAATCACAAAAGAATGCAAAAAACCGAATCAGCTATTATATGCTACAAACAATAATTGCAATAATCGCACTTGGAATATTTTTGGGTTGGCGGTTCTATGATTTTTTAAGATTATCCAGACCGAAGCCCAACACTGTTTGCCCAAACTGTGGAAAGACAAAACTTCGTGTACCCATTGGGAAATATAAATGTTCTTCTTGTGGTGGAATTTTTGAAGTTAATTGGAAAGGTGAGGCAGATATCCCCACTCTGATGTCCATATGGGGAAGTATTTTTTTAGGATTCTGTTTAACAATGCTTTTTCCAATTTACTTCCTTCTTCATTGGCAAATATTTGATATTGTGAGAACTATTCTGTTTGGTTTTTGTGGTTTACTCATTTTGGTTCTTGGCATTCGGGATTTAGTCAGGCACAAAGAAAGATTTGGCAGCGAATAGCTATATGGGGGGGGACCTTAAATTTTGGGAGATGCTGGTTTTGATCAGTTCGCCTTGAATGAGCGTATTAGGACATGTTGTTAAAGTCTCTGGCTGGCGGAACGTTAAGTAGTGGAAACTGTTTGAGGGGACCGAGTTTTTTCACTACAAGTGCAGCCGGCCGAAGAGACGCAACAGGTCCTATTCAGCGAAAGAAAGGTGATCTGATCTGAACGGATTGGGGATATTCATAATAAAAATATTAGCGATTGTTTTGTTGAACGATCATTCGATACAGCCGGTCAACTCTTGTATTTTTAGCTGTTCAATAACTTTTTTCGGTGAACTGAGGCCGAACTCACGGATATCTATTTGATCAAGGTCTTTGAAATAATAGTTGGACACATCATCCTTTGCAGCCAGGGTTGAAAAGGTTTTGATTTTGCAGAAAAAGACTAAATCCGTGACAGGGTATTCAACCTCTTTATATTTGTAAGTGTTTGGAAAAGAGGCGAAATATCTTAAATAGACCAGTTCAATATTGAGTTCTTCTCCTACTTCCCTGATCAGACATTCTTCCATGGTTTCTCCGGGTTCGGCAAACCCGCCGGGAAGATCGAGCGTTCCCTTGGCAGGGTCGTGTTTCCGCCTGGTAACCAGGAGCTGGTTATCCGGGTTGAATATGAGAGCGATCCCGGCACTGGCCGTATTTAAATAGAATTTAAGCTCACATGCCTGACAAGAAAAAGCCTTCTGGCTCACGGGGTTAAGGTTCTTTTTTCCGCACCTTGGGCAGTATTGAAACAGATGTTGATTCGGGTTTTTCAAATGTCGTCCTTAACAGGTCAGGTGAAAGCCGGCACTGGTTTTTTTCCCTGCCCTGACAGCAGTATGGTATTCTTTAACCGCCTGATCCGTGGGCTTACAGGTAAGCTGAACAGCCGGATTGGCAGTCATATCTTTGATTCGGTCAAAAAGCGTTGGATCAACCTTCATCCGGCCGGCTGCACCGGTGCCGATAATGATAATGTCCGGGCCGGTGTTAACAATTGAAATGATATCGTTCAATTCAAGAAAATGGCCCCGTGTGCGCCACCAGCTGTCCTGGATTTTTCCATCCGGGAAAATGATCAGATCCGAAGTAAATGTTTTATGACCGATTACCATTCTCCCGAATTGAAAACGGTCTATGGATGGCATGAAATTCAATACAATTATCCTGTAAATAAAATGATTTCAACGACTGATCTATTTTTATCTGCTCATAAAATCTTATATTAAATCCTGGTGTTTCTCAATTAAAAATATTTGTGATTAAATCCGGTTATTTAATGACACAGGTTTGACACGAAAAGCCGGTAAGAGTATAGTAAACATCAAGCTTGTCTTTCAAACGGTTGATGGACGGTTTTGCTGGATATGAATAATCGGTATAAATAAAAAAGGATAGAATGAATCTCCAAGGCGATTTTGAAGGCCTGACACTGGCAAGTATTCTTCAACTATTGTGCAATGATCAAAAAACAGGGGTATTGACGGTCACCTGTGAGGATGAACAGTCCCGGGTTTTTTTTGAACAGGGAACCATTGTCTATGCTTCTGCTTCGTTAAAGGAGGCCCGGCTGGGGTATCTCATGCGAAATGACGGTATTATTTCTGCTGCCCAGCTTCAAAAATGCCTTGCTATGGCCAAAGAAGAAAAGATGCATCTTGGCAAGATCCTGGTTGAAAAAGGATATATTTCCCTTGATACATTAAAAAAATATAACACCCGCCAGGTGGAAGCGATCCTTTATAATCTGTTGTTCTGGAAAAAGGGCCGGTTTGAATATAAGGATGCCAAACTGAATTTAAAAGGCATGATCGTCACCCAGCTCAATCCAATGAAGCTTATTCTTGAAGCATCCCGTAGAATAGATGAATTGTCCGTTCTTAAAAAATTTATTCCCACAGACCGGCTTGTTTTCCAGATGTCCGGTAAAGTGCAGAGCAAGGAAGAAATAAAACTCAATGCCAATGAATGGCGGATTTTGTCCTTGATTGACGGCACACGGACCGTCCGGCAGATCATTGTTGAAAGCGGGTATGATGAATTTGCCGTATACAAGATTTTTTTCAGTGTGATTTCATCCGGTTTGATTGAGCAGAAAGAAGAAGTCAGCCTGGAGGACGGCGGTTCCGCGGAAAAAGACAATTTTTCCGCAATTTTGACAGTATTCAACGATATTTTGAATTCAATTCAGAAAAATATTTTAGATGAACTGGGAGACCGCAGCTATTCTTTATTCGAAGAGGTAAAACCACAACTTTCCATTGAATTTAAGCCGGTGTTTGAGCAATACCATCCGGTGAATCATAAGAATGCCAATCTTCAGGCGATCTCAGAAGGGCTTGAACAGATTGACTGCGTGGACAATACCCATGAATTTCTGATATCAGGTTTTGTTGAGTACTGTGATCTGGTTTTAAAGAAAGTGGGCGAAATTTTAGGTGCTCACCCATTAATCCGGATCCTTGAGGATATTGAAAAAGTATTGGGCTATGTTAAAAAATACCAGGCCGGTTCCAGCGAAAAAAGTAAAATTGTAAATGATATGAAAAATGTGCTTGTGCAGATTTCCAAAACCTTTAAAATCAGCAAAAAAGGAGCCGGGAAAAGCGGTATTTTTTCCCTGTTTTCTTAAGAATTAGCAACTTTTGCTCCACCATAGGCTAAAAATGCGAGTGCCGCTGTCCTGAACAATGCCCGGACGGTTTCAAGAATATCTGTAGGAATCAGATTGTCAAATATAATAACATAATCTGCAATAAACATCAGACAGACAGTAATCAGAATCAGTTTGATTACCGTACCCACTTTCCCGCCGGTATATTTTATCCTGGCCTTGTTGAAAACAAATATAATGATCAGGTATATAACCAGTGTGAAAATAAGGATAATGGTTTGTGCTGTCATGAAATCCCTCCGTTTATTGAGACTGTTTTTCAATAAGACTGTTTAAAAATAAGCGGACATTGTCTGCCAGTTCCACTGTCTTAATCTGTTTTTTTTTTATCACACCAAGATAATAATTGCCTACCGGAAAAATGCAAAGGTCTTTTTGATTTTTCCTGTTGAAAACTAAATATTCCCATTTTTTTTTTTCGATGGCCATGGCCTGGCTGCCGCAAAATGAAACCATGGTGCCGGTTTTACTGTAATTTTTCATATTATGGGCCACAACATTATTTTGCCGGTCCACAAGAATGTAACGATCTACGCCTGTCACACCGGATATATTGATGATGTCTTTCAACCCGTTCATTTTTATAATACGATCTCCATTTACTCAAAGGAAATAGGTTCAAGAAGTTTTTCAACCGGATCAGTGAGAGGAAACTGCCGGGTAGTTAAAATCAGTGTCATCTCGGCATTGATCCTCTGTATAATCAGATTCCTGCCGTTAATGACCATAGCCATGCGCGTGATATCAGGAAAACAAGCCGTGCCGGCCAGATAGTTTTTTATCAGAATTTTAGCCAGCAGCTCAAGATCATCAGGCTTGAGTATATCCGGCATCTGATTGTTCACCACTCCTTTTTGACGATGATATAAAAATGAACCAATAATATCAGGGCAGGATTTCAAACAAGAGAGCAGATCAGACCCGGGAGAAGGTTTTTTTTTGAAACCGGTTTTGTTCAGATATCCGCAGGAACTGCAGCGGTATTCTGTTTTGTTTTCAAACCCGGCAGTCTTTAAT
>JBNKNP010000167.1:0-4291 GCA_050293905.1 Desulfobacteraceae bacterium | reverse complement strand
CCTTTCCGCCGCCGTGGATATCAAATCCCTTGCCCAGGTATTCATAGCTCATGGCCGAACATTCAATGTGCCAGCCCGGCCGGCCCTTTCCCCACGGGCTGTCCCAGGACGGCTCACCGGGCTTGGCCGGTTTCCACAGGGTAAAATCAAGGGGGCTTGCCTTTTTCTCGTCCACGGCAATCCTGGCCCCGGCCTGCATATCTTCCGGCTTCCGGCCGGACAATTGTCCGTACGGGGCAAAGGATTCAATGGAAAAATAAACATCCCCGCCTTCAACATGGTAGGCCTTGCCTTTGTCAATCAGCATCTGGATAAAATCGATAATATGGCGGATATGCTCAGTGGCTTTGGGTTCAATGGTGGGCCGCAGCACATTGAGCTGATCCATTTCCTGATGGAATTCATCAATATATTTTTCAGTAATGGTCAGGCAGTCTTCCCCGGTCTGGTTGGATTTTTTAATGATTTTGTCATCCACATCCGTGAAATTTCTCACATAGGTGACCTCATATCCCAGTTGCCCGAGCCATCTGAAAATCGTATCAAAAACAACAACAGAGCGGGCATGGCCGATATGGCTGGTGTCATACACCGTGGGGCCGCAGACATACATTTTGACCTTGCCGTCTTCTATGGGAATAAAGGTTTCTTTTTTACCGTTCAGTGTATTATAAACTTTCAGACTCATTTGTATTTTCCCGGACCGGCGGCTGCCAGAAGGATGCACTGGGCAGCAATGCCCTCTTCTCTTCCGATAAACCCCAGTCGTTCTGTTGTTGTTGCTTTTACATTAACAAGGTGCGGCGTCACACCCAGCGCCCTTGCAATATTCTCTTTCATCTGTGCTTTATAAGGGCTGATTTTCGGTGCCTGGGCAAACACGATGCAGTCCACATTGGCAATCTGATACCCAAGGTCATCCAGGACCTTTTTGCAGCGTTCCAGAAGGACCATGGATGCTATCCCCTTATACTTAGGGTCGGTATCCGGGAAATGATCCCCGATATCCCCTGCCCCGGCCGCTCCCAGGACAGCGTCGCACACGGCATGCACAAGGACATCGGCATCTGAATGCCCCTCAAGTCCCCTGTCACATTCAATATGAACACCGCCGAGAATCAGTTTCCTCCCGGCTACCAGCCGGTGGACATCATATCCTGATCCTATTTTCATCCCCGGATCTGCCATAGTTTTATCAATCACGCATCCTGCCCTGGTTCACCTGAAAACACCCCTGACCATAAAGGGCATAATATAGTCGGTTTAGCCCCAAAAGTCAAAATATAACTAAGGTTGGGATTATCGCCTCAGCCTGGCAGAAGAAGCCCCGCCGGCTGAGAATTCAGGGGCACTATCCTTGCGGCTGATACCGTCGAGCTGATCCAGGGCCTGGCTTAAATCATCAATAATATCCTGAAAATGCTCGGCTCCCACACACAGCCGGATCAGATTGGGGGGAATACCTGCCAGGTTCCGGCCTTCCTCTCCCTGCTGCTGATGGGTGGAGATCGCCGGGATGGTGGCCACGGATTTTATCCGTCCAAGATCCGTGGCCCGCCAGATCCGCTGCAGCCCGTCAAAGACCTTCCTGGCAGCAGATGCACCGCCTTTGACATTGAACGACATGAGATGGCCGTACCGGTTAACCGGCTTGCCGTATAAATCATCAATTTCAGCATCCACAAGCTTGAGGTATTTTTTTGCCACCTGATGCAGGGGATGCCGGGGCAGTCCCAGGTATTCCACCTGCTCTATATGCTTGTGCCCGGATAAAAACTGGGCCACTTTCATCGTGTTCCGGCTCATCAGATCCACCTTGGAGCGCAAAGTCCGGATATCGTTCAGAGTGAGTACGGCATTCATCGGGGAAATATTGGGCCCGTTATCCCGGTTGGGCAGGGTTTTAAGATAGAGGCAGAAATCCTTTTTAAGCGCATCATTGTCGATTTTCAGATCCAGGTTTTTTTTGGCAATCACAGCCCCGGCAATACCAAACCCGCTGGACGTCAGGGTCTTGGTCACCGACTGAACCACGATATCCGCCCCCCATTGAAGCGGCCTTAAAAGCGCCGGCGTGGCCACGGTACTGTCAATAATCAAGGGAATTTTATGCTTTTTAGCCAGATTGGCCACCGCCTCCAGGTCAAAAAACGACTGCCCCGGATTACTGGGCATTTCACCGTATAAAAACCGGGTGTTCTCATCAATGGCCCCTGCCCATTCATTGATATCATTGGAATCAATGATTTTGCGCCATTCAATATTGCGTTCATCCTGTTTCCGGATACTGAACTGCTGGAACGTGCCGCCATAGACCTTGCAGGTAGCCACAAAATTCACAGGCGCATCCGGCTTTTTGGGGTCCACGCATAAAAACGGATCACAGGCGCTCATGATGGCGGACATGCCCGATGAGGTGGCGCAGCACGAGGTGTCATAGGGTGTGCCATACCCTTCCAGGAGCGCCAGCACCCCTTCCAGATAATACATGCTGGGATTGCCGATCCGCGAATAGCACCAGGTCGGGATCTGATAGCTTAACGCAGCTTCCATTTCACCGGCATCCCTGAATCCCTGGGAACTTGACAGGTAAACCGGTTCAATAATGGATCCCTGGTTAAAATCCAGAGCCTCCTGCATGGAGTAAATTCCGTGCACTGAAATGGTATCAAACCGGCAGGATTTCATTTTCGCCATCTGTTTTTCATGCCATTTTGCAGATCGTTGAGCAGCCTGAACATAATAATTCATATCGTTCATTCGTCTCTCCTGAAATAATGAATCGCGGATTTAATTCCATCATACAGGCTTATCGCATTCTGCTCAAGCACAAAGGTGTTTTAAAACCGTCTTGCAACGAGTGATCCTCCCCAGGGATTGTACACCAGAGGTTAAGCCTCTATAATGCAAAATTATGGAGGATAAAATGATCAAAAGAAGAAAGTACGATCGAGATTTCAAACGGAATGCAGTGTTGCTTTGTGCTGAACCTGGACGAACAGTTACAGAAGTTGCAGAAAATCTTGGGATTGCAAAGGATCTGCTATATCGCTGGCGGCGTGAATATCATTTGTCAAATGGGAAACCGGCCTTTCCAGGTAATGGTGTTGAATCCCTGACCGATGAACAAAAACAAATACGGGAACTTGAAAAAAAGCTTCGAGAAACCGAAATGGAGCGGGACATATTAAAAAAAGCCATGGCCATCTTCAGCAGAGCACCGAAATGAAATACCAGTTTATAGAAAACCACCGCTCTGAATTTACGGTGAAGAAGATGTGCCAGATGCTTAAAATATCTGAGAGTGGTTATCAGCATTGGAAAATTAGGGAACCTTCTGCCCAACAACTCCAAAGAGAGCGATTGAAACAACGCATTTTTGAATTGTATTTAGAACACAATGGGATGGCGGGAAGCCCTATGATAACAGCTGATCTTGATGATGAGCCAGAATTCCATGGCACCAGCAAAAATACAGTTGCCCGCCTGATGCGGGAAATGAAATTGAAGTGCAAAACAGTTAAAAAGTTTGTTGCCACAACAGACTCTAAACATGAGGAACCTGTTGCACCAAATTTATTAAATAGAGAGTTCAATGTAAAAACACCGAATACCGTATGGGTAAGTGACATAACTTATTTAAAGGTCGGCCGCAGTTGGCATTATCTGACCGTGTTTATCGATCTGTTCTCCAGATCAGTGGTGGGATGGGATTTAAGCAGTTCTCTGGAACGGCATTCATTGATAAAAGCATTTAATAAAGCGGTCATGCGTCGCAGCCCTGATAAAGGATTGATGATTCACAGTGACCGTGGTGCCCAGTATGCCAGCAGGGAATTTAAAAAACGACTCAAAAATCATGGATTTATTCAAAGCATGAGCCGGAAAGGCGATTGTTGGGATAATGCGGTTGCGGAATCTTTTTTTCACACGATTAAAACACAATTAATTCATCATGTACGTTTTAAGACATTTGAAGAAGCTGAAAGAATTCTCTTTAAATATATTGAAATGTATTATAACCAAAGAAGAAAACATTCGGCTAATGGCTGGAGAACGCCTGCCCACTGTGAGCAGGCGTTCTCCAGCCAAAGGAAAGTGGCTTAACCCCGGCCCCAGTTTTTTGGGGAGGAGCATATAGTATAACAAATTGTGGACTTTATAGGTGCTTGGTAATGGTGTGTATTTAAATATTAGTCTAAATATGCACTCAGTATTGATTACTAATTAAATTATTATATGGAAAAAGATGAGCAATTTAACCCAAACGAAAAAAGTTATAGCGTGTATT
>JBNKNP010000166.1:0-4877 GCA_050293905.1 Desulfobacteraceae bacterium | reverse complement strand
GATAACAGACCGGGATGATCTTTTTTTTCAAGGCTGTGTTGCAGGCTGTAACAGCAGTGTTAAAATCAGCTCTTTCCCGGTCCAGTTTATTGATGATAACAAAGCCAGGGAGATTGTATTCAATGGCACTTTCTGCTGCTTCTTCAGTCATGGCGGAAGGACCGCCCACACCGTCAATCACAAAAGCCATACAGTCAGCCACCGGAAAACAGGTTTTGGAAGCAGAGAAGAAGTTCTGATCACCCGGTGTATCCATCAACGTAATCGTATGCTTATTATGCGTATATTTGATAAACGATGTATTGATACTTTGTTGTTTTTTTGTTTCTTCGGGTTGAAAATCCATGACGGTATTGCCTTCTTCAACCTTGCCAAGCCGGTTGGTAACGCCTGCTTTGAACAACATGGCCTCAGCAAGAGTCGTCTTGCCAGCACCACCGTGTCCGGCCAGGGCCACATTTCTCATGGTTTTAATCTCTTCACTCATTACTGCTCCTTAATAACAATTAATAAAAATTTATAATTAAATAATCAAATTTTAATAAAATTCATAGTGTTATTTTTTTTTCTTTATATTTCATTGCTATGATGTATTCCTGGTTTCCTTTTGGGCCTAAAATAGGGGAGGGGATCACCTGATCTATTTCATACCCGTTTCTTGAAAAAAAATCCCTTATATCTGAAATCACCGCCTCTCTTACGGCAGTATCTTTTACAACACCGCCTTTTGCTATCTTATCTTTGCCTGCTTCAAACTGGGGTTTGATCAGGGCCAGAACACGTGTTCCTCTGCGCATGAATTTTTCAGCAGGCGGTATCACTTTTTTCAGTGAGATAAACGAGGTATCTGCCACGATCAGATCCACACACTGATTAATAACATCATACGGCATATGCCGTATATTTGTCCGTTCAATCACTACCACTCTCGGATCCTTGCGCAGCGACCAGTCCAGCTGTCCGTACCCCACATCAATGCTATAGACTTTTTGTGCCCCATATTTTAGCAGGCAGTCCGTAAATCCGCCGGTTGACGCTCCGATATCTATACAGGTTAATGCACTTACGTCAACAGGAATTATTTTTAATGCCTTTTCAAGCTTGAGACCGCCTCTGCTGACAAAGGGATTATCGTCCGTTTTTACAATGAGATGTCCGGACGGGTCCACCAGGGTTCCGGGTTTATCGATCCTTTGATCATTTAAAAATACTTTACCGGCCATGATCATTGCTTTGGCCCGCTGCCTGGACTTGACCAGTCCTTTTTCAACAATCAAGGTATCAATGCGTTGTTTTTTAGGGGCCTTATTGATCGGTGATGCCTTTCATTTTTAATGCAGCAGCCACAATAGCCGTATGATCAATGCCGTATTCTTTTTGCAATACATCCTGGGGACCGTGTTCAACAAAAGTATCTTGAATACCGATGCGTTTGAGCTGAATACCGTCTACTTCATTGTCCATCAGTACTTCCTGAACCGCAGACCCGAAACCGCCGTCCAGCACGTGCTCTTCAATGGTGATCACCTGTTTGATTCTGCCGGCGTATTCAACGATGGTTGCCGTATCCATGGGTTTGACAAACCGGGCATTGATAACGGTGACAAAGATGCCTTTGTTTTTCAGCCATTTCGCAGCCAGAAGTGCCTCGCAGACTGATTTTCCTATGGCGATCAGCAGCAGATCCCGGCCTTTGCAATACACAACTTTGGCTTTTCCAATCTCAACCGGGCCGGGTTCTGCGGCAATCGGAGTGCCTGCGGCTCTTCCCCTCGGATACCGGATAGCCACGGGACCGTCATGGGCCATGGCTGTGACAAGCATTCTGGCCAGTTCATTTTCGTCTTTTGGTGCCATGATCGTCATGTTCGGCATACAGCGCAGGTATGAATAATCAAATAAACCGTGATGGGTAGGGCCGTCTTCTCCTACAATACCGCCACGATCTATGGCGAATATCACAGGATATGCATTGATGCATACATCATGAAGAATCTGGTCAAATGCACGCTGAAGGAAAGTTGAATAAATAGCCACTACCGGCTTTAATCCCTGGGAAGCCAGTCCGGCGGCAAAAGTAACAGCATGCTGCTCAGCAATTCCTACATCGAAAAACCGGTCCGGATATGTTTGAGAAAATTCATTTAAACCTGTGCCTTCTGGCATGGCAGCAGTAATGGCCACAATGGATTCATCTTCTTTGGCCAGCCGTACCATCTGATGTCCAAAGACCTGGGTATAAGTCGGAATCGGATTTAAACTTTTTTGACTCTGGCCTGTATCCACACTGAATGCCCCAACCCCGTGAAAATAGACCGGATTTTTTTCAGCCGGAGGATACCCTTTGCCTTTCCGGGTCAAAACATGAAGAAGCACTGGATCTTTAGGGTTTTTTATATTTTTCAGAATATCAATGAGATGGTCCAGATTATGTCCGTCAATCGGTCCGAAATAATCAAAATTAAAAGCTTCAAAAAGCATGCCCGGCGTAATAAAGGTTTTAAAAGATTCTTCACTTCGTTTTGCAATGTTATAAATGTCGTCACCGATTTTTGGGAAAGATTTCAAAAAGGCCCCGAATTGATTGCGCATGGACTGCAGGTATTTAGCTGAAAACGTCCGGCTTAAAAAAGAGGACAATGCCCCGACATTGGCGGAAATGGACATATCGTTGTCGTTAAGAATAACAATGGAACCTTGCTTGAGGTCGCCTGTCTGGTTTAATCCTTCATATGCCAGCCCGGCAGTTAAAGAGCCGTCGCCGATAACGGAAATGACATCTGTGTTTTCTTTTTTCAAATATTTGCCGTAACAGACGCCAAGGCCTGCTGAGATGGATGTGGATGAATGGCCTACGGTAAATCCGTCGTATGGGCTTTCTTTGGTTTTGGCAAACCCGGAAATGCCTTTATGCTGCCTTAACGTATGAAAAGTTTTATTTCTGCCGGTTAATAATTTATGGGCATAGCTTTGATGGCCCACATCCCATATCAGGGTGTCTTCCGGAAGATCAAATACATAATGAATGGCAATGGTGAGTTCAACCGCACCCAGGCTGGATGCAAGATGTCCGCCATTTGTTGATACAACTTCAATAATTCTGTCGCGGATTTCACCGGCCAGCTGTTTTAATTGTTTCCGAGATAATTGTTTCACATCTGATGATGCATCGATTTGATCTAAAAGACTCAAAATGGTTCTACCCCAATCGTATTTATTAGTGATCTCTGTTTATAATATAGTCTGCAATTAATCTTAGCGGATCTGCCGACCGGCCAAACGATGACAGCAGGTCCATGGCATCTGCCACAAGGCGGCCGGCATATTTTTTTGACTGTTCCAGCCCGATGAGCGCAGGGAAAGTCATTTTATCATGGATCTCATCTGATCCTGCAGCTTTACCCATGACCTCAGGGTCTCCTTCCACGTCTAATATATCATCAGCCACCTGGAAGGCCAGACCGATCTTATCAGCATACCCGGAAAGTTTTTCGATCCGGTCCGTATCAGCATTTACGCTCAACGCTCCTGATTCAATACTCACGCGAATCATTTTGCCTGTTTTTAATGCATGAATTTTTTCAAGGTAGGATAATGGATCATCCGGGTTTTCTGAATTTGCATACATATCCATCATCTGGCCTTCAACCATCCCGTCAATCCCGGCAGCGGCTGAAAGTCCGGCAATCAATTTGATCCGGGTGGAATCATCCGGGAAACGTTTAAAAACAGGTTCCGGGTTTGCCAGAACATGAAACGCGTGGGTAAGCAATGCGTCTCCTGCAAGAACGGCTATTGCTTCTGAAAATTTTTTATGGCAGGTGGGCTGTCCCCGTCGGATATCATCATCATCCATGGACGGCAGATCATCATGAATCAGTGAATAGGTATGGATCATTTCAATTGCGCAGCCAACGGGCAGGGCAAGCAAAGATTCTGCCTGGCAGGCTTCTGCTGCAGCCAAACTCAAAATCGGACGCAGTCTTTTTCCGCCGGCCATGAGAGAATGTTTCATGGCCATGATCAATTCCCTGTTCTGATCAAACGAGGATACAATAGACAACAGGTGTGTGTTTACCGTTTTTCGGTTCTTAGTTAAGTATTGTCTCAGATCAACATGCATACGTTTATTCTTCTGATTTGTTGCTGTCCGGATCCTCGATATCTTTATCTTTAAGATGATTATTCCGGTTCAAAATCTCAATTTTTTTCTCTGTTTTGTCCAGCAAATCAAGACAATACCTGGACTGCTTGATTCCGGATTCATATTTTTTAACCGCATCTTCCAGTGCAAGATCGCCGGATTCCATCTGTTTAACAATTTCTTCAAGTTCATTTAATGCCTGCTCAAATGTTTTTTTTTTAGCCATGGGATTTTTCCACCTTTGTAATCAAGCGCCCCTGATGTAAAATAATTTCTACCTGATCGTTTTTGTTGACATCACCAGCACGGGTGATCACGGTTTTATCTTTAACAAATCTGGAAATGCTGTATCCTCTTTTTAAAACAGTTTCAGGATTCAGGACCTTGAGTTTGGAATCAAGCTGCAAATATTTAAATTTCAGTGATTCAAACCTTGCATTGAAACTCAAGGTCAGTGCCGACATCAAAGATGCGATCCGATCCTGGAGTTGACTTGTTTTAAACCCGGGATTTTTATTTTGCAGCCGGTCATCCAACCAGCCAAGCTTTTCCTTTTTATATTTCAGAAAATGTTGAATTGAATGTTTCAACCGCCGTTCGTGATCTTCAAGTCGAAATCTTAAATCATATATAATGGTTTGAGGAGATTTCAACCGGTCTGTAAATTGTTCAATGTTCCGGCGAAGCCCGGTTAATTTTTTTTCCAGAGCCCGTGTTAAGCTTTGTTCCAATT
>JBNKNP010000165.1:0-8126 GCA_050293905.1 Desulfobacteraceae bacterium | reverse complement strand
AAGGTTCTGTAGTTGATGGTTTCCGGTTTTTTGATCTCGCCGTGAGACCATTCTCTGATCTGGTCTGAAGATGCAAGGCTAATTTGGACGCCCTGATAAATCTTAGGATCTTTTGGTTTTGCGAAGAAATCGTATATGTTATCCAATGTCTTCTCCTTATTTGCTGCCTTCTATAAGATTCATATCCAAACCCAGACTGTTGAGCTCTTTTGTGAGCACCCTGAAAGATTCAGGCATTCCGGGTTCAAGGACGTTCTGGCCTTTTACTATTTTTTCATACATCCGGGTCCGGCCGGTCATATCATCGGATTTCACCGTTAAAAATTCCTGGAGGGCATGGGCAGCGCCATAGGCTTCCATGGCCCATACCTCCATCTCACCCAAACGCTGGCCGCCGAACTGGGCTTTACCACCCAGTGGCTGCTGGGTGACCAGGGAATAGGGACCGATGGATCGGGCATGAAGTTTATCATCCACCAGATGATGAAGTTTAAGCATATACATGGTGCCGACCGTAACCGGCTTGTCAAAGGGCTCTCCGGTCCTGCCGTCATAGAGCACAGACTGTCCTGACGTGTCAAAACCGGCCAGGGCAATCAGCTCCTTGATCTCGTCCTCGCTGGCCCCGTCAAACACCGGTGTGGCCATATGAACACCATTCCGGTAATAGGATGCAAACTCAATAAGCTCTTCATCTGTCATGTTTTTAATTTTATCAGCCAGTTCATCTTCTTTATTGCCGGCTCTCTGGGCTTCGGTCATGGAAAAAATATCAAGCACTTTTTTCCTCAACTGATCCAGTTTCATCTGGCTGAGCAACTCTTCAATCCGCTGGCCTAGAGCAAACGCGGCATGCCCCAGATGGATCTCCAGGATCTGACCGACATTCATACGAGACGGCACACCTAAAGGATTGAGGACCATATCAACGGGTCTGCCGTCTTCAAAATACGGCAGATCCTCCACCCTGAGAATCCTGGATACAACTCCTTTATTTCCATGGCGGCCTGCCATTTTATCCCCAACGGAAAGAACCCGTTCCATGGCAACGGAAATCTTGATCATTTTTAGTACACCCGGCGGAAGGTCATCACCTTTTTCAAATCTTGATACCTGGCGGTTAAAATGTTCCCTAGCTTTTTTGATCTGTTCCTGGGCGCTTTCCAGAATGACCTGGGCCCGTTCGGTGAGCACGGGGTCTTTCACCGTGACGTTGACCAGCACGGAAACCGGAATTTTCTTAAAAATACCGGGTGTAACTTTCGCACCTGATTTCACCAGCACTTTTGAGCTTTTTTCAAGGTCGGCAATAATTTTCTGACCGTCAAGGATTGACTCTACTTTTTCCTGGGCAACTCCGGAGATAATTTTAATTTCATCATCTCTGTCTTTTTCCAGACGTTCAATTTCTTCGTCTTCGATCAGGCGGGTCCGGTCATCTTTTGGCAGGCCCCGTCTTGAAAAAACTTTGGCATCAATAACCTTGCCGTTGACTCCCGGAGGAACACACAGGGATGTATCTTTTACATCGCCTGCCTTTTCGCCGAAAATAGCCCGGAGAAGTTTTTCTTCAGGAGAGAGCTGGGTTTCACCTTTAGGGGTGATTTTACCCACCAGGATATCCCCGGAAGTCACTTCCGCACCCAGCCGGATAATACCGCTTTCATCCAGATTTTTCAGGGCTTCTTCACCCACGTTGGGAATATCTCTTGTAATCTCTTCCTTGCCAAGTTTGGTATCCCTGGCAAGGACTTCAAATTCTTCCACATGAACAGAGGTATACACACCATCTTTTACCAGACGTTCACTGACAAGAATTGAATCCTCATAGTTATATCCGTCCCAGGGCATAAAGGCCACAGTAACATTTTTCCCCAGGGCCAGCTCACCCATCTCCGTTGACGGGCCGTCTGCAATAACCTGTCCTTTGTTCACCCGCTCCCCTTTTTCAACAATGGGACGATGGTTAAAACAGGTGTTCTGGTTGGACCGGACAAATTTTGTGCAGTTGTAAATGGAGACTGCCTTTTCAAATTTACCTTCTTTGGGTTCATCATTGCGGACAACAATTCTCTTGGAATCCACATCCACAACCACTCCATTATAGTCGGAAACGATTGTGACGCCGGAATCTCTGGCCACCACACTTTCCATGCCGGTCCCCACAAGGGGGGCTTCACTTCTGATCAGCGGCACAGCCTGGCGCTGCATGTTCGATCCCATCAGTGCCCTGTTGGCATCGTCGTTTTCAAGAAAAGGGATCAGGGATGCTGAAACAGATACCAGCTGATTCGGAGAAACATCCATAAATTGGACATCTTTGTTTTCAATCATTTCAAATTCGCCATCCACCCGCGACGACACCAGCGGATTGATGAAATTCCCGTCGATATCCAGGGGCGCATTGGCCTGGGCAATGGGATGGTCTTTCTCTTCAAATGCGGAAAGGTGCTGGATCTCTTTTGTGGCATTTCCGTCTTGGGCGATTCGATAGGGAGTTTCAATGAATCCAAAGTCATTGATTCGGGCGTAGGTGCATAAAGAAACGATCAGTCCGATATTCGGCCCTTCAGGTGTTTCAATGGGACAGATCCTGCCGTAATGGGACGGATGAACGTCCCTGACCTCAAAGCCTGCTCTTTCCCTGGTCAGACCGCCCGGACCCAAGGCTGACAAACGTCTTTTATGGGTGGTCTCGGAAAGCGGGTTTGTCTGGTCCATGAACTGGGATAACTGCGAAGTGCCGAAAAATTCTCTGACCACTGCAGACACGGGTTTGGGATTGATCAGGTCATGGGGCATCATGGCATCGACTTCCTGCATGGACATCTTTTCTTTAATGGCCCGCTCCATTCTCACCAGCCCGATCCGGTAGTGATTTTCCAGAAGCTCACCCACAGCACGGACGCGCCGGTTGCCCAGATGATCAATATCATCCACCTGTCCCTGGGTGTCTTTGAGTTCAATCAGGGTGGAAGCGGTGAGCAGAACATCTTCCTTTCTCAAGGTTTTAACGTCGATCTTGGTATCAACACCCAGCCGGTAATTCATTTTCAGCCGGCCGACCTTGGACAGATCATAATATGCCTGCCTGAAAAAGAGGTGATCGATAAAATCCTGGGCAACTTCAACTGTTGCCGGATTTCCGGGACGAAGCCTGCGATAAATATCCATCAAGGCTTCCTCTTTGGTTTCGATTTTATCAGAGACCAGGGTTTTGCGCATGGAATCGGAGCTTCGAGGGTCAAGATAAAGAATTTCAAAGGTATCCAGGCCGTTTTCTTCCATGAGTTCAAAACTGTCTTCAGAAATCAGCTGCCCCGGTTTGAAAAGAACTTCAGACGTTTTAGGGTCTGTAATCGTTTTTGCAAATGCCTTGTTGATCAATTCCTTTTCAAGTATGGGAATCAATTCAAGTCCGTCATTTTCTAATTCTTTTAGCGCGCGCTTGGTGAATATCCGGCCCTTTTTGACCACAACTTCCTGGGTGACCGGTGATTTGATATCAAAGCTGGCCCGCTGGCGTTTAAGATTTTCAGGAACAAACGTTTTAAAGAAAGAACCGTTCTTTTTAATAATGCTTTCTTTGGTATAAAAGAAATCGAGAATATCTTCACTGGTGTAGCCAAAGGCCTTAAAAAGGATGGAGACCGGGAATTTTCTTCGTCTGTCGATACGGATATAGACAATATCTTTGGTGTCGATTTCCATATCAATCCAGGATCCGCGAACGGGAATAACCCTGGCATTATAGATAATTTTACCAGAGGAAAAATTTTTACCTTTATCATGGTCAAAAAACACACCGGATGACCGGTGAAGCTGACTGACAACCGCCCGCTCTGTCCCGTTTATAATAAAAGTACCCTGCCGGGTCATTAACGGAATGGTACCAAAATAAATTTCTTGTTCTTTAATATCACGGATGGTGGACATATCGGTTTCTTTGTCGTGATCATAAACCACCAGCCTGACCTTTATATTAACGGGGATATCATAGGTCATCCCCCTGGAGATGCATTCTTTCATGGAATGCTTTGATTCACCGAATGAATACGAGACATATTCCAATGATGATGTATCTGTAAAATCCTTAATGGGAAATACAGACTTAAACACAGCATGAAGTCCTTTTTCCTCCCTGTCTTCAGGAGGAACGTCTCTTTGAAGGAAACCCTCGTAAGAATTTCTCTGCATTCCGATCAAATCTGGAATGTCAATAATTTTTCTTCTGCTGCCAAACTCTTTTCTTGTACGCTTATTTGTCAAAAGACTTCCGGTCATGATTTCTCCCAGTGTGAGTTTTTCCAACCGTAAAAGCGGAGACATGGCACTATTGCCTTGCCCCCGCATAACTTTTATGCAAACAATACCTTATGTCTGCAAGCTATCTTATTTTACAGATACCTGAGCACCAGCTCCTTCAAGCTGCTCTTTGATTTTCTCAGCTTCATCTTTTGCAACACCTTCTTTAATTGCTTTGGGCGCTTCCTCGACAAGGGCTTTTGCTTCTTTCAGCCCTAAGCCGGTGATTGCTCTGACTTCTTTAATAACATTGATTTTCTTGTCACCAAAAGTTTCAAGAACGACATCAAACTCTGTCTGCTCTTCGGCTGCGGCACCGGCATCACCGGCAGCAGGCATACCGCCTGCGACCATAGCGACAGGCGCTGCAGCGGAAACACCGAATTTTTCTTCAAGCTCGGAAACAAGCTCAGACAGGTCCAGAACACTCATGTTGGATATAAATTCAATTACATCATCTTTTGTAATATCAGCCATTTTTTTCTCCTAAATAAAACGATATGAAATATATTTTTAGTATAAATTAAATTTTGGTTATGCTGCTTCTTTTTGATCTTTAACTGCATTAAGAACATTGACAAAGGCTCTTGGAACGCCGGCAAGTACATTAACCAGTGAGGTCGGAACCGCATTAAGCGTACAAACCAGTTTGCCCAGAAGTTCTTCTTTGGACGGCATTTTCGCCAATTGTTTAATCTCATCTGCGCTGAGCAGTTTTCCTGCCAGAGCAGCGGCCTTGATTTCAAGTTTTTCATTGTCTTTTATGAAATCAACCAGAATTTTTGCAGGCGACACCGGATCGTTTTCAGATGTGACTATGGCACTGGGCCCTTTGTAAAAGTCTTTCATCAAGGCCGCATCCGTGCCTTCCGATGCTCTAACCAGCAATGAATTTTTAACAACCTCCATTCGGACGTCTGCCTGACGGAGCCGGCTGCGAAGTTCGGTCATCTTCAATACATCAAGACCTTTATAGTCCACCAATATTGAAATTTCAGATTCTGAAAACTCTTTGGCGAGTCTTTCTACCTGTTCTTTTTTTTGGGTAATATTCAGCAATTTTCTTACACCTCCTTTCATTCATCTAATCTTTTGCGAAGGTGCCAACTAAACCAAAACAAAATTTATAATCCGTCTCGGCAGGCCGGCAAATCCGATTATGCGCCGATATCCGGCACACCTACTGTCTGTGACAGGTTTTCTTCTTATTTTATCAACAATTACTTAATCAAAAGGGGATCTACTTTAATCCCCGGACCCATTGTTGAAGAAACACTGATTGTTTTCAGGTAAGTTCCTTTACTGGAAGCCGGTTTGAGTGCAACAAGCTTTTCAAGAAAGGCCTTGACATTTTCAGTTAATTTTTCCGCGCCAAAAGAGACTTTTCCAACAGGAACGTGAACAATACCGGCTTTTTCAACTCTAAAGTCTATTTTACCTGATTTTAATTCTGAAATTGCTTTTTCAAGCTCAAAGGTGACTGTACCTGTTTTTGCATTGGGCATCAGGCCGCGCGGCCCTAAAATCCTTCCCAGTTTTCCAACCGTTCCCATCATGTCTGGTGTTGCAACGGTTTTGTCGAATCCGAACCAGCCATCCTGAATTTTTTGAACGGTTTCTTCGTCTGCAATAAAATCAGCGCCCGCATCCAGAGCTTCTTTTTCTTTTTCACCTTTTGCAAAAACCAGAACCTTTACATCTTTACCAAGCCCATTGGGCAATACAACAGTACCACGCACCATTTGATCAGCATGTCGGGGGTCAACGCCCAGTCTGACGGCAACATCAACGGTTTCATCAAATTTCGCATAACTCGAGGAAACAGTGAGTTCCAAGGCATCTTTTGGATCATATTGAACCGTTCTATCGACCTTTTTAAGTGCTTCTGTATGTTTTTTACTCCGCTTTGGCATTTTTCATCACTCTTTTACTTAAAGTTAAACTACTTCTATCCCCATACTTCTGGCTGTACCTGCAATAATCTTTACAGCGGCATCAATGTCTGAGGCGTTTAAATCTTCTTTTTTGGTCTCGGCAATTGCTATCAGCTGATCCCGGGTTACCTTCCCGACTTTTTCCCGATTGGGTTCACCTGAACCTTTAGCAATTTTTGCTGCTGCCAGCAACAGTCTTGATGCCGGTGGCGTTTTGGTGATAAAGCTGAATGATCTGTCCTGATAGACAGTGATAACCACCGGAATAATAGATCCGGCATCATTGGCGGTTTTTGCATTAAACGCTTTACAGAAATCCATGATATTAACGCCGTGCTGCCCAAGGGCAGGTCCGATGGGCGGGGATGGATTCGCCTTTCCAGCCTCAATCTGAAGCTTTATCTGTGTCATTACTTTTTTGGCCATTGTTTTAACTCCTGAAACTTAACTCTTTAACCGTAATTATATTTTGGTAACCTGTATAAAATTGAGTTCAACAGGGGTCGCCCGTCCAAAAATACTTACCAAAACTTTAATTTTTTCTTTATCGGGCGAAACATCTTCAACCGTTCCGTTAAAATTGGAAAACGGCCCGTCAACAACCCTGACTTCATCTCCAGGTTCAAAGAAATATTTCGGCTGGGGTTTATTTTTGCCCTGCTGCATTTTATCGACAATACTTTGTGCCTCTCTATCACTGATAGGTGCCGGTTTATTCTTCCCACCCAGAAAACCGGTCACTTTTGCAGTGGAACTAACGATATGCCATGTTTCATTATCCAGATGCATCCGCACGAGAATATATCCGGGATAGAACTTTCTTGAAGATTCCTTTTTTTTACCGTCCACCAGCTCTACAATATTCTCAGTTGGTATGAGAATCTCGCCGAATTTTTCAGGATTTTTGGAACCTTCTATTTTTTCTTCCAGAGCGATCTTCACTTTCTGCTCATGACCTGAATATACATGTACAACATACCATTTAAGAGACATGTTAATTCCCTTGCTTTTAAGTCAGGACTACCTGAACAAGCTTTGAAAGGCTGAAATCAAAAAGCCCTAAAAAAGCGGCAACAATAAATACAAATATGATAACAACAATAGTTGTTCCCGTAGTTTGTTTCCTTGACGGCCAGGTGACTTTTTTCAGTTCAACCTTAACTTCCCTGAAAAATTCAATTGCGCGTTGAAAGGCACCTGGATCACTAATAACCGTGTCGACCTGCTTTTTTTCCGGCTTGGACTTCAAAGGGCTTGCAGTGGTTGCCGATTTTGAAACGGGTATGGCGGAATCAGCTGAATTCTCCTGTTCCCTTTTTTTCTTTTTTTTCTCACCCGCAGGTTTTTTCCTGTGTAATCGAGCCATACAACTCCTAAGCTTATCTTCTTCTCAAGCAATCAATTATTTATTCTGCTCATTAATTTTGCAGCCAACATAAAGATTAATGTGGCAGGTCAGGAGGGAGTCGAACCCCCAACATCCAGATTTGGAGTCTGGCGCTCTGCCAATTGGAGCTACTGACCTGCAGAGAATATGTTTAATCCTTCTTTATTTAACCCCGATTTATTTAATCTTGGTTTCTTTATGCAATATATGTTTGTTACAGAATCTGCAGTATTTCATAAACTCAATTTTATCAGGAGTTTTCCGCTTATTCTTTGTCGTTGTATAGTTCCTTCTCTTGCACTCGGTACAGGCAAGAGCAATATTTACTCTGTCCACTGTTAACTCCTTTGGGACTTTACTCTACAATTTCACCAATAACACCGGCGCCAACGGTACGTCCGCCTTCTCTGATTGCAAACCTAAGCTCTTTTTCCATGGCAATGGGGTTGATCAACTCAACATTAATGGTTGCGTTGTCACCGGGCATGATCATTTCAACA
>JBNKNP010000164.1:0-14355 GCA_050293905.1 Desulfobacteraceae bacterium | reverse complement strand
CACCACCAAGGCCGCAGACCCCATTCATCTCAGACTTAACAGGATTTATACAAAAACATATGAGTTCCTGTGCGGGCAGACACCGGACCATGTCGTGATTGAAGATATATACTCACTTGAAAAATACCCCGGATCGGGTATTATGTTGGGCAAGGTTTCCGGCGTGCTTTTGCTGGCTGCATATAAAGCCGGACTGGATGTGGAGGAAATTCCGGTCCGGGAAGCAAAAAAGATTATTTCCGGAAACGGGAGTGCGGATAAACGCCAGATGGAACGGGCTGTCCGCCATCTGGTAGGTCATAATGAACCGATTCGACCTTTTCATGCCTCGGATGCACTGGGGTTGGCATTGACCGGATATTACAGATATAAAAGGATGTTATGATCGGCTATCTTGAAGGCAGAATTCTTCAATTTGAGGCTGACGGTATTTTACTGCTGGTTGACAAGGTGGGATATGATATCCTGTTGAACCCTCAAATTGTTGAAGCCTTAAGATCCCAGGCCAAAGAGGATGAGATGATCAGTTTGTATATTTATTATCATCAGACTGAAAGGCAGCCCAAACCGGTGCTCATTGGATTTGAAACACCTGAGGATAAAGAATTTTTCCAGACATTTATCACGGTGGATGCCATTGGACCCATGAAAGCGGTAAAAGCCATGACCCGTGCAACTTCGGAAATCGCCCGGGCTATCGAGCAAAAAGATGTCTCTTTTTTAACCGGGTTGAGCGGTGTGGGCAAACGGACTGCTGAAAAAATCATCGCCACGCTTCACGGGAAAGTGGAAAAATTCATATCCGCCGGCCGGACCACAGTTCCGGAAGGCCAGGATGCTGCGCCGGACAGGTTGCCGGATATCAGCGATCAGGTCATCATGGTGCTTGTGGAGCAACTGGGACATTCTCCGGCATCAGCAAAACGGATGGTCAAAGAGGCCTTTGAGCGCAATCATTCAATTTCAAGTCCTGAAGCACTGTTCGATGAAATATATCAGGAAGGGCGGTAAACATGGACGATGGTATTCTTTCTTATACATCTGAAAAAAAAGGCATTGTGACCTCCAACCGGACCCGGGATGATCAAAGCAATGAAATTCTCTCTTTACGGCCAATACGGTTTAAAGACTATGTCGGTCAGAACGAAACGGTTGAAACCTTGAAAATAGCCATTGCAGCAGCCAAACTGAGAAACGAACCATTGGAGCATGTTCTGCTTCACGGCCCGCCAGGCCTTGGCAAAACAACCATGTCCCATATTATTGCCAATGAAATGGGCAAAGAATTGACTGTTACTTCCGGACCAACCCTGGAAAAAGGCGGCGACCTTATCGGTATATTAACCAACCTGGGGACAGGAGACATCCTGTTTATTGATGAGGTCCACAGGATTCCCAAAGTGGTTGAAGAGTTTTTATATCCTGCCATGGAAGATTTTGCCGTGGATTTTGTTTTTGATAAAGGCATTCATGCCAGAAGCCATCGGTACCGGCTCAAACAATTTGTACTTGTGGGCGCAACCACCCGGGTGGGGCTCTTGTCTTCACCGCTCAGGGACCGGTTCGGGCTTTTCAGGACCCTTGATTTTTATACGGTTGATCAATTGGTGGTTATTGTTAAGCGGTCTGCACGGATTTTAGAAACTGTTATTTCAGACAACGGCGCCCTGGAACTGGCGGAACGGTCCAGGGGAACACCGCGGATAGCCAATCGACTGTTAAAAAGAGTCAGGGATTATTCCCAGGTGAAATCAGACGGGAAAATTTCAAAACGTGCTGTTCAGGCAGCACTGACTTTGGAAGGAATTGATTCGCTGGGCCTGACATCACTTGACAGGAATTACTTAAAAACGATAATAAATTTTTACGGCGGCGGACCCGTGGGGATTGAAGCCATTGCGGCAACGCTTCAGGAAGAAACAGATACCCTTGTTGATGTTGTGGAACCGTTTTTATTGAAAATCGGACTGGTGCTGAGGACGTCCAGCGGCAGAAAGGCATCTGAGAAAGCATATCAACATCTTGGCAGTACATTTTAAATTATGGATTTAATGATTGAGTTCGATGAAAAAGCGTTTGTATTTTAATCCGGTTTGCCGGACGATTATTTTTGCAGTTCTGAGTGTTTTTATTGTTTTGGTACCGGCTGTTTACGGAGCATCAGGCAGTGACCGGCCACAGGCTATTGTTTCATTGCCGGAAAATGAAAATGCAATTATTGTTGAAAAGAAAAGTCAGACGCTGTTTTTATTTTCTTCCCAGGGAAGCAAGATTGCAAAAACATTTGAAATGGCCTGCTCAACCGGTGAAGCAACGGGGGTTAAACAAGAAGCCGGGGATAAAAAAACACCGGAAGGCGTTTATTTTTTAACGGATGAGTATGAGGATCGCTACCTGACACCCGTATATGGGAAAAAGGCTTTTCCCACCGACTATCCGAATTTTATGGATCAGCGGGCCGGGAAAAACGGTTCCGCCATCTGGATTCACGGGACCAATAAAGCATTGAAACCCATGGATTCAAACGGGTGTGTGGCTTTGGAGAATGATAATATCCTTAAGCTGTCAGATTATATTACCCTTGATTCAACACCGGTGATTATGGTTGATGAAATCAAGACGGTCCAACCAAATGTGCTTTTATACCAGGGGAAAAAGATCCAAACCCTTGTGGATGAATGGCAAAAGGCATTGACCCAGGGGACATACCATGGATATTTGTCTTTTTATTCTGAAACATATTTGCCCGACATCCTGTGGTGGGAAGGCTGGGTGAAGATCAGGCAGCAGGCACAGGATATTGATCCGGATTATCACCTGTCCAATGAAAAAATGGGGATTTACCATTACGATGGTATTTTTGTGGCCTTATTTGATTCCTATTTAAATTTGGCTGGTGAGAAAATATTTTTTGGGAAAAGAAAATTATTTTTAGACTATTCAGATACCCAGTTTAAAATTGTCGGTGATGTATTTCAGCACCGGCCTGATGAATATAAAACTGCCAAGAATCCTCTGGTGGCTGCTGTGAGGAATCGGGTTGATCCGGAGATGAAAAACCGGGCGGTAATTAAAACCATCAAACAATGGCTGGCGGCCTGGTCAGAAAAAGATATGGATAGATACGCCTCTTTTTATGCCCAAAATTTTTATTCTGATGGATTAAGCAAACAAAAATGGGTAAACAGGAAGAAGACGCTGGCAAAAAAATATGATTATATTAATGTTTCCGGTTCAAATTTTGAGCTGCGTACAACAGGGAAAGAATCCCAAGTTACTTTTGATCAAAAATATGAATCCAGTGGGTTTACAGCACAGGGAACCAAAAAGTTAACACTTGTTGACGAAGGTGGATTATGGAAGATATATCGAGAGAGCTGGAAAAAGAAATAGAACAGTCCAGGCCCAAACCTTACAAGCAGGATCGAAAAACGAAAATTTTGATTGTTGATGATTTTGGAGGGATGAGATCCGGTGATTATTTAAAAAAGGTTGTTCTGGGTTTAGGCGTTTTCGGCCTGGCTTGTTTTTTATTTGCGGTTCTTTTTTTCGGCCTTTATGTAAATCTTTCAAAAAAGACAAAGCACATTCGAACCAATTTTATCTCGGCTCAAGAGAAGCTAAAACAAGCAGTTCGGGAAAAAGAAGTGTTGATGGCAAGGCTTGTGATTCTGGGCGAAGTCCAGGGTATGGATAAAAATGAACAAAAGGATGGTACAGACTCTTCTATCGCAAGTCAGATAAAAAAGCCGATTGAAAAGAAGCCATTGGAAAAGAAAGAGAAAAAACCGCTTCCTCCCAAACCTGTGAAACCCGAGCCGGCCAAACCCAAAATAAAACCTCAAATCAATGAGAGCAGTATGGTGGAAACATCCGGAAATAAGCCTGATCCTCAGCAGCCTGTGTCCGACAGCCGGAAAAACGTCTCCATTGAAAAATTTACCGTGACCAGAGACGGCAACAATGAAGATCTTCTGGTCCGGTTTGATATCCGGAACAATTCAAAGGCCCCGGGTGATGTGTCCGGAAGAATTTTTACCGTATTAAAACCAGATACTGTTGATACGGCCAAGTGGCTTGTGGTACCGACCTCGGTACTGAAAAATGAGAAACCCTCTGAATATCGAAAGGGGCAATATTTTTCCATCGCTCATTTCAAACCTGTAAAATTCAGGATTAAAAGCCATGCCAGTTCCGAGTCTTTTAAAAAAGCCTCGATCTATATTTTCGACAACAAGGGTGAATTGATTTTTGAAAAACTAATCGATATCACTGAAGCGCAATAAAATTTGATGATACATATAGGGAATATGATACTACTAAAAACAATATGCGCGCGAATAATTCCGGCCATACTTCTTCTGTGTTTCACGGTATTGGGAAACAATTGGGTTCTGGCCGGGCAGAAAAGCCATACGGTTTTTTTTGAAGGTGAAGAAAATGAACTCCATGTTTACCGGATAAAAGGTTCCACACCCGGCAAAACGCTTCTGATCATCGGCGGGATACAAGGAGATGAACCAGGTGGTTTCCTTGCAGCGGACTTTTATGCGGATTTTATGCTGGAAAAAGGAAACCTGATTGTAGTTCCACGGGCCAATTTTCCTTCTATTCTGAAAAAAGAAAGGCAGATCAACCAGGACATGAACCGTAAGTTTTTAGATGATAATATTCCCAACTATGAATCTAAAGTGGTCAATGTCCTTAAAAAACTGATCTGTGAAAGCGATTGTTTTATCAATCTTCATGAAGGCTCGGGTGTCTATTCTCCCACATGGGTGAGTGACCAGAAAAATCCAAAACGGTTCGGCCAGTCGATTATTGCAGACAATGCCGTATTAAAGCAGATGGATACAGGGGATACGATTAATCTTGAAGCCATGGCCAAACGGGTGATTGAAAAAATTAATAAAAATATTAAAAACAAGGATCTTCTGTTTCATTTTAATAATCATAACACCAGCGATCCGGATTCCATTCACAAAGAACAGTTGAAATCCGCCACTTATTTTGCGCATAATGTCTGCCGGATTCCGGCATTCGGTGTTGAATCGGCTAAGTTTTTATCTTTGGAACAAAAAGTACATCAGCATATTTATGCCATTAACGAGTTTATGAATATCCTTGACATTATCCCGCAGACACCCGGTATTGACCTGAAAAAACCCCAGATGCAGTATATGATCATATCGGTTAACGGCTCGATTCCAATGGTGGTCAGTAAAATGCAGCGGTTAAAGATTCATCCCGGAGACATTGTAAAAGTTCATGATGTGATTGCCAACTATGAAAGAGGGCTTAGTGTGGATGTGATTGGCCTGGGTAACCGGTTTAATGATATGAAAAAAGATCTGGTCGTAAATGAATCCACCCGGATTGAAGCAAAAAAAGATTTTTACAAATGCGGATCGGTTTTTTTAGATATTGATGCAAAACAGGCACGGGCTGGAAAATTGCTGACAATAAGTGAATCAACCGAAAAAGATATTTTAAGATATAAGCTTAAAATTAATGGGGAACTTAAAATTGTCGATAACTACAGTCATGTCAATATCCGCATGGGGGACACGCTGATTATTGAGGATATTATTGCCGGAAAAATTGATCCGGCAAAATATATTGTCAACTTTAAAGGATTTGTCGGAAATCTTCACAACAACAGTGGTGAAGACCGTGGGTACATGATCGATACATCAAAAGGCGTATTGATTGAGAGGTATTCCATGGATAAAAAGGGTCGGCAGTATCATGTGCTGACAACGTTGGACGGAAAAGAGGTTGGCAAGATATATATAGATATTCAATCTTAAGGCTGCAAGGAGACGGAAAGTGGGAAAGCAAAACAGCAAAAACCTTTCGATCATTGATAAAGAGCTTAAAATTGACGGCTCAATATCCAGCACTGGGAAATTGATCATCAAAGGTCAGGTCACCGGCACGATTGAGGGTGATGTCGCGATTATCGCAGAAGACGGGCAGGTGAATTCCAGCGCTACCAAAGTGTCCAGTCTTACCATTGGCGGAAATTTTCAAGGAGAGGTTACCGCATCAAGGGAATTAATCATCCTTGCAACAGGAAGGTGTGCAGGAAAGGTGGAATGCAAAGACCTCATTGTTGAGAACGGGGGGATATTAAATGCGGAAGTTTCCTGCAAGACATCCAGCAGCGTATCGGCCGGGGAAGAATCCGACGTGTTCAGCAGGCCGAACGGAAAGAAAGGCAAACAGATTGAATTGTAAAATTTGCTTGACATGAATACAAAAATTATGTAAAAGTTGCTGATTGTGTTTATGAAGAGGAGCGTTGAAAAAATTGAAAAAATATACCTATAGTGCAAAAAGATCGGACAATCAAGAAAACTGGTGCGTTATTGACGCAACAGATAAAGTTCTCGGCAGACTGGCCTCCCAGGTGGCATACAGAATTCGTGGGAAACATAATCCCCTTTTCACTCCCCATGTGGATACCGGGGACTGGGTTGTAATTATTAATGCGGATAAGATTCGTCTTACCGGTAATAAATTGGACCAGAAAAACTATTATCGTCACTCGGGATATATCGGCAGCATTAAATCTGTTACTGCAAAAGAGCTTCTTGAAAAGAAACCCCAGGAAGTGATTAAAAAGGCAGTTAAAGGAATGCTTCCGAAAAACAGGCTGGGCAGAAAACTTTGTAAAAAATTGTTTGTATACTCAGGCGACCAGCACCCGCATGCTGCTCAGAAACCTGAAGTTGTTGAAATTTAATGAATATAAGGACGCGATAATTATCAATGGAAAGTGGAAACGTATTTTACGCGACGGGTAAAAGAAAAGATTCTGTAGCAAAAGTATGGCTGACACCCGGCAGTGGTCAGTTTATTGTTAATAACAGAACCCTGAATGAATATTTTGACCTGGATGTATCAAGAGACTTGCTCGCATCTCCTTTGGTTTTAACGGATAAAAGCAGTGACTTTGATGTTAAAGTAACCGTGATGGGCGGCGGCAAAACCGGTCAGGCCGGTGCCATTCGTCTGGGCATATCCAAGGCACTTGAGCTTTTTGATCCCGATCTGAGAGGTGTGCTGAAAAGTGCCGGATTTCTGACACGGGACGCCCGTAAAAAAGAACGTAAAAAATACGGTAAAAAAGGCGCAAGAGCCAGTTTCCAATTTTCAAAGAGGTAAGTTTCTCTTTATTACAGATATCCTTGTTTTGGAAAAAAAACGTGTCAGGGGCAAAAAGTTATCTTTTTGCCCCTTTTTGCGTTGGAGAAAAATATAGATGCAAACCTTTTTGTTTTATGACATTGAAACCAGTGGTCTGAACCCTGCCTTTGATCAAGTCCTGACCTTTGCCTCTATCCGTACGGATCTTAATTTGAATGAAATTGACCGGGAAGCCATTACGATTCAACTGCGCCGGGATATTGTTCCTTCTCCAAAAGCATTTTTAACCCATGGCCTGTCTTTGGAAGAATTATCCGCTGGTCTGTGTGAATACGAGGCGGCCAAACGAATTCATCAATTGGTGAACACACCCAACACCATCAGCATCGGGTATAATTCTTTGGGGTTTGACGATGAATTTTTACGGTTCCTTTTTTATCGGAATCTTCTTGACCCATACAGCCATCAATATGGCCAGGGGTGTTCAAGAATGGATATACTTCCTGTTGCAGTGATATATAAAGTCTTTCACCCCCGGAACGTGAAATGGCCTAAAGTGGATGGAAAATCCAGTCTGAAACTTGAACTTATCAGTAAAGAAAACAAATTCTTAACCACAGGCCGGGCCCATGAAGCCATGAGTGATGTGGAGTCACTGATCGGGCTGAGCAAATTGTTGATAAAAGAAAAAGAGATCTGGAGATACTGCCTTGATTTTTTCAACAAGACCCGGGATGAGGTGCGGATCAGCAGTATTGAAACCGTTTGTGATGCTTTGCCGGGAAAAAATATACTCTGTCTCATGGCATCGCCAGCATTTGGCCCGGAGGCAAATTATCTGGCACCGGTGATCCTTATAGGGCCTTCAACGGCCTATAAAAATCAGAATCTGTGGCTCAGGCTTGATTCAGATGATATTCTCGGCCTTGAAGCTGATGGCGGTCTGGAAACCACCTTTGTTATCCGGAAACGTTACGGAGATACGCCCATTGTTTTGCCGGCGATAGAACGGTTCTGGAACAGGCTGTCTGAACCGGTCAAGGCTCTGGCCGGCCGCAATGTTGAAACCTTAAGAGACAACCCGCAGCGGTTTGATGAATTTGTCGCCTATCATCGCGGGTATGAATATCCGTTTGTTCCCAATATTGACCCGGACGCAGCATTGTATCAGGCTGGTTTTTTTTCAACCCGGGAAAAAAAGGAATCCCGAATGTTTCATCAGGCCGGAGCAGATGAAAAATCAACCATCCTGGAACAACTGAAAAGTGATCGGGTCCGCCAACTGGCCCGGCGTATCCTGATGCGCAATTTCAATATGGCAGAGGGCAATGATCTAAACGCGGTCTTTGGTCGACATGAGGAAGATCAGATTGTCGGGTATAAAAATGATGTTAAGTTCAACCGCCAAATGGGGATGGATGAATTATCAGACTTAAATCAAACGCTTGAAAACCCGGACCCGGAACAGAAAAAAATGCTTGAATGGCTGGCGTCATACATCCAAGAAAATTTCTAACCGGATTGAATCCGGGCCGCAGTGATTATTCTCTGCGGCTCAGACGTCTGAGCTCAACAATCTGGGCATTATGGATGAATTGATTTAAAGTGTCTTCCTTGTCCCGGGGAAGGGCTGAAATTTTTAATCCAACCAGGGCATGGGTTGGGGAATGATCCGGGTTGATTCGTTTCACTTTTGCTTTTATCGGAAGCGTTCCTTCGGGTTTGTCTTGTTCCAAATTGATCAGGATGACGCCGACAAGCAGTTCCTGCCCCATGGACAATTCAGCCAGGGGATTGTTGTGATTTCCTCTTTTTTTGGGGACTAAAAGCCCTATACCGGAAAGCGAAATGTCCCGGATGGAAAAGTCCTTTGACGTATGGTATTCAAGATTATCCAGTAAAATTTTCCCCTTGATAATAAATTTCTTGCTCAACGGCAGACGGAAAGCACTGCGAATATTGATTTCAATGATGGGTAATTCATACTTGAGCCTGACGGCCTGGACGGTTGTGTGGCCGGCAAGGGGAAATTGGCGGATCAGCTTGAAATGTGTGCAGGCAATCCCGGCCCGCAATCTGCGGGTTTTATCCTGGATAATGGTTGTCAGGTGGAGTTCATTATAATTTGTTTTTGCAGAGAACGGGGTTAAAGGCTGGGCAATAATAATTTCCCGGCTGTCATAATTCACATCATAGATGATGGACGACCTGGAATAGGGTGCCATGTCGTTCATGTTGAATACGATATCCACACCCGTTGCAGGTGGAAAGATTTTTTCCATTTGAAATGCCATGGCACAAAAATATTCAGGCAGTATTTTTTAAAAAAATACTGCCTGACCTATAAAAGGGGTGTGTTCTATTTTACAGCATCTTTTAGTGCTTTACCCGGAACAAATTTTGGAACGTTTCTGGCTGGAATGTTGATTTCTTTGCCCGTCTGGGGATTTCTGCCTTTTCTGGCTTTTCTTTCTGCAGTTTTGAATGTACCGAAGCCAACCAGTGTAACAGAGTCATTGCTTGAAAGAGCTTCTGTGATCGCTTTGATGGTGCAGTCTACAGCTGCTTGAGCATCTTTCTTACTGTTAAGCACTTCTGAAACCTTGTTGATTAAATCGCCTTTGTTCATCTTGATCACTCCTTTTTTTAGGTTTTAGAAATTTGTAAAAACTAAAATCTGCTGTTTTTCATTTCTAATGCTTGTTTTGGTTGAGATAGCTTTTCTGCGTACGTTACGTCGTTGAGAAGTGCGTGTCAAGTCTTTATTCACATTTTTTGTAAAATTTATTGCCATGAAGAAATAAAAAACATAAAATTGATGAAAATAGGAGGCTATTATGGATGCAACCCTTGTTAATCCGTTTATTGAAGGCGCTTTACATATTTTAGACACAACAGCTTTTGTTAAAGTAAAACCAGACCCACCTTTTTTGAAAAAAGATCGTAAAGCTCACGGAGATATTTCAGGGTTTATCGAGATATCCGGCGATCTTTCCGGGACGGCAGCGATCAGCTTTTCCAAAGAAAGTATTCTGGGGATTGTTTCAGCCATGTTTGGAGAAGAAATGACTGAAATTAATGAAGAAATTAATGATGCAGTTGGTGAGATCAGCAACATGGTTGCAGGGCATGTGACCACAAAAATTGCCGAAATGGGCAAAAAAGTGATTGTCAAATTTAAAGAAATTAAATCAGGAAAAGATGCAGTGATAGAACATATAGAAGGCGTCCCACATGTTCTTGCACTGCCGTTCAGAACAACAAAAGGCAAGGTCGTTATTGAAGTCTGCTATAGCTAATGTCCGGATAAAAAGATACGATTTACCGGACAAGGGTTGAAAAATACCAGCTAATCAATTGATTTCCAAAAAATATATAGATGACAGCACCCAGGGACAGAAACGGTCCAAATGGAATTTTCAGTTTTGTGTCTGCCGTCCTGGTATAAATCATAACTGCGATTCCGCAAACGGTTCCGATAAGGGAGCCCGCAAAAATGGTGAAAAGGACACCTTTGATTCCGGTGGCCGCACCGATCATGGCTAAAAGCTTGATGTCTCCGCCGCCCATCCCCTGTGTTTTTTTTAACAGGGAATATATCAGGGCCACGGCATACAAGCTGCCGCCACCGGCCAGAATTCCTAATCCGGTCTGTTTGATGGTCATTTCCGGAAGAAAATAAAAAGAAGATGAAAAAATAAAGATGCCCGGGATGGACAGGATGTCCGGGATGATCTGATGATCAAAATCTATCAATGAAATAGTGATTAAGACACTGATAAAAACAAACCAGTATAAAAAGGGCAGGGTCAGTGAAAATTTAATATAGAGCACCAATGCAAACACTGCGGTAAGAAGTTCAACCAACGGATATCTCAACGATATTGCCGTGTTGCAGTATTTACAGCGGCCTTTGAGCACCATATAGCTGATAATAGGAATGTTCAGGTAAAAAGGAAGCGCTGTCCGGCAGTTTGGGCAGGCTGAACCGGGGCGGACAATGGACCGGTTGATTGGAATCCGGTAAATACATACATTTAAAAAACTGCCCACACAGGCACCGGTCAGAATGATATATGCCGCAACAAGATGATTAAGCTCTGCCATGATGTTTTCACTTTTATTGAATTGTTTTAATTTTCTTATTTATTAAATGTTAAAAAAAAATTTGCAAGGATATTGTAAAACCTGAAATATGTTTTATTGTAAATGCACTATAATAAAATGGAAAATAACTAAATATTGAAGTCACTGAATGTGTTGCAAAGGAAAAATCATGTTTCATTCAG
Source organism: Desulfobacteraceae bacterium (assembly GCA_050293905.1). Classification (GTDB taxonomy): domain Bacteria; phylum Desulfobacterota; class Desulfobacteria; order Desulfobacterales; family Desulfobacteraceae; genus Desulfobacula. The sequence goes on along the minus strand of JBNKNP010000164.1, from coordinate 2,914 downwards.
TGTTTTTATTTGAATAAAGAGGAGTAAGAATGGCTGAAGCCGATATTGATGATCTGATTGAAATAATAGAAAAAGACTGCAACATTGAAGACATCCCCAGAACGCTTCCCATGATGCCGGTCAGAGATGTAGTCGTGTTTACCGACATGCTGCTGCCATTGTTTGTTGGCAGGGAAAAATCCATTAAGGCCGTTGAAGAAAGTATTGAAACGGACCGGTATATCTTTTTAACCGCCCAGAAAGATTCGGAAATAGAGAAACCCAAAGCAGAAGATGTATACGATATCGGCACTGTCGGCCGGATCCAAAAAATGATCAAATTGCCCGATGGCAGGATCAAGGCGCTGGTTCAGGGGATTGCCAAAGCCAGAGTGATTGAATTTATTAAAAAACGATCCATTTTCAGGGTAAACATTGAATGCCTGGTTGATGTGGATCCGGATGAACTCAATATTGAAGATGAAGCGTTGATGCGCAATGTCAAGGAATCCAGCGAAAAGCTTCTGGCCTTGAAAGGGGAGCTGTCAGGTGATGTGGGGGATTTGTTGTCCCACATTGAATCACCGGGAAAGCTGGCTGATCTTGTGGCGTCCAATCTGAACTTAAGGGTAGAAGATGCCCAGATCCTTTTAGAGACAACAAATGCCTGTGAACGTCTTAAAAAGGTTAATGACCTGCTGGCAAGAGAGCTGGATCTGTCAACGGTTCAGGCAAAAATTCAGACCGATGTTAAAGATGAGATTTCAAAAAACCAGAGAGATTATTATCTGCGCGAACAGGTCAAGGCCATTCACCGGGAACTGGGTGAGAGTGATGACAAGCTGGCTGAAATTGATGAATTTAAAGCCAAGATAAAAAAATGCAAGATGCCGCCTGATTGTGAAAAAGAAGCCAATAAACAATTAAAACGGCTTGAACAGATGCATTCGGATTCTTCAGAGGCCTCGGTTGTCCGGACGTATCTGGATACCATTGTTTCTCTGCCCTGGAGCAGGGCAACAAAGGATTTTTTAAATATTACCAAATCCAAAGAAGTTCTGGATACAAATCATTTTGGCCTGGATAAAGTTAAAGAAAGAATCCTCGAGTATTTGAGTGTCAGAAAGCTTAACCCGAAGAAAAAAGGGCAGATTATCTGTTTTGTGGGGCCTCCCGGGGTGGGGAAAACGAGTCTGGGCCAGGCCATTGCCAAGGCCATGAAACGAAAATTCCACCGGGTTTCTCTGGGCGGTATCCGGGATGAAGCGGAAATCAGGGGGCATCGCAGAACCTATATCGGGTCCATGCCTGGAAGAATTTTACAGGGGCTTCGCCAGTGCGGGACAAATAACCCGGTGTTCATGCTGGATGAAATTGATAAATTAGGAAATGACTTCAGGGGTGATCCGTCATCTGCCCTTCTGGAGGCACTTGATCCGGAACAGAATTTTGAATTTTCAGACCACTACCTGAATATGCCCTTTGATCTGTCCAATGTTTTGTTTATTCTTACCGCCAATGTGGCAGATACCATCCCGTCTGCGCTTCTGGATCGAATGGAAGTGATCTGGATTTCAGGGTATACGAGGCAGGAAAAACTGGTGATTGCCAAACAGCATCTGCTGCCAAGGAAACTAAAGGATAACGGGTTGATCAGGCGTTCTATACAGATCAGCTCCGGAGCCATGGAACAGATTATTGGTGAATATACCCTTGAGGCTGGTTTGCGTGGCCTTGAAAGAAAGCTGGATACGGTATGCCGGAAAATAGCCAGAAAAATTGCCGAAGGCCAGAAAGGCAAATTTTCTGTGACCAAACAGAATCTGACCACCTACCTTGGGCCGCCGCAATATGTTTCTGAACTGGACCAGGAAGAAAGTCAGGTGGGGCTGGCAACAGGACTTGCCTGGACGGAAGTGGGCGGCGAACAGCTTTATATAGAGGTCGCCTTATACAAGGGGAAGGGTGATCTGATGGTCACCGGGCAGATCGGGGATGTAATGCAGGAATCTGCCAGGGCTGCACTGACTTATACCAAAGCCCATGCCAAGTTGTTTCATATTGATAAAGAAGAATTTGACAACAATGATATTCACATCCATGTGCCGGCGGGCGCCATTCCAAAAGACGGACCTTCTGCCGGGATTGCCATTGCAACGGCACTGATCTCTGCTTTTACAAAAAGGAAAGTGAATCATAAGGTGGGGATGACAGGGGAAATTTCCTTGAGAGGCCGGGTTCTTCCCATTGGCGGGCTTAAAGAAAAAGCCCTGGGTGCTTTGCGGGCCGGTATTGAACACATCATTATTCCGGAAAAAAATAAAAAAGACCTGTATGAGATGCCCAGAGTTATAAAAAAGAAGATAAAATTTACCTGTGTTAAAGATATCAGAGAAGTTCTGGATATTGCCCTTGCTAAAGCGGATAAATCAGGAGAAACAGATAGATCGGGCAAACAAAAAGGGTCTGAAAAATCTAAAAAAGGTAAAAAATAATTGATTTTTCTGTCATTAAGTACGGCTGAGCAGGGTTGCAGCCTGGCCATTGCCAATGACGACCACCTGATTTGTGAAGAGTATTGGGACACAAAACAGACGCATTCAAAACGCCTGATAAAAATGATCGAACACCTGGTTGAGCAACGTTCCGGTCTTGGCCTGGAAGAGATTGATGCATTTGTGGCAGCCAAAGGGCCTGGAAGTTTTACCGGGCTTAGAATCGGTATCAGTGCGGTCAAGGGACTTGCCCTTGCCACTGGAAAGCCGGATTACGGGGTTTCCAGTCTTGACGGGATCGCTTTTCGATTCTCCTGTTCATCCCGCCCGGTGTGTGTGATGATGGATGCAAGGCGTCATGAAGTGTATTGTGCGGTATATCAGTTTAAAAACGGTCTTCTCCTGTCCAAAAGCCGGGAAACGGTGATTGCTCCTGAACA
>JBNKNP010000163.1:0-8491 GCA_050293905.1 Desulfobacteraceae bacterium | reverse complement strand
GATCAGATGACCGATGCCGCAGCCATGCTTGGCGCTTCTCCGATGGCCGTCATAAAGGCCATTGATCTGCCCCTGATCTCCCGGGCGCTTGCTGCAGGCGCGGTGTTTGCATTTACCATCAGCCTGGGGGAGTTCGGGGCCACCCTGTTTACGGCACGGCCGGATACGCCCACCATACCCGTGGCCATTTACCGGTTTCTCGGACAGCCCGGTGCAATCAATTACGGTCAGGCCATGGCGGTATCCACTATTTTAATGGTTGTGACTGCCCTGGGATTTGTTATAATTGAAAACCTTAAAAGAGAAAATACAGAAGGATTTTAATGGATAAAACACTGGCTCTGGATCAGGTCTGTAAAGCATATGCCGACCAGAGCCTGATCTTAAAAGACATCAATCTGACATTGGCGCAGGGGACAAAACTTTCTGTTCTCGGGCCGTCCGGCAGCGGGAAAACAACCCTGCTCAGAATTATCGCAGGTCTGGAAATTCAGGACTCAGGAACCGTGTTGTTTGGCGGAACATCCATTGATCACTGCCCGCCCCATGCTCGTCATTTTGGAATGATGTTTCAGGACTTTGCCCTTTTTCCTCATATGAATGTATATGACAATATTGCCTTTGGGTTGAAAATGAAGAGAAAAAGCAAGGCTGTTGCCAGGAGCAGGGTGGAAGAAATGCTTGAAATGACCGGCCTGTCCGGGTTTGGAAACCGCCCGATTGACGAGCTTTCCGGCGGAGAGCGTCAGCGGGTGGCCCTGGCCCGGACCCTGGCACCGGAACCTGAACTGCTGATGCTGGATGAACCCTTAAGCTCTCTGGACCGGGTGCTGCGAAAACGGCTGTTAAAAGAATTGATACGGATCATTGCCTCATTGAACCTGACCACGATTTTTGTGACCCATGACCATGAAGAAGCCTTTGCCGCCGGCAATACCATCGTTGTGATGAACCAGGGGAAAATTGTTCAGCAGGGAACTCCGAAAGAGATCGTTCATCAGCCGGCCAATGAGTGGGTCAGGCAATTTTTTCAAGATTAATTTAAGGTGCGTGCCTATGGTTGTCGGAACCGGAAAAATAAAATTCCGCCTGTTTGATGTCAGGTCATTAAAGCAGAAACGAAAGATTGTGAAATCCATGATCCGGCGCATTGACAATACGTTTAATGCCTCTGTGGCGGAAATTGATCTGAACGACAGTCATGAATGGGCCTGTATCGGATTTTCAATTGTGGGCAATGATGCGCGGCGGGTGAACTCAAAACTGGACAAGGTCATCAATTTTGCAGATGAGCTGGGCCTGGCCATGATTGCAGATTCGGTTATTGAAATTATCCATATGTGATATCCGTCCCTGTGTGGTTTATATAAAAGCGGTTTGTATACAGAAAAATAACAAATATCATAACTGTCCCATTGTGGAACACATGTTTTCGTTACAAAAATGTCTCGTTATATCACGTCCACTTGTTGTCTTAAAAAATAAAATGTCATGAATATCGCCATGAATTATACCTTATTCTTAGAGCGGTCCTTTTCTGAGTATAGAAAAATAAACCTCAAAAACAGTTTGGTATAATTTGTGCTTTAGATGCTCATAAGATATTTAAAAAGCATGAAAGCGCATGATGCACTAGAGAATTAACCCTATTTGAGGAGAAAAAAAATGAGTAAAATATTAATTGCTTACGTCAGCAGGGCCGGGACAACACAAAAAATGGCGGAATACCTGGCCGAAGGTTTTCGAATAACCGGTCATGAGGTTGCTGTGGCAAAGACAAGCCAATTGAAAGATGAAAAAGATTTTGCCGGTTATGATGGCTTTTTATTTGGGTGCCCGACATACCATAAAGATATAACAAACAGCATGAAACAATTTCTTTTTCTGGCTGGAACGGTGAACCTTACCGGAAAAATTGGTGGTGCTTTTGGATCGCATACCCACAGCGGTGAGGCAGCGCCCATGATTTTTGAAACCATGCAGCATGTATTTAAAATGGATGTAGTTGACCTCGGGCCTTTAAACTTAACGGAATCAATGGTGCAGACTGATGAGGGCTTGAAAGCCTGTCATCAATATGCCAAAGCTTTGTCTGAGAAAATTTCAGGATAAATATGACAGTCACTTTTTAACAGCAAACAGGAAAGAAAGTTATGATTAATCGTATTATAATATTTTGTTTGATGTCTTTTTTAATCTTAATAACAACAGGTTTGGCTCAAAATTACGGTAAGAAAGAAATTTTGATTGATGGGGGAAAGAAAGGGAATATTGTGTTCCCCCATCAGACTCACCAGAACAGTATCAATGACTGCATGGTATGTCATGCACGTTTTCCCCAGAAAAAAGGAGGGCTCAACGAGTCCATGGAAACAGGAGCGCTCAAGAAAAAGCAGGTTATGAATAAAATCTGTCTGAAATGTCATCGGGAAAATAAAAAAGCCGGGAAAATTCATGGGCCGGTGAACTGTTCCGGATGTCATGTTAAATAAAAAAATTAAAATTATTTTACAGTTCACATACGTTTGAATTCATAGATAAAATGGAAAGGATGAATAAAAAATGAAAGAAATCGCATGGACGAGTGATTTGTCTGTTGGAATAGAGCTGATCGACGTACAGCATAAAATGCTGATAAAATATCTCAATGACCTGAGCCAGGCCTTGAAATCCGGACAGGGGCCGGCGAGAATCGCAACCACTCTTAATTTTTTGATAGACTATACGAATTTTCATTTCACTGCAGAAGAAAAACATATGGCAGCAAATAATTATCCGGAACTGGAAAATCACAAAAATATGCATGAAGAATTCAAGTCAACCTTGGCCAACATGGAAGAAGAACTTGAAGAAGAAGGTGCCACGCAATTGCTTGCCGATTCAATTGATACACTGTTGGTTAAATGGCTTTTTGAGCACATCCGCAAGATTGATGTTGCGTTCGGGGCTTTTCTGAAAAAAAAAGGTATTAAGATACCCCGGGGAAACGAATAAGCTCCTCTTGAAGAAGCCGCAAACTTATAGCAGATTTCACAGAGACCGGATGGAGTGAAGATGGAGTTTGATTTAAATTATAGAGCTGTACCGGAAAAAAAATAATTGTGATCAAGTTATTTTATACTTATTCCTAGCCCAGTGAAAGTTCTTCAAATGATGAAATGACCCAGGGCGTTAATTGCCCAAGCCCCTTTCTGTCGCCAAGGCCTGTTAACACACCGATGTTGCAATTGACCCCTGCATCAATACCCATCAACACATCAACCATATGGTCACCGATTACCACAGCTTTGTTCCTGTCTATGCCTGTGGCTTGAAGAACGAATTCAGCAGCATCTCCAGACGGCTTAACATTCCTGACCTGGTCCCCGCCCACGATATAGTCAAAATATCGAGTCAGGGCAAGAGCATCAACCGCAGCTCCAGCTCTTTCCGTTTTATCCGTTGTTACGATGGCCAGGACAACTTCCGTTTTTTTGCAGGCTTCCAAAAAGGTTTTCACTCCTGGTAAAAGCTTTAGCATCGGCCGGATCTTTTCTGATGTCAACCGGTCGACTTTTTTGAAAAGGGCTTCAATATTCTTGTCTTCAATCTCAATCGAATAGGAACGAATGATATCGGCCACAACCGAAACGATAAACGTTCTGGCTTTAATCCCGACAGGGCCATGGGGCTTTATTCTTCCGGTTACTAAATCCATGCCCATGGCATCAATCAATCTGTTCCGGATCTGTCTTTGGTCCGGGAAATTGTCAAAATAGGTGTTCGCGATCAGTTCCGAGCGATGCTTGAGCATTATTCCCCAATAATGATCAATATCAATCAGAGTGCCGTCCTTATCAAATAATATGAGTTCAATACCGGAAAGAGCCGGTTGAAAGTTGACGAGCAGGTCTGTCATAAGTTCACTTTGTTGTTTTTTTAAAGGCCTGTGTTCTTAAGTGCTTTATCATCATATTTTAGTGATGTAAAGAGAGAAGTTTCATGGTTGTTTTTTTAAACGATAAGCAATTTTATATTACAAGATTGTTATTATATTGAAAGCATATAATAACAATCTTGTAATATATATAGTTCATCCCATCTCTTCTTTGTTTTAAATAATTTTAAAAAAGCTATTATTTTAATTGGTTGTATAAATAATAGCTTTTTTATTTTTTCTGGCACGGTTGTTGTAATGACAATCGTATTGTAAAGAAAAACTGGATTCTCCTTTTTTGAGGTGAAAATTCAAAAGTGAAACGTGAAAGGATGTGGAGATATGAAAAAAATCGAAGTGATTATCAAACCGTTTAAACTGGATGTGCTAAAGGAGGCCATGGCTGAAATTGGTGTGACAGGAATGACTGTATCCGAGGTAAAAGGGTTTGGCCGTCAGAAAGGTCACAAGGAAGTATACCGCGGTGCGGAATATGAAGTGGATTTTATACCAAAGGTCAAAGTGGAGATTGTTGTTGACAGAGAAATCGAGGATACAGTGGTTGAAACAATCATTTCAAGCATCAAGACCGGTAAAATCGGGGACGGAAAAATATTTATCCACCCGCTGGACGGCATTTGCAGGATCCGTACCGGCGAAACGGATAAAAGTGCAATTTAGAAAGTGAAAAGCGTTGATAAAATCCGGCCTGATTCGGCAGAATAAGCTGAATCAGGCCGGGCTTTGCAGGAAAGGAAAAATTAAAAATGAACAGCAGATTATTTTGTGAAATTTCTTTTTTTGACCATGCCTGTTAAAACGGCTTTCCCGGCACAGCTCAACCCAAGGGTGTCTATTTCCCCGCAAAGCTGTTTCATGCTGCCGTATCCACCTGCATATCCATTGAGTCTGGCCGCGGCAGTTGAATTAACAAAATCCTTGTGATTCGGATAAAAGCGCTGAATTTCCTTTCCCAGAAGATGATGATGCTTCAAGAGGTATTTCTGGTGGTAATCTTCCGCAGGAGTAAAGGAGCGAATCGGCGCAATAAGGGTCTTTACAGGTTTTCCGGTCTCTTTTTCAATTCTGAGTTTTGACTTTGCAGCCATCTGTTCCTGCTTTTCATTGTGGAAAAAAACAGCATTTTCATACTGTCGGGACCAGGACTTTTGTGTCGGCTGGTGGTTTTTCCAGAAAATGTCAAGCAGCCTTTCGTACGTAATACGTTCCGGATCATAATCGACCTGAACGGTTTCCGTGTGATCCCCGATATCCCTGTAGGTGGGGGATTCTTTTTTACCGCCTGCATATCCGACACGCGTCCGGATGACACCGTCTATGATCCCGAACCGGGATTCAATGCCCCAGAATCAGCCAAGGCCGAATGAGGCGGTTTCAAAAGTAGACAGCGGATTTGTATCAATGGCCGGCAATTGAGGAACCGCAGTCCTGGTGACGCTGTTGTTCAGGTAAGGATCGCTGCACCCGGCCAGACCGCAGGGAGAAATTCCGGTGTTGTTTTCCGAACTCCCGGATGCATAATATCCAAATACGAATACGATAATAAGTAATAGGGTTATCTGTAAGCTGTTCATAAAACACCTTTTATACCAATTGTTTATAATTCGCAGGCTTGTAGACCCTTCCAATACAATCCTGGGGTAAAAATAAAGCAGTTCAGTTTGAGAAGAGTGCACAAGCTAAACCAGCCGCCCCTGTTTAGTATCCTGGTGTAATGGTAATCACTGCCACCGGGTTCTGCCAGTCCATGCTTGAAGAATCCAGGTCTCCCTGACCGTGAATGCCGCTGTGAACATAGATATAGCCTTCAGCACCTTCTGTGTTGCGGACACCGCCATTACCACACGGCGGTCCTGGTATTTGGGCGCATGCTTCAAGGTTAGCTTCGCTTCCGGCATCATATGCTTTGGCATATTCTGTTGTCATTTTTCTGTAACCTGCGGGGATTCCTCGGACCGCGAAAAAAGCATCATTTGTAGATACCAGCATTCCAAGGGCGGAAATCAGCTGATGCCGGCCATGGGTCACAACCTCAAAACTCACAGACTGACCCGGAAGTACAGGCCCCTGGGAGACCTGGTAATCAAAAACGCTGCCAAGGTCCTCAATATAGCTTACGATGGGGCCGGTGAGACCGTCTTCTGCCAGGGAATAAATTTCGTATGAAGCCGGCTCGCCCAGTTCGAACAGCTTGAAACTGCGGTCATGGACCATCACTACAGGCGGGCTGAAAATCTGTCCTTGAGTAATATTGGTAATGGTAACGGTATGAATCCTGCCTCGATGCCGATCGTTGCTGTCAGCCAGGGCAGCGGTAACATTCAATAATACAAAAAGTACTGCCAGTACTGATAGGTTGTATTTCATAGTTTTCATGGTCGTCCTCCTTTGATTTAAATAATGAGAATATTTTTTTTGCATGCATGCGATCTTACAGGATAGGGTAGAGTTGTTTTGTCACAGAAGTATCACAGAACCTGTACATTTTATTAACAAAATTATGGCAGTTGAATGGTTTTATTTGGCCCCCATGGGCCACATCGCTGTGAATGTGTGCAATATCCTTTAATTTCAATGGGATATTTAAAAATAAGAGGTTTGACGGGGTGATTTGTCCCTGCGCGATTGGAGTTATCGCCGTGTGACCGGCGACGGATACAGTCGGGCAGACATGGATTTTCATCGAATTTCTCCGAGTCAAAATGCAGCCGGGGACAACAGTGTTGAAGGATTTCAGGATGGTGAGCTGCGGATTGGTACGCTCGAATTAAATATGTGGCATGAGTATTGCATTTTAATTAGCCGATCGATTTTAAAATCAATCTAAAGGTGCCTGGAATAGTTTTAACACAATTAAAAAGCAGAGACACTGATTATTCAGTGCATCGTCATCCTGTTTGTTTTTTATCACTATAGCTGCGCGATTTGAACCCAAATAAGGCTATAGCCCCGTCCCAGGGGCTGTTCTGAAGGTATCGCTGCGCCGTTAGATCAGTCCCGACCGTATCATTAGTGCTGTCCCTGACCCCAAACCGCGGGCGGCCTGATTGTTATCAAATGCATAAAGGTGCCATTCAATATTGAACAACTTAGTGAGACATCGCTTTTCGGGCATTTGAACAGGAAAATAATCGATGCATCTTTGGATGCTGCCCTGGCGCTTGCGGAAAAGGAATCTTATCCGGTTATGGCTGAAGCGGATCGCGAAGGATGCCGGATAGAAAACGGTGAGGTTCGCGTGCCCCGGTGTTATCACCGGTTGAAGGAACACTATGACAAAGCAGAGCTGGCATCGGCCTATTTCCCGGAAATTATAGGAGGTCATGGATATCCCATGACCCTTTGGACCCCCTTGTTTGAGGATTTTGTGCATAATTTCGGGTTCTTATGGCCATGGGCGTCACCTCTGTCCATTGCCGGCAGCATTGCGATGGCCGGTAGCGAAGAACAGAAAAAAAAGTATCTGCCCAACCTGGTTGCCGGTAGATGGGGATCAGCTCTTGCCTTTACCGAGGAGCAGGCCGGAGTGGATGATCTTGCCCGGCAATCAACCATTGCCATCCCCCAACCCGACGGATCGTACCGGATAAAGGGCTTAAAACCTACCGTCACCTGCGGCGATTCAGATCTTTTTGAAAACATGGTGCTGTGCGTTTTAGCCCGCATTGATGGAGCGCCGCAAGATGCAAGCGGCCTTTCACTGTTTATCGTTCCCAAGTATCTGGTCAACCCGGACGGGTCCACAGGGGCGCGTAACGATGTCACTGTGGCCGGCCTGGAACAGAAACTGGGACTGCACGGCAGTCCGACCGTGGCCCTTGAATTCGGCCGGAATGACAATTGCCATGCCGAACTCCTCGGCCCCAGCGGGCAGGCCGTGCCCATGTTTATAGGGGGATTGCAGCAGTGTACCTTTTATGGGGCAGTGTCCGTCGGCATGGCATCGGCAGCCTATCTTCACACCCTGGATTATACCCGCAAGCGGATCCATGGCGCTCATATTTCCGAACTTCAGAACCCCGATGCCCTGCCGGTGCCGATTATCACCCAGCCCTTTGTACGGCGGCGGCTGATCTGGATGAAGTCACACGTGGAGGGATTGAGGGCTTTGGTGTACTACGGCTGCATGTGTCTGGATAAAGCCAATGCTGCCGATGATACCGCTGAAAAGGAAAAATGGTCCGGGATCAATGACGTTCTTTTTACAAGCTTCCGGCATTATGCTGCTGAAAAAGCGTTCCAGGTGACCGAGATGGCTGTGAAAATGCATGGCCGCACCGGCTATTTCAATGATTATCCGGTGCATCAGTTCATGCGGGATATCATTCCCATCGGCTGGTGGGAGGGCGACGCCGGCGCGAATAATCTTTTTTACCTGACGCAGCTTTTGGGACAAAACGAGGGGCAGGATTTTGCAAATCTTTTAATCCAGATGAAACAAACCATACAAGAATTCGAAAACACCGACGGCCTGGCCGATCTGGCTGAAGACCTCAATAAACGGGTGAATTTGCTGGGCGATATCTGCCTGGGCTGGATGCTTTTCTGGCAGGC
>JBNKNP010000162.1:0-5654 GCA_050293905.1 Desulfobacteraceae bacterium | reverse complement strand
GCGCGCCGTACCCGACCAGGTCGCCGGTGCAGAGGTAGGCGTCGATGTCCTCCGCCTGGTAGGCCTCGATCACCGCTTCCAGGACAGACGGACTGCCCGCCGGGGCCAGCAGTTCCATCTTATTTTTTGATACTCCCATTGTCTTTTATTTCTCAACCTTCTCAAGCACGGTATCCAGGGCTTTGAGCATCTGCTCAAGATCAGCCTTTGAAACGATCAGGGGCGGCATGAAGACCAGGACATTTCTGGCCTGGCCGGCCTTTCCCAGGATAAAACCCGCATCTTTCATATCTTCCAAAATATCATCTGTTAACCGGGGGGCGGGTGTCCTGTCCTTTTTTACAAGTTCTGCTCCCAGCATCAATCCCAGTCCCCTGACATCCCCAATGACTGGATATCTGCGCTGTAATTCCAGAAGCCCGGCCTTTAAAAATTCTCCCTTTTCCTGTGCCGCCGCAGGCAGATCCTGGCCCTGAATTGTGTCGATCACTGCCATGCCGGCTTTTGCAGCCACCAGGTTTCCCCCGAATGTGGAGGCCCGGGCGCTGGTGAAAGATGCTGCAACATCGTCTGAAGCAATGGCGGCAGCCAGGGGCAGTCCCCCGCCAAAGGACTTGGCCACTGTAATGATATCCGGTGTCAAGCCAAAGTGCTCACAGGCAAACATCCGCCCGGTCCTGCCAAGGGCGGTCTGCACCTCATCCACGACCAGGAGCAGATTGTACTCGGTAATGATCTTCTTAAGCCGCTCAAACCATCTGGCCGGAGGAACCACAATACCGCCGTTTGCCTGGATGATTTCGATAAACAGGGCTGCCACGGGATGGTGTGCGCTGCTGATAACGGTTTCAAGCTGCCGGGCACAGGCAAGATCACAGTCGGCCGCCTGCCGGTCAAAGGGACATCGGAAACAGTACGGGGCCGGGGCATGCACCACTGACTCCACCGGCTGAAGCCCGCTTTTCCAGAAATCAATGCCTGTGAGCGACAATGTCAGCAAAGAATTGCCGTGGAGCGAATTTTCAAGGGCTGCCAGCCCCTCTTTCCCGGCAGAACGCTGTGCAAGGAAGGCGGCTGTTTCATTGGCTTCGGTTCCGCTGGCGCAGAAAAAGACCTTTCCGCCTGCCACCGGTGCCATGGAGACCATTTTTTCCGCCAGATCCAGCATGGGCTTAGTCAGGTAAATGGTGGTGGTATGGCACAATTGAGCTGCCTGCCCGGTAATGGCCGATGTCACGGCCGGATGGCAGTGCCCCAGATGATTGACCGACACCCCGGAAAACAGATCCAGGTATGATTTTCCATTGTGATCATACAGGTAGCAGCCCTCCCCTTTTTCAAAAACCGGGGGGTTGCGGTAGAAATGATATACACAGGGAATCAGGTGTTGTTTTTTTCGATCCAGAATTGATTGTGTTTTTAAATCCATTTTCCTTTATCCTTTTCCCATATTATTTAGGTATTCTATCACCATCTGCGCCAGGGGCACTTCCGCGTTTCTGAAAAAATGATCGTTTTCCAGCCGGCAGAAGGTCTTGGGTTCGCACACCCCGGGCCATACCCTGTCAAACACGGCCTGCTCAAAGGCAAAATCCTTATCCCCTGAAATAAACACCTTGGAAAGCGTAAGCTTCTCCAGAAATCCGTAGCCATACCGGGAGATCCAGGGCATGGAAATAGCGGTAAGCGATTGAATTTCAGGTACCTTTTCAGCCATAATGGCGGCGATGACACCCCCGAAGGAATACCCTGCCAGATGAATCCGGCCCAGATGGGCCCCCATGGTATTTCTAAGAAAACTTAAGGCCTCCAGCGACGGCAGCACAGCCGCTTCAAAACGCTGCTCTTTTTCCACGGTCTCCCAGTGATCAAAAGAAGATCCGGATGCAGAAGAATCCAGGCTGCTGGCGCCCACACCGGGATAATTAAAGCGAAGCACGGCAAACCCGTGGGCCCCCAGGTGCCGGGAAAGCGTCAGTATCACGTTGTTGTCCATGGTGCCGGCAAAGTTGGGGTGCGGGGACAACAGCATCACAGCATCCTGTTGGACAGCCTCTGGATCGTAAATCAGACTGCCCTCAAGGCGGCCGGACTGCGTCCGGATCCATACCTGCTCTTCAAAAAAATCCACGGCTTCTTCCGGAAGGTCAGTAGAGTCCGATGGCGCTGTGTCCATTGTCACCTCCCAGGGGCAAGGGCCCCGGATTTCGGATACCACAGCCTGTGAAGCCAAGATCCCGGATCAGGGGACTGGGGTCTAAAAGCGTTCCCTGATCCCGCTCCAGCTGATTGATAATCAGCAGGCTCTTATCCAGTCTTGAAAAAACGATCTGACCGGCAGCCCCGGGTTCAAGGGGACGGCAAAGCTTTTCTCCGGCAGACAGGCCGTCATCGGCCGGCACCACGGAAAATACCAGGCGCTCTCCCAGGGGATAATATTCCATGGGCAGGTCCGGGTCTCCTGAGAATTCAGGACACATGCCGAACAGACTGTTGCCGTATCCGGATATGAACACCGCTTTTGGAAAAAATTGTGCAATCTGACAGAACTGATCCCGTTCCAGCGTCATGCCCCCGAAATGAACCCCGGCAATGGCGTGCCGCTGTTCCACGGACATGGACGGGCCCAGCCGCATCAGCACCCTGGGGGTAGTGAAAAGCACGCCCACATGCTGGGTATTGATAACACGCAGGGCCTGCTGGATCACATGATCCAGGTAGCGCTCAAATCCCATGGATCCGGCAGCAAATTTTTTCACCCACCGGGGATCAAAATCCACTGAAAAGGGGTCTGGTGAGCCCATTGCCCTGGCGCAGGCCCTGGCTGCCTTGCCGATAATATGCGGACCGCCCGGCCCAATCCACAGCCAGTTAAGTTTCTTTGGAAACCCCCGGTATGCTGCAGCCGCCACAAAGGGAGCCACAAAAGCCTCATAAAATTCATCCTCCAGGAACACCGTGGGCGTGGGAGTCCCTGTGGTGCCGCCGGTTTCCCCCACAATCCACAAAGACTTGTCAGTATGAAAGCATCTGGGAACAAAATCCTCCATGCAGCGGCCGGTCAGGGCATGGGTATCCATGGGACCGAAAAGAGAAAGATCCCTTATCCCCTGAATATCTTTTTCCGGGTCTATGCCGAGCTGAGCTGCCTTTTCCACCCAGAAGCGTGCCCCGTTTTCCGGGTCAAAATGCAGCTTCAGGATGGTTTTGAGCCGCTGGTTGATGTCTGTCATGGGATTCCTTTTCTCAGGGCACCGTACGGGTTGCAAGTTTCGGGTGCAGCGCATAAAGCAGTGCAGGCAGGTAGACCACATCACCGATCCAGGCAAAAATCATTGTCAACCCACCCAGTATGCCAAAATACCGGATGGGTGTAAAGTCTGCCGGAATCAACACGAAAAATCCAATGGATACCACCAGGGTCGTAAAGGTGATGGGTGCTGCCATGTGACTGAGGGTAATATCAACTGCTCTTTCCGGGTCCGGTTCCATGTGGGCTTCAGCGCGCAGCCGGGCCAGGAAAAATACCGTGTCATCCACTGCAATGCCGATGGCCACGGCTGCGATCATGATGGTGGCCACATTCAGCGGGATACCGGACACGGCAGCCGTGCCTGCCAGAACTGAAACCGGAAAAAGGTTGACAGCCGTACCGATCAGGACCAGGGGAAGGGATCTGAAAAGCAGGGCCAGTATTACCACCACACTGAGCAGGGAAATACCGAAACTTTTTACCTGGGTGTGCACCAATTCCTCCTGGACGCTGTTTAACAAGAGCACCGTGCCGGTCAGCCGGACCTTGATCCCGTCCCGATCCATGCCGGACAGGATATCTTTTACCTTTTTCACCAGGCGGTTGAATTCCATGGATTCCATTTCCCGGACAAACAGGGTCACCCTGTAGTTCACCCCGGCCGGATAAACAACCGGGCGCAGTTCAGGAACTGCGGACAGACGGTGTTTGAGTTCCTTTACATAGTCAAGGCTCTCGAAAAGAAAGCCTTGGACATCCATCTCCATGGTGGCAAGCCCTGTCAGGTGTTTGGCAATATAGTCATAGTCGGTGCGGATTTGTGAATTTTTATTGAAAAAGGTCAGGACATTGGATTCCACCCGGATGGAAGGGACCAGAAACAGCGGACCGGCCAGAAGGATAAACCCGAAGAAAACCAGCAGCCATTTGCGGGAACGGATCATGGATGCCTTCAAGGGAATCCCAAGCATCAGCTTTTCTGGTGCGCCTTTTTGAATCATTTTTTCAGGCAAATGCTTGAGCAGTGCAGGAATCAGGATCATATTGCACAAAAACCCCATGATGATGCCTGCAGCAGCCCAGACCCCAAGTTCCCGCACCGGGGCCATGTGGCTCCACAACAGGGATAAAAATCCAATGGCCGTGGTTGCAGCGGCAGCGGCATATGGGGGAAAAACATCCTGAACCGCCATGGCCACGGCCCTTTTGGATGACGGGGCATCTTTTGCCACCCGGGTAAACCTGAGGATCAGGTGAATGGCACCGGTCAGGGACAGCACCCAGATCAGTACCGGCAGCACTGTGGTGATCATGTTAAGCCGCATACCCGTGGCAGTGGCACTTCCCAGTGTCAGCAGGACCGCGGGACCGGCCCCTGAAAGTGCAAGGGCCGCATATAAGGCCGACCGGAAAACAGCATAAAGACAGACTAAGGCAATAAAAAAGGCAAGCGTCATGAAAATGCGGGACTGATGCTCTGAAATCCGATCAAGCTCGGCATTAAGAAGTGTGGGACCGGCCAGGTGAAAGGTGTATTCCCCGGAATGGAGTGCCAGCGCATCCCGGATTTTCTGCACAATCATCTGCCGGTTTTCAATTTTTCCAAGACCGGATAGGTTCAAAAAAATGCCGGCGGTCTTCCTGTCCCTGGAAATCAGAAGATCCCCTATGGACTTCATGACAATGGAATCCGCATCTGCAATGCTGATTACCCGGATCTTTTCATCGATTTTCTGCAAATCATCTGCAACCGCCCCGATCTTTTCCAAAAGCACACTGTCGGGGATACCCTCAATGGAAAAGGCCGCCAGAATCCATTCATCATTTCCATAGTCTTTCTGAAATTCCGCATACTGGCGGTATTCCGGGCTCTGGTGATCCAGCCAGACATCAATGGCATTATCCACCCGGATGTGAGGAAGCCTTGAAAGCGGATAGATGCCTGCAATTATTATAAACACTGACAAGATGACGGCCTTGTCCGCTATAAAATTACTGATTTTTTTCATGCGCCCGCATCTTCCTGGCGGAACGGGAACCGCATGAAAAATTCCGACAGGGCCGTTATAACCTGCAGCCCCTTTTCCGTATCTCCAAAGATCTCTCCTTTTCCGTCAAAAAAAGCATTCTGGGGCGGATACTTTCCGCTGACAACAGCTTTAAAAGTAGCTCCGTCAGTGACATACCCGCATTCCGGTGACAGGCCGTTTTTTGAAACAGCAGTGAGGATGCCGTCTTTTATTTCAAGACACCAGGGGGACGGCCCGACATCACGGAGCCGGATGGAAACCACTGCATTCAGGTTCTTCAGATTCTTAAGCAGCCGCTGATTAAGCTTGCTTCCCAGGAAATGATCAAAATATCGGTCAAAAAACGGGTCTGCTTTTTCCCTTCCCGCCGG
>JBNKNP010000161.1:0-4580 GCA_050293905.1 Desulfobacteraceae bacterium | reverse complement strand
CCTTGGTACGCGATCCGTATGCCGGGTGGTGTGGGAGGGCTCCTCAGTGATGGGGAGTCCTATCCCGATTGGGGTATATCAAAGAATCATACTATTTAATACCAATGATATACCGAGTGCCTTTGCCCCGACCCTGAGTGAGCAGATATTTATTTTTAACAAGTTCTGAAAGTTTTTTCTTCAGGGTGTTCCTGTTTGCTTTTGTAATGGATTCTATCTCAGATATGGACAACTCTCCATGATCCTTCACAAGTTCAAGGATCTGCCGTGACAGTCTGGACAACTTTATAAGTATTTTTTCTTTTTTTATTTTATTAGTCAGTACTTCTTTTTGAGTTTTAAGCGCGTTCAGAAAAAATAGAATCCAGGGCTCGTATTCCGGATACTCCGATCTAAAAGTTACCTGGGATTTTCTTAATGCCAGGTAATAATTATCCTTGTTTTTTTCAATGATACTCTCCAGGGAACTGTAAGGAACATACCGATACCCTTCTTTTAGAAGCAGAAGGGTTGTCAGTATCCGTGACAGCCTTCCGTTTCCATCCTGAAACGGGTGTATTGCCAAAAAATGAACGACAAAGACAGATATGGTTAATAGGGGGTGGAGTTCTTTTTCTTTTAACTGCCGGATTGTCCATTCCATTAACTGCTCCATATCCTTTGGGGTGTCAAAGGGTGGTGATGTCTCGAAGATGACACCAAGGCTCTTGCCATCATGACCGAACGCCTCCACATGATTGGGCATCTTTTTGTATTCCCCACGGTGGCGGATATCCTTTGTACTGTACTCAAGCAGCATTTTATGTAACTGCCGGACATAATTTTCCGTAAATGAGATGTCTTTATAGGATGCAAAAACGATGTTCATAACATCTGCATAGCCGGCCACTTCCTGCTCATCCCTGGATCCAAACGATTTCTTATCTAATCCGGATAACAACAGTTCTATATCCCGGTCGGACAGTTTTACCCCTTCAATCCGCGTTGACGATCCGATAGATTCTATGGTGGCAACGTGTTTTAACGCGTCAAGCCGTTCCGGCGCCAGATTGCCGATGGCTTTCCATTCACCCTTGAACTCATCTATTTTTGCAATGAGATTCAATATTTCCGGTGTGATTTTAATTATAGGATTTAACATTTATTTTCCATTCAGATATCCAAAATCATACCCATATTTACCCAAAAATGTTCAAAAGTCAAGTCTGATAGAATGGGATATATTCATTTTGAGATACCCAAAATCATACCCGTATTTATCCAGAAAACTAAAGAAGCACGAAAACAAGAAATGAAATTAATCGTAGCATCTGGCCGGCAGTGCAGCCGCTGTGAACGCTCGAGCTAACCTGCAGCGGGGCTGTTTCCGCTGTCAGCGGTTTGTGATTTGTTGTGCCTTTTTTGTTTTTAAAATAGGTCTTTCTTATTGACCAGCCTTGAGTACCATCCGAATAGCATTCGATTCACAGGTCGAGACACACAAACCGCACCCATAGCATTTATCCTGATGAAACATCACTGCTCCCGACTCCCAATTCTGAGCGCTAAAAACACACCGTTCCACACATGCACCGCACTGTACGCATGAGTTTGTGTCTACTACGGCAACATAATCAGCATGAGCAACGAGATCTGGCCGCCCTAGTTTTTTCATGAACTCTATATCATGACAACAGCACTTGCAGCAGCTGCAAAGCGCAAACAAATGCTGTTCAGGGTTATAGATGGACAAGTGGACAAGCCCATGCTTATTTGCAAGCTCAAGTGTCTCTGCCGCTTCCTGAAGACTGACGCTACGGGCCGAACCTTGTTTTACTTTTGTATCAGCCACATCGTTTGTATAAAAGCATACCTCCAGCGGGTTGTCGCAACGCTTGTGTTTTGTCCTGCAGAAACAGTTTGCCAGCGCGAACGATCTAGAATTTCTAAGAATTTCTACCACCTGTTGCGTCGGCAATACCCATTGCAAGAATTTCAGCGACTGGTTCACTGGGATAACCTTCGATGAGTACGGAATTTTTCTTTCCTTTACCCATCCGTCATACTTATGCAACCTTTTCTCAAGTTCTTCATCCCGTTCATTTATTATCATATGGCATCCCACATTTGTTTGTTAATGATTTACGAATAAGATTGAGTTTATTCATGGGGATTCTGGGCACAACTAAAAGCGTTTTATCAATAGTCCCGCTCACAAATAAACCAAGATTGTTGGATTTACCAAAACTGTTTGTTACTGCTGAAGCCGTTGTTCCGACGAGCGGGATTAGTGATAACCTGAAGGTCACAAAGTAAAACGTTGTTGAACAATGCCGCTGATTAGTGCCGGTAACAAGTGCTCTGGCTATGGGGTTTATATCGTTTGCTGTCAGGTCGCGCAAGGATAAATCGGCTTGATTTTGGCTTGAAATGATAAAAATTGATGGTTCTGTCAGCCGCATATTTCATTTTCCCTGGTTGAAAGGTGGACTGGATTTCACAGGTCCGATTTATAGACGTACGCCAAGGGTTCGGTCTGGCGCCGTTGTAGCTGCTACTGATTGTTTCAGGGCAAGGCCTGTGTTTATGAGGTGTTCCAGGCAGCCTCCTTTTTGTTTGGAACAATATAATCTGCAAATACCGGTAGCAGATCGCGAAGTCTTGTCAAACGGCTTTTGCCGCATTTAGGGCATGCTTTAATATCAATGCCGGTGAGTCTGTGCATCATCTCTTCTACTGACTCGTCGGCAGGCCGGGCCGGGGTTTTACACTCGTCATGGGTCAGCTTTCGGATCAGTTCAATGTTCCGGGTTTTGTACCTGGGGGATAAAAATCCAAAATGCCGGATCTTTTTGAACCCTTTCGGCAGGACATGGAGCAGGAATCTTCGAATAAATTCTACGGCATCAAGGGTCATCTCTTTGACGGCATTATTCTGAGCCCGGTCTTTCCAGGTAAACACCACCTTGCTGTTTTCAAAGGATTTAATCCGGTAGTTTGAGATGGCTACCCGGTGAGTATATCTGCCAAGATATTCCAGAACTTTTTCAGGGCCGGAACATGGAGATTTGGCATAACCGGACCATTTCTTTTTCCAAATGGTCTTGACCAGGCGCTTAAATTCGCTTGATGTCCCTAATTTTGCCGTCTTGCCCGGAAACTTGAGATCCCCATCCTGGTACAGCTGTTTGAGGCCCTTGATGTAGATGCCCTTGAATGCCTTGACCAGAGAACGGGTTCTGAAAAGATAGTTCTTTTTGGAGGGTATCCACTGAGTTCTATTCTCAGATAATACACCACCGGGAACAAGGCAGTGCAGGTGGAAATGATCCAGAATGGTCTGGCTCCAGGTATGCAGCACGCCGATAAATCCAGGTTGGCCTTGCAACCGCCATTGGGGATCGGCAGCAAACTGCCGGATAGTCTGGTTGACTGCAGAGAACAGCAGGTCGAGCAAGGGCTTCATATTGCACAGGATAAGCGGGTTCAGCTCATGGGGCAGTGACGGTTTCTGCAGGAATTATATGCGTTTTTGTGGTAATCGCAGTCGGAGCAAAAATCAACATGGCCTCCTAAAGCGGCTGTCCGGCAGGTTATAATCCGGTTCATGACCTTTATCTGTTCGTGTGAGGCGCTGAAGGTTTCCAAAAAGCATTGTCCTGAGTGTCTGAAAATGTCGGCGATGTCATATTCGGGTCTTCTGCTTTGGCAGCATTCGATATTCATTGAACCACCGCGTCAGCCGGGCTGACGACTTTGGATATGGCATCCTTGCTGATATGATGATACCTGGCGGTTGTCTTGATGGATTGATGCCCCAGCATTTGCTGAAGAACATATGTCCGGGTCCCTTGTTCCAGAAGATGGGTTGCAAAGCTGTGGCGCAGGGTATGGATGCCTCTGCCCCGTTTTACTCCAGCCTTGAGTTTAGCTTTGTAAAAGATCTGCTGTGCGGAATCAATGGTTAAATGTTTGTCTTTTGTACTGCCGGGGAAAATCCATTTACCCGGCCGATAGGCCAGCCAATACCTCTCAAGGGTCTTTAACAGGTTGTCCGACAGCACTGTATACCGGTCCTTTCTGCCTTTGCCCTGTTCGATCCGGATCATCCTGCGGGATCTTTCAATATGGACCGGTTGAAGTTTGACCACCTCGCTGACTCTTAATCCTGCACTATAGACAGTAAGCAAAAGCGTATAATGCTTGAGATTGGTGCAGGCTTCCAAAATCTTTTCCACTTCTTCCCGGCTTAAGGCCATGAAAATCTTTTTTTCCTTTGGCCGGGGTGGTATGGACAATTTGGGGGTTCGGTTCAGCACATGCCGGTAAAATCGTTTGATCCCTGAAAATTGGACGTTGCAAGTGCTCCAGGCAAGGGATTTAAGTGCATTCATGTACGCTGCATTGGTTTTGGGTGAAAACCGGTAAAGGGTCAAGTGTCTTTGAAATTTTTGGCGAAGTTCCGTCATGTTAACTGCTTCATTTTTTCACCCTGCGGGCGCTAAAATTCTCCAGACGTTGCGGTTTTTTCGATTTTTTAATTTTTTTTAAACAAAGGCTCAGAGCTTATTTCAGCATCGAAGCTGTTCAGGCTTTGGGGT
>JBNKNP010000160.1:0-2694 GCA_050293905.1 Desulfobacteraceae bacterium | reverse complement strand
TTCAAAGGATTTTTTCGAATTTTAAGCAGATCGGCAGGAATCCAGTTTGATATGATCTTCTCCCAGGATCCGTCGCGTTTCATGTTGTCCAGTTCCCTTTGCCACAGATTGACAACTTCATCGGGAACCGTCCGCGAAAATGCCAGATAAGACGGAATTTCCTCAACGATGAAAACCGGCTCAAATAAGTCAGGATCAACATTGGCGGAGATAGCGGTTTGCTGCATGGTAATATTGCTTGTAATCCATAAATCAACCCTGCCGAATTTCAATGCATCAGGCCCCTGAATTGAACTGCGCTGACTGACAAGATTGGTAAACCCTTTATTTTCAAGCAGTTTTTCAGAAGCATATCCTGTTACGGTGGCGATTTTCCCTGCTTTTTTAGCATCTTCAAGTGAATTAATAACCAATCCGGCATCTTTTCTTGCAAACAGCAGCAACTTTTCAGGGACCAGCGGCCCTACCCATTTAAACAGCGCCTCGCGTTCCGGTGTACGGGACGGTGGAAAAAGGACAATATTGGGCTCAGAAAGGCCGCGCCCATAAGCAGCTTTCCATTCAGATATCGCGATGGTATCAGCGCGCCCAAGCCGGGATTTGATTTCTTCTATTATTTCCACCGCAAACCCCACAGGTTTGCCGTCTTTAAGCCCTGCAAAGGGTAAAACCTCAGGCGATAGAAATCTCAATGAAGTGATCTGATCCTTTTTTTTTATTGCCTGATTTTCTTCATTCCCCGCAACGGCAGTCATTGGATACAAAAGTGGTACAGAAAAAAACAGCAAAAAAAGGATAAGCCCTGCCGCCAAGCGGGTCTTATGCCATTTTCTCATCCATCACCTCCTCTCACCCACCCGGATATTTTATTAAATATCCGGGTAGCCGTGTACTTTTAGTGCCGCAGCATATCATCCTCGTTTACACTCAGATACAATGAGATCACGTTCTTTTTTCTATCAAAAACCATTCCATAATACTATGGTTAATATTTGGCTTTTTGCACATTTAAAAAATCGCAGGATAATACTGAATAAGATATGCTCCTGCGATTTTCATCATATTTGAAAAGTTTACCCGATCAATCCTTCAGTATCTCCCGCCGGCTTATACCGGCAAAGCCCAAAAGGCCAATACCAAAAAGAAGCATTGTGGCGGGTTCCGGAACCTGACCACCTGGAATCGGATCCTCGTTATAGGTTGGCTCGTCCCCCCGGATCAGCCATACCCCGGTATCAAAGGTATTTACATCCAGACCTGGGATTAAAATCGTTTGCGCTGTGGCCTCAATAACCGAAAAACTATGTGGGAAAGGTGATGAGTTATCACCCCAGTTATGTTCCACTTTAGCGTATCCCGGCATTGCGGGCATTGAGCTGTCTGCCTCTTGAGTCGAATCATACATACCGGCCGAGTAATAGCGGGGGGCAATTTCATTGCTGGCATTATTAATCCCCCCGATGATCGAGAATTCGGTGTTAAAATCATAGGGGTCATTCGTACCCAGAAGATCGGAGAACAACCCATTAACCTCAAGCTTTTTTGCCATGCGGAAACCGTTAGCCTGGCCCCATGCGACACCTTCATCATAAGACATATTCAGTGTGCTGCTGATTTTGACCCATTCCTGTGTAAAACCAGCGACTTGGAAAAGACCTTTGCCATCGACTGTGGTTTGAAGATCAATTATTGAAGACAACCCCACGGAAGGGAATAAAAACAACACCGCGAGGATGATCAGATTCTTTTTAATGTTACGGCCCCAATTTTTCATTTTTCTTATGCTCCTTTTTTTAAAATTTAACGTAATATTTGCGCCGGAAGACACCGGCAAGCCCCAAAAGGCCGATCCCAAAAAGGTTCCAGGACCGGTATTTCGGGAATTTAATGATTTATTCTTCCCTTTTGCTAATCGCATAACCGGATCGGTTCCCAGGGCAGATTTTTAAGATTTGTGAAAGGAACTGAAATCAACTCTGTTCTTATGATGCTTTCCTCAACGAGATTGACGATATCATCAAAATCCGCCTGGGAATGTTGATCTGACTGATATTTATTCCTCATCAGGATGGTTTTTCCTTTAATGGTGGATAATAGAATTTTTAGATCAAAAACGATCCCGGTTTTCATTTCTTCCTGTTCCCTGTGATCTTCTTCTGTATCAAAACTGATTTTCATGGTTGCCCACCCTTTATCCGTTTAATTTCTTCGTTCCCGTTTTTTGGATGTTAAATATTTCCTGCGCCAATTTGCCCCGGACAGCTTATTAATCAATCATAACGAGCAGGTTCTCAGTGGACCATCCCGCCGGATGGACTTGATTTGCCGGTTGCCTGCACATTTTTATGCTCAGATGCAAACGTGCTGACTGCAAAAAAAAGGACCAAAAAAGCTGCGGTTAAGGTAAATAAAGTTTTCATGACATTCTCCTCTTGGTTTAGTTATTATCTGCCAGTTTATGCGTTTTGCCTGCCTGGCAATTTTTTAAATAACAAAATCCATGCCATAGAGAATAAATTTATAAATTTCAGATACATACAAATATAATACCTGGAAATTCGTTGTAACCGCATTTAAATTGACAGATAATGGTGTAAAATTGCACGCACTGCATATCAAGTCCAATCTTAACTATCCAAATTTATTTGATTTATAGATATTGCTCGAATTTGCTACACAGATGTGCGATTATGC
>JBNKNP010000159.1:0-10708 GCA_050293905.1 Desulfobacteraceae bacterium | reverse complement strand
CTGGGTCAGTTCATAGTGGGCCTTTCTCAGCCCTTTTTGTTCCCGGGAAAGATGATTGTAAAGCCGGGCACTTTCAAGAGCAGAAATTGTCACACTCCCAATGGTCTCCCAGAGGTTGCGGTCGGCCTCGTTAACAGCGCGGTGAAAAGCGGCATTCTCCAGGCTGTTCCCAAAGACAATAAAGCCCGTGACATTTTCTTTTGCCGAATTCAATGGAATCAGGACCCGTTCATCCATCAGCAGACCCGGATACGTGTCAGCAGCACTGCGGATTTGTAATTCCACCATCCGGTCAGGTTGAACGGATGATATAAACTCCGGAACAGCTTTTAGGACGGATTTTTTTTCCTCATCTTCATAATACCCTTCCATCCCCGTAACTGTATACCCGCCAAGAGGCGTCGTTTTCATGCAAACCAGAGCTTTTTGGTAATCAAACTTTTCAACCAGAATTTCAGCGACCAGGGCGCCGATCTCGTGTTCATCAAACATGGTCTGAAATTTCTGGCTTAACCGGATGAGTTCGGCCTGGATTTTGAGCTGAAAATCCAGTTTACCCTGGAGATCAAATCGGGTCAATTCACCGGCACACAGTTTTTTCACCTGATCATTAAGAGATCGAACCTGATCTTCCAGGAAATGAATCCGTTCCTGCATTTGTTCAGGGTCTTTCAGGGTTTGGGACTGATTAACCATGCAGGGAACCTTCCCGGCAAAGCAGGACAAGTGCAGCCGAATAATTATGAAACACATTCCGTTTGCCGACAGGACAGAATTCACCATAAGTAAAAAAGCCCAGCCAGGGGCTGTCCGGGGCCAATTTTTCTCTAAATGAACCAATGAGGGACAACTTATCCTGCTCTGAAAAAACCAGCCTGCCTCTTCCCACGCAATCGAAATGAAAGCCCATCAGCACGGTGTTATCTCCCACGGCTTTTTTAAGGTTCTCAATACTGTTCCTGGCAGCCTTGAGCATTTTTTCGTGATCTCTGCGGGTCACCCAGACCTTGTCTCCTTTTTTAAATTTAACCGGCAGGGAGATGGAACCGTCTTCGGGATGGTGTTTTATAATATATCGTATGATAAACGGATCATAGCATTTCGAAAGATACCCTTGTGTTTTCTGCCCAATGCAAAAATGCAGCGCTATTTTTCCAAAATCCTCCTTGATCTCTTCTCCCACATACTCCACGATGACATCCATCACCGGCTGATGGTCAATTTCATAAATACGGTTCTGGTTCGCTTTTGTGATCTCTTTTTGTGTTCCAATGGGCATGCAGCCGTGGGTGACATCGGTGACCAGGAAAAAATCCCCGCTGAGCAGGGCAGCGGCGATGCCGTCTGTATAAATCTGCCAGTCATGGTATTGATAAGTTTTCTCTCTTAATAGATTGTCAGCGGCAAATCCGCCGATAATGGGCAGTTCTTTGCCAAGCTGTTCTTCAACACCGGCCATCAGTTCTTCTGCAAGAGTGTTAAGACCGCTCGGAAAAAGCATGATGCACCGGGCGTCATCTTTCATATTCTGTTTCAGATCTTTTCCAATGGTGTGCCCGCCTGTTTCAGAATCCCTTATGCCGGCCAGACCGGCAGTATCCATACGGATCAGGGGATCCGCGATAACCCCTACGATAACACAGTGGTTGCTTTCATCAGCCATGCCCGGGGCAATGCATCCGGCCCCGGAGCACCCCACCATGGGCACGTTTCCTATTTCTTCCTTTATGGATGTCAGCAAGATTTCCGGATTATAACCGACCGTTGAAAACACAACGCAGGAATGGCACTCTTGCCTATCTATTGTGTCCAAGGCAGATCGCGCTGCTTCCTGTCCTGCTTTGTGGGGATTTTTTAAAAGGCTGCAACCCCAGCCGATAGTATCAGACATGTGGGCCTCCGTTTTTCTTCCATACAGCTGTTGATTGCCGGCCTAGCAGAATAAAAAAATGCAGGGGATAAATGCGTTCAAATTCATAGTAAACAAGTCTAAAAAAGACCTTTGCAATCCAGCCAAGTATCCTTACACCGGATTTGGTATTTGTACAACCCCTATAATAAATTAGATTGTAAGTGTCAAGACGGATTATTCCCGCCCTGCCTGACCCATTAAGTTATTAATCTTTTCAAATGCTTGCATATCATCCAGCCAGGATTGGGGGATTTGCCCGAGTCCCTGATATGCGCCGATAACAAATCCTGCAAGCATGCCCCTGGCAGACGAATCTCCGCCGGCCATGATGTTTTCAATCAGGGCCTGTTTCAGATCCTGTTCATATTTTACGATCAAATGAATGCAGGACGGCAGGGCTGCCTCCACAGCGCACATCTGGCCGAACCGTGCTGTGACTTTTGCGGTATCTTCCCGGCCGGTGTCAAGGGCTTTGGTGATCAGTTGTTTGACCTGTGGGGCATCCGGTATTTTATCCAGACTTTTTTCAAGGGCTTTGGATGGTTTTTCTCCATCAAGGACCATTACTGCAACAAAAGAAAAAAACCGGGCCGTATCCGTCACCACAGATTGGTTATGGGTCATGGCAGTCTGGGCCAGGGCAGACGAAACAAAACCATCAATATCCTTTGCATAGTAAAGCGCCAGCGGTGCTATTCTTGCCGCGCCACCCAGATCAAAAGACAGGGAACCTGACGGTCTCATCTCAGGATCAATCTGCAAATTATGCAACGTTTCCTTTGTCGCACTATCCACATATCCGGTATAATTTTCAAACAATGCCTGCCACGCCCTGCTGAAATGGCCAGGATCAAACCCATTATTTTGGGCAAGGGATTCCAGCAGTACCAGGGCCTGGTCCCCATAGTGGGTAAACTGCCCTTTTTCTTTCGAGCTGTGATACGGTGCCAGTTCCGGAGCCACCATCTGTTCCAGCCTGCCGTATTTATTTTTAATGAGCGCAATATCATACACCCAGTGAACCCCAAGCGCCAGGGCGTCTGCAACAAATGATGCCATAACTGCGTCTTTGATTCTTGAATCCATAATCTTCTCCTTTCCCATGTCAGGTTATGTCTGTCTATCCTTTATGTTTATTAAAAACCAGGGCCGTGATGATCATTTAAGCCTGTATCCCTTCATACCGATACCCCACACCGTGAATCGTTGTAATGACAGTCGGACGGGACGGATCCGGTTCGATTTTTTTTCTCAGCTGGGCAATATGCTGATCCAGGGTCCGTGTCGTTCCCAGATATTCAATTCCCCAGACGGCATTGAGAATCGTGTCCCGGCGCAACACTTTTCCGGCATGCTGATAAAAGCAGCAGAGCAGCTTCACCTCACGTTCGGAAAGGTCCATCTGTCCCGCTTTCCTGCCGGATTTGCAGGTCAGTTTATATGTTTGGGGATTTACCTCGCACTGCCCGAATATAAAAGAATGCCGCCTGCCCGTCTCAGGAGAAGATTCCGCCCGGTTTGACCTGCGAAGGACAGCCTTGATGCGGGCCAGAAGTTCATGAATACCAAATGGCTTGGTCATGTAGTCATCCGCACCCAGCTCCAGACCGACTACTTTGTCAATTTCCTCGGATTTTGCCGTGAGCATGATCACCGGGATATGCTGATCGATTTTACGGATCTGCCGGCAGACATCATACCCGCTTTTTTCCGGCATCATCACATCCAGAATAACCAGGTCGATTGCCTGGTTTTGAAACAGGGTTATTGCTTCACGGCCATCCCCGGCCTGCATGACGGCATATCCTTCACTTTCAAGGGTATCTTTCAGACCCATCCGGATATGGGGGTCGTCTTCTGCCACAAGTATGTGAATCTGAGTCATGGTTATTCCCTTCTGGTTTTTTCCCGGCCGGTTAATCGAACAATAAAACAACTGCCGTGTTTACCGTTTGATTCAACAATCAGGTCACCGCCAAGATCCCTTAAAATCTGCCGGGCAATACTCAATCCCAGGCCGGACCCGGGCTGGTCAGCCGTCAAAGAATCATCGATCCGATAAAACCGGTTAAATATCAATTCCTGCTGTGCTGTCGGGATACCGGGCCCGTCATCGCATATTTTCAATTCAACCTGATCCTGTTTCCGCCTGAGAACAAATCGAATATACTCTCCCTTGCCCGCATATTTTACAGCATTATCGATCAGGTTCAATACCACCTGTTCCACAGCATCCGGGTCCGTATGGATCATGAAATCGTCTTTGGCAATATCCGTTATAATCTCAAGCCGGTGCTCATTTATCCGGAGGGTGTGGGCGGAAATGATTTGGTTAAGCAGATCCGCCACATCCACAGGGCTTAAATGATAGGTTTTTCTGCCCTGTTCCAGCCGCCCGAAATCCAGCACATTATTGATCAATCTGGTCAACCGTTGACTTTCGCTGACAATCACGGAAAGGTAAGTCTGTCTTTTTTCCGGATCATTCACCCGTTTGGACAGCAGCAGTTCCGCAACCATCCGGATGCTGGTAAGCGGTGTTTTCAGTTCATGGGAAACAGAAGAAATAAACGAGGTCTTCTGTTGATTATCTTTGATTTTTATCAAGGTCAGACGGGTAAGCAGAATGCCTCCCGAGACAATGGCGGCAATAAATATTCCCAGCAACATAACAGAG
The DNA here is from genome assembly GCA_050293905.1 of Desulfobacteraceae bacterium. Taxonomy (GTDB): domain Bacteria; phylum Desulfobacterota; class Desulfobacteria; order Desulfobacterales; family Desulfobacteraceae; genus Desulfobacula. Next base: position 6,119 of record JBNKNP010000159.1, on the reverse strand, counting down.
AGATAAAAAAATTGCCGGTGGGTATTAAGCCCTTTTCCTTTGGTATATACCGCCAGCCGCCAATGGGGCAAAAGGGAAGAAACCGGTATCGTCACGACAGGTTTCTCCACAGCCGGATCCCCCCCGGCCAAGTCAATGGTCCGGCCGGACTGGTGCATGATATTTGCATTTCCATCCAGCAGCACCAGGGTGGTCTCTTTGTCCGGCAGGACCGGGAAATCCGCCACCAGGCGGGAGAGCAGGGTCATCAATTCCAGCTCAACACCGTAAACAGGACCGTTTTCATATGCCTGGACCCAACCCAGCAAAAAAAGATGATTTTCGCTGAACCAGGGAAACCAGCCTTTTTTCCCGATATATTTCTGCCCGGACCGGTCAGGGATCATGTCTTTCCGGGCCGTCATTTTATCCTGCAGACTCTGGCGGGACAGGGCAACCAGCTTTTTCCTGGGGGATACCGTCTTTTTTTCGCCCAGAGCGTGTTTTTCTGAAATCCCGGGTGTTTCAAATTTTATCCGGCCGGAAAACAAGGCTTGATACCGGGCCGTAAACCGGCGCTCTTCAGGGGTGGCGGCCAGCCCTTTAACCGGGTACACCAGTTTTTCCTCCGCAGAATTCCGGGGGTAAAAAATAAACACATTGCGAACCAATGGATTGGACAGCTCCCATTGAAGCAGTTCATTCCTGAGCATGGACGGATCGATTTCAAGCAGGGATTGTTCAAGATTTTCCTGGACCGCTTCAACGGTCAGGTGGATGGTGTCACACACAGAACCGGCCTGCTGTGACAGGACATGGAGGGCAGACAGGTGAAGCCGTTCCTGCTCATTTTTCAGCAGGACAAAAGCCATACCCGCAATCACAAGGGTGGGCACTAAAAAAAGTGCCCAGAAAAAAAAGATGGACCGTTTATTTTTCATCCCCTATGCCTTACCAGATTTTCTTTTATTTCGAAAGCTGTTGATTTTTCATCTGATATGATTTGGTTCTTAATATCTTCCGGCTTTTTTTATCCATGCCGCCCTCCTGGATGGTATCTGCCTGAATTTCCAATTCAGCTGCCTGTTCCAGCAATTCGTCATCCTGATACAGTGTCCCGATTTTTTTCAGTTGCGCCGCAGACTGTTTGAGCGTGCTGGCCGCCTCTTTCTTTTTACCCTTGTCCGACAATTCAATCGCCTTTTCCTGGGCCAGGGCGTTCAGATTCAATTGATAGTCCCTGACCACATCAACATTTGTGGATCCGGCGATTTTTCTTTCGTCTTTGCTGAACGAAGCATACGAGACTCCTGTGGAGCTTTCCTTTTTTTGTGTGAACGGATTCTGGTATACCACCGTTGCACCGGCGATCTTGATTCTTGTTCCGGCAGATGATTCCGGAACCCGGACCTTAACCAGGGCATATTTTTCCTGGGCACCGTAAAGCTGGTTCATATACAGCTCGATTGTTCTGCCGTTGATCCGCCCTTCTCTTCCAACAATACCGACAGGATCAACCGTATCCGGCAGGGAAATAATCACCTTGACCTGTTTGGCCACAACATTTAATACATCTCCGAGCTCAGCGGAAAAAATTCGGGGAAGATCCTTGCCGGATTCAACAAAATACGTATTACCGTCGCTTTTCTGGGACAACCGGGCCATAAGGTCTTCATTGTAATCGGTTCCAACCCCGACCGTTGTAACGGATATATTTTCCTTGATCAGCGCCGCCCCCAGACGTCCCAGATCTTCGGGCGAACTTGGCCCGACATTGGCCAGTCCGTCCGAGAGCAGAACAATCCTGTGGACAAAATTATTTCCAAGATTTTTTCTGATCTCTGAAGCACCCTGGCTGACCCCGCCAAAAAGGGCGGTATTGCCGGTTGCCCGGATCTGTCTGATTCTGCTGATTATCCATTGAAGGTCCTGTGCCTTCCGGGCCGGAACAATGGTATTTACATTGGTATCATAGACCACAGCGGAAAAGACATCCCCGGGTCCCAGCCGTTTTACAACCTCTATGGCTGCCTGTTTAGCCTGATCAATCTTTGTACCTGTCATGGAACCGGACTGATCCAGAACAAGGGCCAGATTCACTTTGGGCCGCCTTGTATCAGCCGGCGCCGGCGGCGCTTCAAGCGTGACCTTGATCACCACATCCTGGGATTCTCCCGCAGGCAGGATGGCCCGGTCCGTCTCAATGCGGCAGGATACTTTGTCCGGCCTGATACCGGCCGACACGGTACTTGCAAAAAAATACAATACACACACTGCTGCCAGAAAAAAAATATTTTGCTGATAACTGTTGAAAATCCGTCTCATAACCCATCTCCTTTATTTGCTGAATTAACCCTGATTTCCAAAAAACCGCCATTTTGGCTGTTTTACCATTTCAGGTTAATTTTAAAGGATTCAATGAATGAATGTGTCATAGCGCGGTAAAGAACTTGTAAAAAAGATGTAAAAAAATCAGACAATCATCCGGGCCAGCTCCTTGGCTTTTTCAAAACCGGATTCAATAATGGATTCCATTTTCTCTGAAGAAATATGAAACCTGTTTTCAGCGGTTTCAATTATTTCATCCAATCCGTTATCTGTTTCTCCTTCCCTTAAAATGGAGACCAGGCGCACCGGTCCTAAGGTTTCAGGATCAGCATCGGTTCCTGGATCATGGTGATTGTGAATGGCCAAAGCAATATTTTCAGGCAGTCCCCATTCATGGCAGATCCACGACGCCACTTCGGCATGATCCCAGTCTAAGGATTTTCGTTCAAGCTGTGCAAGATCCCCCCCGTCAACATGCCATTCTTTAAGAATCGGTTCATAGTCTTCGCTTCTGTAACAGGCCAGAAACGGCAGCGCCATATCCTGGAGAAAAGCTGCGGTAAAGCATTCGGATTCCTTTACCGGACAAAGGATCTGTGCCAGTTCATGGGCAAGCATGGCCCGCCGGGCTGAGGTCAGCCAGAATGCAGCCGGGTCATGCCATTGACACATTTTATTAGGGATTCCCTTTGCCACCCCCACGCCCAGCACCAGGGACTCCAGTTGGGACAGTCCCACCAATGCAATGGCCTGGGTCAGGTTTTCCACCCGGTTGACGGGCGAGAAAGCCGCAGAATTGGCAATGGCCAGTAATTTTACAGAAAGACCCGGATCCAGGGACAATGATTTGGCAATATCTGAAGATGAGGCATAGGGACTTCTGATTTTCTGCAGAATCTGCATCACCACTGCCGGGAAAGAGGGCAGATTATAGCCTTTTAATGTTTTTTTCAACTTTGCTTTGGGATCTACTTTATTTTTAAAAAAAGAAAACATAATTCTCCTGAATTTTATTCAGCCCTTCGGGCCATTTTATTTCCTAGTATACTCAACAAACCGCCAAGCCCCATATAACCGGTAATGGCCTGCAGGGTAACAAAAATCTGTGCCGGAATAGATGCGGGTACGGCATCACCATACCCCAGCGTTGTTAATGTGACAAAACTGAAGTATATCGGGGAAAGAATGGTGGCGTGCTCACCATAATCAATATCCACCATGGTGTAAATACCCGCAAAAATCAGTGTGGCGCCAAAGAGCCAGACAAACCATCTTAAAAGGCTTCTGCCGCAATCTGAAGATGCCCACCAGAGCAGATACAGGGCTCTATGGAATTTGGACATTTTTTGAAATTCAAACAAATAATTCTCATCGGCAATATACCGCCGAACAAGATAGGCTCCCCTTAGGTCCAGCCCCCGGATATCCGCCCCGATCCAGCCGGCCTTTTTAAATCCTTTAATACCCAGCAGGCGGCAGCCTTGCATATCTGCCAGATCAAATGTGGTCCCGACCACAACACTGTGTTTTAAATCACTTTCAACCAGTACGGCCCTTGTAAATATGGCATGGGACAGATCAGCTTCGGATAACCGTGCATTTTTTAAATTCGACGCTCTTAAATCAGTGCAAATCAATTTGGACCGGGAGAGAGTGGCCTTGCTCAAATCAGCATGAATGATGCTGGCATGGGAAAGGTCAGCGCCGCCAAAGCCGCAGTGTGTTGCACTGCATTCGTTCAGATTTGCAAATGTCAGATCTGAGCCGATAAACTCACAATCATTAAAAACACCCTGCTCAAGGCTGGCTCTATGGCAGGTTGAATAGCTTAAATTCGCCCCGGTCAGGTCGCACCGGTTAAGGCTGGCATAAGAAAAATCATATCCGGACAGGTCCAGGTTGGAAAGATCTTCATGGAAAAGTGTAATTCCTCTTAAGTCCAGATTCAACGGCCGGTCAGGGTGCCCCTTCCGGCACTCGGTTTTCAAACGCTTCACCGTCTGCTGCGCCAATGTTTCCGGGCTGTCCGGAACCGCCTGGTTCCATCTGGATTTCAATGCCATGACATCTGCTTTGGTCACAGCCTCATTCTGGACGGTCATAGTTTATCTTTTTTTTAAATTTAATTGACTATTAGGATAAACAGCTTAATCACAAAAATATATAATATATCAATCAAGGATAAAACAAAAGTTACTTTTTTTGCTTGCCCAGAGTATTAATGCTAAAAATGAAAAGAAACTTGGACACCATAGATATCTTTTCCGATCAAAGGGTGACAATGGCGTTAGGTTTACATGCATCTGTAAAGATATGGGTGCTGACAATAGCAATTGAAGCGCCGGCCAGGACATCACGGGTGTAGTGGCAATTTGCTTCAATCCTCGACCAGCCAACAAATGAAGCAGTAAGATAGGCGGGTATGCCGTATTCCCAACCATACCGTTTCTGTATAAACGAGGCCCCGGAAATCAGAGGCAGAAAAACGGTTGTTTTAATATCATTATTATTTTTATTGCAGATTTGAATCGTTCCGCCGTGAAGGCCAACTATACCAGTCCCTGCCCGAAAATGAAAACATAATGGAAAATCTTGTTTTTTTTATCTTACCAATCAGTTTCATGATGTTTTTTCATTGCCGCTGACTTTGCAGCCTCGTGTTCATGGTATTTTTCTTGACCTATCCGTTAGAAGATATAAATTATATTTATACGGTTGAAAGTTCCCGGGTAACGGATCGAGTTCCAGACAATAAACCAGTACTTATTTTTATTTTAAGGAGGACAAAATGGCCCCTGAAATCAAAAGGATTCTTTATGCAACAGACCTGTCGGAAAATGCCAGGTATGCGTTCGGATATGCAGCAGATCTGGCAAGCCGTTATGACGCAAGCATCACCATTTTATATGTCATGGAATCAATGAACCATGTGGCCGAACTTCATATTCAGGAGATGATGGGAAAGGAAAACTGGGATAAACTCAAAGCCGAGCAGTTAGAAAAATCCAAAGCCACCATCAAAGAACGTGTCTCCGCATTCTGCAGTGAAATGGATAATAAGCTGGATTCGTGCGACTTCATGGTTGACGATATCCGGATAACCAGCGGTGTCCCCTGTCTGGAAATTCTCAAGACTGCGGACAAGGTCAATGCCGATCTGATTATAATTGGGAAGCACGGCTATAACATTCTTGAATCTTCCCTGATTGGCGGAACCGCCCGGCGGGTTGTCAAGGACAGTGAACTTCCGGTGATGGTGATCCGGCTTCCTGAATAAAAAGCCTTGAATTTTATTAGGCACTCCTTACTTTATGTTTAGGCACAACAATCGTGATTCCATCATGACATGCTGTCGGAATAAATTAGGAGGATGCTATGAAATCAAATGAATGCGTACCCCAGAGAATATCAAGATTAATGCTCGTTGCTTTGCTTTTTGCCGCGGCCGCAGCCCTCATTATTATTGGTATAACTATTTTACCCTTTTTCGGATTTATCCTGGCGATACCGGTTCTGGCGCTGGCTGCATACCTATACAAGCTTCATTTAAATGATCAGTGCGAACTTGATATAACCTGAACAGGAATACCTGATCTTTAATACGAGTGAAATAGCAGCAGCTATGACATTTCTCTGAACTCGCTTATGGATCTGCCGCGAATGGCTTCTGCTATTTCAAACACATAATCGTATATATGAAGACCTTTGGATGATGCAATGATCTCACCGTTTTCAACACCGATATGTTCTGCACAATATTGTTTCATCATCTCAATGGCAGCTAGGTTTGCGGGAAAGCCCCCATAAAGATC
>JBNKNP010000158.1:0-3004 GCA_050293905.1 Desulfobacteraceae bacterium | reverse complement strand
AGAGCAGAAGCTGCGGCAGTCCCAGAAGATGGAGGCTATCGGAAAACTGGCCGGGGGCGTGGCCCATGACCTGAACAATATATTGTCCGGCATTATCAATTATCCTGAACTGCTGTTGATGGATCTTCCGGACAATCATGAAATGAGAGGACCGATTAAAGAAATCCAGGCCACGGGCGAACGGGCCGCCACCATTGTTGATGATCTGTTAACCCTTGCGCGCAGAGGCGTCTCTGTGGGTGAAGTGCTTAATTTAAATACCATCATATCCCGGTATCTTTCACTGCCGGAATGTGAAAAGCTGCTCTCTTTCCATCCGGGCGTGGCATTTCGACTTTCCCTGGCTGAAGATTTAAAATCCATCAAAGGCTCTCCCGTGCATCTTCTGAAAACCGTTATGAATATCGTTTCCAATGCTGCAGAGGCCATGCCCGACGGCGGTATTATCCGTATTGAAACCCGGAATGTTCATGCTGACCAGGTGAATTTCAACACAGATCATGAGTCTGCCCGGGAGTATATCCTATTATCTGTTTCCGACCAGGGAATCGGAATTGCACCTGAAGAGCAGGAAAAAATATTTGAGCCTTTTTATACCAAAAAAGTTATGGGAAGAAGCGGCACCGGGCTGGGAATGGCAGTTGTGTGGGGGACTGTTGAAGATCATTGCGGACATATTGATCTGCAGAGCGAAACGGGAAAAGGGACTGTTTTCAATATTTATTTTCCGGTGACAACTGAGGAAATGGTCATCATGGCGGATGAAACCATAGATCTGTCAGATTATATGGGCTCAGGAGAAACCATCCTCATTGTTGATGATGTAAAGGAACAGCGGATTATCGGTTCAAAAATGCTTAAGTGGCTGGGATATAATGTGGAAACGGTTTCCAGCGGTGAAGATGCCGTGGAATACGCACGGCATCATTCGCTGGATTTAATTATTCTGGATATGATCATGGCCCCGGGGATCAGCGGCCTGATGACATATGAGCAGATCATTGAATTCAAGCCGGATCAGCGGGCGATTCTGGCAAGCGGATATTCCAAGTCGGACGATGTTAAAAAAACACTGTCACTGGGGGCCGGCACATATCTGCGCAAACCCTATACCATCGAACAACTCGCCCAGGCCGTAAAACTGGAACTGACTAGAAATCTTTAAAATCCTCATCCTCATCCTCGTCAAACGGAATGACCTGTTCCGGCGTGATTTCATTTGAACGGACAATTTGAGCTCTTTTTATTTCCGCCGGCTGCCGGGGCACCTGGGAAATTGTTTTTACATTCCGGCCCGGTCTGCTGTGCCGGCTTTGATTTTTACCCGTGATCAGAGCTGCCAGATCATTTACATAATCCCTGAGCTGTTCGGCCTGAGCGTTCATCTCTTCAGATGCAGATGCTGATTCTTCAGCCGTGGCGGCATTTTGCTGCACAACCCTGTCCATATCGGAGACTGCATTATTCACCTGGCTGATTCCTTCAGACTGTTCTTTGGATGCCTCGGATATTTCACTGATTAATGCTCCGATTTTTTTAGAACTTTCAGCGACCTGGCCAAATGCCTCGCTGGTCATTGTCACAATTTCAGACCCGTCATTCACCTTTTTAACGGTTCCTTTAATGAGCCGTGCCGTATCTTTTGCAGCTTCCGCCGCCCGCATGGCCAGGTTTCTGACCTCGTCGGCCACCACTGCAAATCCGGCACCGGCTTCTCCGGCCCGGGCAGCTTCAACAGCGGCATTCAACGCCAGAAGGTTGGTCTGAAAAGCAATTTCATCAATGGTTTTAATAATGTTTGAGGTTTCTTCGCTTGCCTTGGAAATATCTTCCATGGACTGGGTTAACCGGGTCATGGATTCGGCAGCCGACTGGACAATTTTGCTTGAATCTTTCATCAGGTTGTCTGCATGACCTGCATTGTCCGCATTTTTTCGGGTCATGGCAGCCATTTCTTCCATGGATGAAGAGGTCTGCTCTATGGCTGCCGCCTGCTGGGAGGCACCCTCAGCCATGGACTGACTGGACGTGGATATCTGGCTGGATGCCGAAGCCACCTGACTTGCTCCTTCGCCTAAGCCTTCTGTGATATTGCTCAGTACATTGATAATTCCTTTTGAAATAAAAAAAGCCAGTACCGCTCCTGCAATAAAGGCGACAAAAGCAATAATTGCAACATTTCTTTTGGTACTGCCGGCTGCGGAGAGCATGGCTTCGTCCGTGAGCATATTGGCTTTAACTTCGCTTCTCATCTTTCCGAGGAGGGTCTGCACTTTTTTGAGATTAGGGGCGGTCTGGGTGGCATAAATCAAAGCTGCCTGGTGCTGTCCTTTCAGAGAAGACTGGGCAGTCTGCTGGAATGTGCTGAGTATCTGTTTTATCCGGTTTAATTCGGGGAGAGACTCTTTTTTAAAAATATCAACAGCTGTATTTTTTCCGGCGACCCGGTTGTTTTCATAATCCATGGCTTCCCCGAACAGAGTGGAAACACTGTCCAGATACTTTATTGTCCGGTTTTTAAATATGGTTCTGGCCTGTCCTGGGTTCCCGTTTTTTAAGGCTGCATTTATGTCGACGGCACTTTGGTGCAATGCGTCATGGGGCGTGGTAACCTTGCCAAGGATGTTGTTTAAACGGGCATCCTGTGCCATGAGTCTTATCACTTCATCCGATGCCAGCCATTTGCCGAATCCGCATTTTTCAGGATCAGTCTGAACCCGGGCCTGTGAATTCGTTATTAATCCCTTGCTGACTTCAATGGTCCATCTCCGGTGGTCGTCCAGCCGCATGCTCAGGGTGTGGCCAAGTCCTTCATGGATCTGCTGATATGATTTGATGATCTTTTTTGCAGATTCATGCAGTTTCATGTGCGGGTCTTTTATTTCCCGGATTAATTCGGCGAATTTCGGGTTTGAATCAGCGGTTTTCTGTGCAGCATCGCTGTACAGCCATTTGCCAAAGGCACATTGCCTGTAATCGGTTTGAATATCAATATGGTTCTCAT
>JBNKNP010000157.1:0-29349 GCA_050293905.1 Desulfobacteraceae bacterium | reverse complement strand
GCCTCCTGGCGCGTATGCACCGTCAACGAAACTGATCATTACAGCCTGATTGGTTTTTATTGCTTCTATTTTTGCTTTCTGCATATCTGAATATAATGTCCTTGCCGCCGCCTTAACCCTCATATTGGGTAAGAATCTCATTGCTGAAGGGACAACAATTCCTATCAGTACGCTGAGTATAATAATTACAATCATTAATTCTATAAGGGTAAATCCTAAATTTTTTTGCATTATTTCTCTCTCCTGTTTAATTTATTTCAAGCAACATTAGTGCCAGAGTTTAATAATTAATCGACTGCATCTTTTTCAGAATTACCAAAAAAAATAGAGCCATTTATAATCAAACGAATTCATGTATAAAAACAAAGGGAATCGGGATCAGGCTAAATAAAGCACGTTATCTTTAATAAGATAATAGAAGACGGCGGTTTTTTTGTCAAGAAAAGCAAAAAACGAAAATATGACAAAAAACGGCAAAATTTACTTTGCCCAGCCTTTCATGTATAAAACAATGACCCTTCTTGACATAAACGGCATGCATGCCGGGATCTGTATGGAGGGCGGCGGCGAATTCGCGGCTTGCTTCAATATTTTTCAGATGAACTCTCTGCAGATTCTTGAACTTTAAACGCAGATAATGGTATTGTATGGAGTCAGGATATAAATAAATGGGAGGAATGCCTTGATTTCAAAAAAATTTTCAAAATGGCTGGTCCTGTGGGGTTTATTTCTTCATTTTTTTCTATTGTCAGGGGTTACTGCGTTTGCAGTGATGCCGCCGGAGCATTATCACCGGCAGGCAGATGAATCATTGATCAAAGCCGTGGCCCGGGTGGCCGACATCAGTGTTCTTTCTGAAACCAGGGAGGGAACCCGGAAATCCGTCATGTTTGATCGAATTCAGGGACTCAACAGCCATACCCCGTCAAAATTCAGCGGCACCTGCTATTCCGTGGAACACGCCTGGCAGCGCCCCATGCCCGGCAAGCTTCTTTATTATTATCCTGTAATAAACCAGGTTGTCCTGGTAACCGTTTCAGCCGACAAAAGCCATATTACAAGTTTCACCCCCCTTGATAAGGTGCTTGAGGCTGAAATTCACAAGAACGGCCTTGAAAATATCTATTTTGAAATGGGTAAAGCGCGTATTCGCCAAACCCGTTAAAGATATATCCGGTTCAAATACGAGGACTGTGATTGACCGGGATCTTTGAATCGGCAAGCAGGATATCCGTGTCAATCAATTGAACGAATGCATCCTCATTTTTACGTCTTCCAATGGCTATGATGGACCTGTTCTCCCGGTTGACAGTGATCTTCGGAAGATCACTGATCTGCTCAATGGTCATTTTTTCAACGGCTTGAATGGTATCAACCGCAAGGGCAATACTGTTTTGTCCATGCTCTATGACCAGTGCAATCTCTCGTTGTTCTTCTATCAAAAGCTTTCGGGCCTCGGCAAAAAGTTTAACCATCTCAGCCAGCTCATTGTTCCGGGTCCGGTTAATCAAGTCAAAAGCATCATCAAAGCAGTTCTTTTCTTCAAGGGTTTTAACCTGTATGGCCACTCCATGGATTTTCCTGTGCGGCGCATCGAATTTTTCCAGACACATATTTATGATACGGTTGTCGCTCCTGTATTGATCATACCATTGACCAAAGGCACATTTGTGGGGATCAGTGGCCAGTTTGAAGGTACGGGATTCCTTGACCGAAGCTTCCAGTTCATTGATCCAGTTGAGATGGTCCTGCTCTCGCTGTCCCAAAAGGCGGACCAGGTCCTGAATTTCATCGGGCAAAGAATGCATACCGAACCTGATCCTTGTATCCATCACCGGGATGATTTTGCCGCGAAGGTTGATGACACCACGATAAAAATGCGGGGTCGCCGGAATCTGTACAACCCTGGGCATTTTGACCATCTCTTTTACCTGAAAGGCGGAAACACCGTAATTTTCATTCTCAAGTTTAAAAATAACCCACGGGATCTGGCTTGATAGATTCATAAAACACTCTCTTATGGCTGCAATTTTTACGAAAAAAACACAATGTTTTTAATTACCACTTTGTGGTGTCACAAAAAAGACTTTTTTTATTCCGCTATTATTATATGCAGCGGTAATCATGGATATTATGATATCATTTTTACGTTTCCCATTATTGGGGTCCAATTAAGAGGGCTGGAGAATTCATGAATGGAATGTAAAATCTATGAATTTATTTGTATATTTTTCGCAATTTGTAATATAAGATTCCATCGACTTCATATTTTGAGCATGCTATAGTATTTTAATAAAACGCAAATCAACGGGAGGGTAAAATGAGCAAAAAAAGAGTGCTGGTTGTTGATGATGAACCCGATTTTGTTGCGGTAGTAAAAGATAACCTTGCCATGGAAGGGTATGATATTGATGTGGCCTACAATGGTGTTGAAGCCATTAAAAAGGTAAATGAAAACCCGCCGGATGCCATTGTCTTAGATGTAATGATGCCTGAAAAAGATGGTTTTCAAGTCTGTTCAGAGCTTAAAAAAGACCCCCGGTTTGAAGATATCCCGATCATTCTTCTGACTGCAGTGGCTGACCATGTCAGTTCCACCCAGTATTCCCACTCCCATGGAATAAACATGGAGGCAGATGACTATCTGGCAAAACCAGCATCGCCTGAACAGATCATCGAAAGTTTAAGCAGTCTTTTAGACTGATAACGTTATTCACCGGCTGCCGGTAAAAGGACAGTGAACTCACTGCCTTTATCCGGCCGGCTGGTGAGAGAAATTTGTCCGCCAAACGCCTCTACCAGCGCTTTGGCAATGGGAAGGCCCAGTCCGGTTCCGTTAATAAACCGGGTTTTATCATCTTTCACCCTGTAAAATTTTTCAAAAATCCGCTCCTGGTGGGCAGCGTCTATCCCGTATCCGTTATCCTTGACACGCACCCGGACCATCTGTTTGACACAATCAATGCAGATCTTTATCTTTCCTTTATCCGGCGTGTATTTAATGGCGTTGGTGATCAGGTTGCCGAACACGCTCTCAAGGGCGACAGGATCAGCAAGTACCGGCAGCACAGGTTTTTTTGGTTTTTCATACTCCAGGGTCTGCTTTTTTTTCTGGACCTCCACACTTAAAAAATCAACAATTCCCTGCAAAAGGTCATCTACCCGGACTTCTACCAGTTGGCGCCCCTGGGCGCCTGCCTCAATTTTTGAAATATCCAGAAGATCCCCTATCATGGAAATCAGGGTGTGGGCCTTATCCTTGGCCCGGCCCAGGATATGCTGGCTGTTTTCAGACACAGCCCTGTCCTTTGCCTTAAGCACAAGGGCCAGCTGCTCGTGAATGACGGAGAGCGGCGATCGAAGCTCATGGGATACTTTGGCGACAAATTCGGATTTCAGCCGGTCAAATAATTTTAAATCTGATATATCCGACAGCTCGACCACGGCACCCAGACAATTTTTTTCGTCGTCTGTCACCGGCCGCCCCTGTACAAGGACGTACCGCTCTTCAGAAAGGACCAGTTCATAGGATCCGATCTGATCCCGGCCGTCAATGCTGCATCGAGACACCTTGAGCAGATAATCGTTCAGGCCTTTGTCTTGAATAAAATCACTGATATTCCGGCCGTTTTCCATATCTTCAGGCAGACCCAGAAATGCCTTTGCCATGGGGTTAATCAATACGATCTGCCCGGACATGTTGGTGACCATCACGCCGTTTGGGAGGGCTTCAACAATGGTTCGAAGCCGGCTTTGTTCAGCACCCAGATCAGCCAGGTTCTGTTTGCGTTCAAGCTTTAACAACCGGGCATCTTCTTCAAGCTTAAGTTTTTCAATGGCCCTGTTTAAAACGATACGCATCTGCTCCAGTGTAAACGGTTTTGAAATAAAGTCATACGCGCCTTTTTTCATGGCAGCAATGGCGTTTTCCACTGTGCTGAACCCGGTAATCATGATGACAAGAATGGATTCATCTTTTTCCTTGATTCGCTCCAGCACCTCAATCCCGTCCATTCCGGGCATCTTGATATCGCAGATAACAATATTAATTTTTTCATTTTCCAGAATTTCAAGACCTGATTCTCCGTCCTCGGCACTGAAAACGCCGCAATTCATTTTGTACAATATCCGTTCACATCCCTCCCGGATATCCCGTTCATCGTCAATGATCAGGGTATTTGGGGAAAATTCATTTTTTTTCATTGGCTTTGCCCCCATTTACAGGTGGTTTGAGCAGCAGCTCGATAAAAAAAGTTGTTCCCTCTCCCATATCGCTTTCCGCATATATTTTACCGCAATGATCTTCAACAATCCGATAGGCCATGCTTAACCCAAGGCCCGTCCCCTTGCCCTGCTCCTTGGTGGTAAAAAACGGATCAAAAATTTTAAGCAGTGTTTCCTGGGGCATCCCTGTTCCGGTATCGCTGATCATAATGACCACCCGGTCCCGGTCCGGTCCCAAAAGCGTGTACAGTGTAAGGGTTCCTTTCCCTTCCATGGCATCGGCAGCATTTAAAATGATATTCATGAAGACATGTTTGATTTTCTGAACATCCACCGGGACCTTTGGAATGATTCCATCAAAATCTTTTACAATCTCAATATTCTGGAACAGGGTTTGATTTTCGACCAGGAAAAGGGTTTCAGACAGGATCTGGTTAATATCCTGGGGGTGCATCTCATTGCTGGTCTTGCGTGAAAAGGTTAAAAGCTCTTTAACAATATTGCTGCATCGCTGGGCATCCTGAAAAATCCGTTCCAGATCTTTTTTCGCCTCTTCGGGCAGATCAAAATCTTCCATCAGCAATTGTGAAAACAAGGTGATTCCGCCAAGGGGATTGTTCAATTGATGGGCCACACCGGCGGCAAGTTCCCCAAGAGAAGACATTTTTTCCGCCTGCACAAGCTGAATCCGGGTTTTTTCAAGTTCAGCTTCCATTTTCAATGTTTCCCGAAGGTCGTGAAAAAAGCCAAGAGTAGCCTTTTCCTTATCTTTGTCATATACTACTCTGGCATTCAAGCTGATGGGAATCTGCTCTCCGTCCCTGTTTTTGATGTTCACACGAAAGGAGCGCAAGGTTCCTTTTCCACCATGTTTTTCACTTCGAAGCATCCGCATGACATACCGTGCGCCATCCCCGGGATAGAGCCGGCTGATATGCATTTTTCCGATAACTTCGTTGGCGTCATAACCGGAAATATCACCGGCAGCATCGTTAAAAATGATTATTTTTCCAGTCATATCCGATGCAATAATCCCATCCACTGCCCCCCGGATCAGATTATTTAAAAATTCATTTGATTCATGGAGACGTTCTTCCATTGTTTTCATGCTGGCTGCGGAAAAATCCAGAATCGCCAGGGATGAAATCTCTGTATCAGTAAACATGGGGTAGAAATATAGGCAGGAATTATTTTCAGGAACCAGAGTGTCTTGCCGTGATGCAGGCTTTCCGGATTTCAGGACCTCTTTTGCCAGGCAGTCCGGACAGGGTGAGGGGCTGTCATAAAGATATCTATAACAGTGCTGCCCGATGTCAATCATCCGGCCGGATGTCTGGGTCAGGTGATTGGCCGCCAGAATCCTGTAATCCGGTGATATAATAAGAATTGAACGCTCGAACGAAGCCAGCGCTTTGATCAACAGATCCTTTTCAATCTCCTTTTTCATGTGCTGTGCTCCCCCCCTGGCTGTTAACCTGCAGCAAACACCTGATATTCAGACCGGTCAATGGATACTGTATTTTCGTATATGCAACCGGGGGTGTCAACATTCAATGCAAAAAAATGAAGACTGTCCCAGGGGGCATTGCTGACTGAAAAACCGGCTACACCTTGGGTCTTGGCAGCATCTTGGCCCGTTCGGCAATCTCGGGCACCTTATGTTCCCATTCAATGGCCATCAGATGAACGCCTGCAACACCTTTCATTTCCTTGAACTCTTCAATCTGTTCACAGGCGATCTTGATCCCTTCGTCAGCAACCTGTTTCCGTTCTACGCCCTGCAGCCGCTTAATGATCTCATCAGGCACATCCATCCCGGGAACCTTGGTTTTCATATATTTGGCCATACCGACACTCTTCATGGGAGTCACCCCGGGAAGGATATAGACCTTCTCAGTCAATCCCATATCATTGGCCATCTTTATCCATTCCCTGATTTTTTTCATATTGTAGACACACTGGGTCTGGATGAAATCCGCACCGGCAGCAACCTTTTTGGCCAGGCGGTGAATCCGCCATTCAAACGGTTCTGCAAAAGGATTGGCGGCCGCACCGATAAACATTTTCGGGGGCTCATCAATATCGGCACCGCCCAAAAACTTTCCTTCGTCCCGCATTTTTTTAACCATGGATATCAGCTGCATGGAATCAAGATCAAACACCCCCTTGGTATAGGGATGATCACCAAACTGCTGATGGTCGCCGGACAGGCATAAAATATTTCGGAGCCCATGGGCATAGGCACCCAGGATATCCGCCTGCATGGCAAGCCGGTTTCTGTCCCGGCAGACCATCTGGTAGTTGGGCTCAAGCCCCTCTTCCATAACAAACATTGCAGCAGCCCAGCTGGACATCCTGACCATGGCGGTCTGATTATCCGTGATATTGACCATATCAACCCGGTCTTTTAAAAACCTTGCTTTTTCTTTTACTGACTCTATATTTGTCCCTCTGGGTGGTCCCAATTCTCCGGTAAATGCAAAATGTCCAGCCTTTAAAATTTTTTCAACATTACTTCCTGATTTCATACCAATGAATCCTTTTTGAATCCTGTTTTTAGAACTACCCTAACGTATTCCTGTAATTATCATCATCTAAAAAGCATGCATTATACTTGCTGCAACAGCAATATCTTATTCCCTGTCATATTGGGGATAAACCCCCTGGCTTCTGCAAACCTGCCGTGCCAGAGCAATCATATCCGGTATATCAATTCCAATGGGGCAATAGCAGCGGGTACACAGGACACAGCGTTCCCATACCAGGTCCCTGACCACTCCTAAATCAAGTTTGTCCACATTGCCCTTTTTTTTATACAGCAGCCCAACGGAGTTAATAAATTTATAGGACGGCATATATTTGGGGTCCTTATCCCGGCCCATAAATAAAAAACAGCTCTCTGCGCACATGGAACAGTGGGCACAGGCCTTTAAGGACAACTTCATCTTCTTTTTCTTTGTATCAAGGATTGCCCTGATTTCTTTGGCATCAACACCGGCTGTATTCTTTTTTCTAAGCATCTTTTTCTCCGATCCGGTATTTTCCACATAAATTTTTTTCAGTTACCATGTTCTCACCCCTTTTCCCAGTCCGTATTCACTCATGGCATAAAACCGGATCACAACAAAATACATCATATGTGCAAACTTAGTGAACGGGACAGCCATCAGCATCAACTCACCGAACAGGATATGAAGAGAGATCATAATCTTATAGGACACAAACATCTGGTGATAGGCCAGAAATCCGGTAATAAACGGAGCTGCTGCAAGGAATAAAAACAGATAATCCCCAGAAGTCGTGATAATTCTTACCCGTTCCAGAAATAACCGCCGGTAAAGGAAAACACCCGCGCAGATAATGACGATAAACGCCAGGTTATCGCTGAGCGGTTCCGGCAGTGAAATAAGACTGATGCCGAATGCATTATCCAGCAGAATATTGTGACCCAGGACAAAAAAAGGCGGAACCACCAACATGAAATGGAAAATAATGGTTAAAACCGTCATAAAGGGATTAACACCGGCTATGGAAAGTTTCAGCCGCAGCAGCCAATCGGTTTTCTCCTTAGGACTGCTCAAAGGTTTTATTAAATTACCAGGGCCGGGCGTAAATTTTAAAATGTCTTGAGTTTTGAGCTGGGAAAATATCTGAATTATCTGATATATAGTTCCAAAAATAAAAACGACAGCGGCAATCCACGTCATTGGGCCGCGCAGGAAATCGTAGGCAAACGTCCAGGAAAAAATATTCATAAGTTCTATATCCAACCAAACATTAAAGAGTTATTTTTTTATACCCGATACCTTTTTTCATAGGGTTCCTGGATAATTGTCCGGGGGGTCTGGTTCTGCCATTCCATGGGAGGCTGAACCTTTAGAATATCGTCAACCCGCATCTGTCCTTTTAAACGGTTATAAATATCAAACCATGCACAGGGGACTTCCTTGCTGATCTCACAGGATTCACCATTGGTACCACCGCAGGGACCATTGAATAATCCCTTTGAACACCGTGTTACCGGACAGATGCCGCCGGTATACCCCAGGACGCAATGCCCGCAGGCCCGGCATTTCTCTTCATACATGCCCAGATCCTTGTCAACCCCGATGGAGACCGTATTCACCACAGGGAAAACCGGGATGGTACCAAAGCGTTGCGCCAGGTTCTGGACACCGGCACCGCAGGCCATGGACAGGATACAGTCATACAGCGGCACCTTCTCATCCAGCTCTTCCAGAAATCTGTCATTGCACTGCCGTTCAATCGTATAACTGGAAAGCCGCTTGGTCAGTCCGTTTTTTTTAATATGAAGCTGCAGTTCGGCATTGAGTGTGTTCACTTCTCTTTGCCCGCCCGCCAGACATACGGATACACACCCGCCGCATCCGACATTCAATACCCGGGTGTACGGGCTGATTGTTTCTATGATTTCCTCAATGGGCTTTCTTTTCGCTTTTATCACTTTACATCTCCAAAATTTTTAAAAGAGATTTTAATTATTTTGTCAGAATATGACACTCCCCGCAAAGGGTTGGACCGGTCGGTTCCGTGGTGAACCGCTGTGAATCGTGGCACCGGATGCATTGATAATGAAATGCTTCCCGTTTATTTATTTTAGTTTTATCTGTATGGCATGAACCGCAGAGGATATCAGGATTTCCTTCTTCCAGTTCCGACTCATCCAAAACGTTTTCTCCATTTTCCATTGCATGATGACAATCCAGACAGTCAAAACTGCTCATATGATCGTCATGGGTAAACTCTACCGGTCCCCGGGTTTTTTCCCCACTCAAGGTTATCGCAGACAAGGGGGTAAGATAAATTGGGAGGATTAAAAACAGCATTAAACCTGTTATCAGGCTTGTTCTTCTTATAACTTTCATTATTGACTTATTCTTCCTTATCAAAAATTATATTGCATCAATACATTTATCGTCAGGATCAAATAACAAAGCCCTAAGTGTGATCTTCTTAGTATAGACTATCCGCTCTTGTCAACAATTAAGATTTAACTGCCTTCTTTATTCCAACCCCCTCTGAATAGATGCGGTCCAAAGTGTAAAAAAAAGGAAAATTACACAATAATTTATTGAACAAATTAAGTTGTAACGATATATTATAACACTGTTTTTCTTGCGAATTTAAAACCCCAATTAAAAGGAGTACATCATGAATTTTAATCTGGACGTTGAAAAAATTATTGACACCCTTGTCTTATGGGGCACCACTTATTCAGTAAAAATAATCGGTGCTGTTTTAGTTTTTCTCATTGGAAAATGGATTGCCGGAAAAGTAACAGGCCTGGCAACACGGTTATTAAGAAAAAACAACATAGAAGAAACCCTGACAAAATTCATAGACAATATGCTGTATACCACCCTTATGGTGGTGGTGATTATTGCCGCGGCCGGACAACTGGGTATCAACACCACTTCATTTCTAACTATCGTGGGTGCTGCCGGACTGGCCATAGGTCTTGCATTGAAAGACTCTTTATCAAATTTTGCTTCCGGGGTGATGCTCATTCTTTTCCGGCCTTACCGGGTGGGGGATGTTGTTGAAGCCGGCGGAGCTTCAGGGACTGTTTCTGAAATTGCTTTGTTTAATACTACGTTGAACACACCGGACAACAAAAGGGTGATCATCCCCAATTCAAATATCACCGGTAATGTTATTACCAACGTGACAGCCAATTCCACCCGGAGAGTCGATCTGGTCATCGGCATCGGCTACGATGATGACATCAAAAAAGCCAAAGACATCCTTGAACACATTTTAAAAGAAGAACCAAGGGTGCTGGAGACCCCTGCATCAACCGTTGCTGTATCCGAACTGGCCGATTCAAGCGTTAATTTCGTGGTCAGGCCATGGGTCAATACCGCTGATTACTGGAAAGTCTATTTTGATTTAACTGAAAAAATCAAAACAACCTTTGACGCCCAGGGGATCAGTATCCCATATCCCCAGACAGATGTGCATCTTTACTCTGAAGAAGCAGTAAAATAAACGCCGTATTTTTGGGTATACTCTTTCATATCAAACACTTAAGTTTTTAACTGTATTGCTCGATATAAAGAATAGCAATATAAAGAAAAATTTTGCCGAAAAAGAATGGCAGGCCGACCATGGAAGATATATCCAAAATCAATCAAATTGAACCTATTCAGGCAGATAAGCCGGATAATAAATCATTTGATAAAAAAAAGCATAAGGAAAAAAGATCCTTTCATCAGGCTAAAAAATATTTTGATGAGCTCAGCAAAATTGTGGATGAAACCCATAAAGAACTGGAGGGCAGCAACTCTCCTTTCCGCCTGTGCATATACCAGGAAGGAGAAGATATCTATATTGATGTTGTCACCATCGATGATACCGGAAAAGTCAGCCAGGTTTTTAAGCATGATATCTCCCATGTCCAGGTGGAAGATCTGGTGCATCAAATCAAAAGCGGTACCGGCCTGATTTTTAATGCCGATGTTTAAATCCCCTGGCAGAGGAAAGCTTAATTATGACAATCAAAGCGTTTCAGGACTACTATCCTGAAGATTTCAGCCATTGCTATGGCTGCGGCAGCCTCAACGATCACGGACTGAAAATTAAAAGTTACTGGGACGGTGATGAAAGCGTGGCCCTTTTTCTGCCCCGGGATTATCATGTTGCGGTTCCCGGATTTGTCTATGGCGGATTGATTGCCTCTCTTATTGACTGTCATGGCGTGGGAACGGCTGCAGCGGCCAGCTATCAAAAAGAAGGCCGGAAAATGGGAAGCAAACCGGTCCTAAGATTTGTAACCGCCTCTTTAAAAGTGGATTTTCTGGCCCCCACACCCCTGGGAGCAGAACTGGAAATACGGGGAAAAGTGGTGGACGTCACACCCAGAAAAGCTGTGATCGACACCCGGGTCCTGGCAGGCGGAAAAACCTGTGCCACAGGGCGGGTGGTTGCGGTTCGACTGCCCGAAAGCATGAAAATAAAATAATGGCCTGAAGCATTTAATAATCATTGCGTTCCTGGTAAAAAATGATAGAGTTCTTAAAATTGCAAGTTAATTTAAAGAGCCTGTTATGTTCAAAAAATTAAAGTTTATCATCTATTCCCGGCCTTTTGGCCTGTTGGCCTACTATATCATCCGGTTATACAGCTTGACCTTTCGATTTAATGTTATCAACGAGGCTCAATGGAAAACACTGCTGAAAAAGGGACGCCCCATTCTTTTATGTGCATGGCACCAGCAATTTTTCTCTGCCATCCGGCATTTTAAAACATATGCCCCATTTGACCCGGGCCTGATGATCAGTCAGAGCAAGGATGGGGATTTGATTGCGGGTGTAGCCAACAGATCAGGCTGGCATACCCCCCGGGGGTCATCTTCCCGGGATGGGAAAAAAGCCATGAATGCCATGATCGACCATTTGAAACATTATGGATTCGGCGCCCATATCCTGGATGGCCCCACCGGGCCCATGGGAAAAATCAAACCCGGTGCAATTAAAATGGCACGGGAATCTGATGCCATTGTAGTTCCTTTTTATACCCAGGCTGAAAACGCCTGGTTTTTTCATTCCTGGGACCGGTTCATGCTGCCAAAGCCGTTTTCCAAAGTGACCCTTACCTTTGGAGACATCATTGATTTTAATCAGCAGTCCCAGGGCTCCGATTTTGAAGCCCATCGGCTGTTTTTAGAAAAAACCATGCTGCCCCGGCTCTTTCACAAACCAACCTGAGAGGCACAAAATCAATGGACACAGAAAAACTGCTGCAGGAGATCCGCAATCTAAAACGAGAAAAAGAAATTTACCAGGCCCAGAGCAAATTATTTGAAATGTTCATCAACATGGCACGGTCGTCCTCGGAAGACCAGGTGCTCAGGGCCACTATGCAGAATGCCCTTGATATTGCCGCCGACCTTTCAAACGCTGAAAACGGAAGTATTTTTCTGCTGGATAAAAACGGGGTGGTAACGGAAAGCATTTTAACCCGGAACCAGATCAAAGGAGAAGAGCGCTCCAGCTTGATCGGAACGGTTCTGGATACCGGACTTGCCGGCTGGGTAAAAACCAATTTAAAGGTCGGTCTGGTAACCGAAGCTCAAAATGATCCCAGATGGGTCACGGTTAAAGATCAATCCTATGCTGTCTCTTCTGCCCTGGCAGTGCCGATTCTCAGGCATCACACGCTTTTCGGCATCATGACCCTGCTTCACCCCAGCCCGTTTCATTTTGATGAAGCAAGTGTTGAAATCACCCAGAAAGCAGCCAACCAGATGGCCATTACCATCGAAAACGCCCAATTGTATAAAAAACTTGAACAGGCCGGACAGGCCATTGAAAAAGTTTCAAATGCCCTGCAATTTGAGCTGGATCAGGGCCGGAAAATTCAAAAAGACTTTCTACCCTGTCGTTTACCGGAAATAAAAGAGTGCGATGTCTGCTCATATTTCACGCCTGCCTTGAAATTATCCGGTGATTTTTTTGATTTATTTGAACTGCCCGGCGGCCATATCGGTTTTGCGGTTGGAGATGTCAGCGGAAAGGGAGTGGGATCTGCTCTTTTCATGGCCTTAACCCGAAGCCTGCTGCGCATCTTTTCAGGCGCATTTATCTCCTGCACCCGGATCACCCCGCCTGAATCCGCGTTCAGTCCGGAGAATGCCTTAAAAGCGATCCCTTTGATTAATGAATACATTGCAAAAGAGCATTGTGAGGATGGCATGTTTGTCACCCTTTTCTTTGCTGTAATCCATCCATCCACCGGGAAAGTTTATTATTCCAGCGCCGGCCATGAGCCGGTTTTCAAAATTGGGGAAACCGGGCTTCTCCAGACGTTGGAGGCCACGGGACCCGCCCTGGGTCCGGTTCATGACGCACAGTATGAAAGCCGGACCATTCGGATGGAAAAAGGCCAGATGCTGTTCGGATACACGGACGGGGTTACGGAAGCCCGGTCTGAAAACCGTGATTTTTATACCAGGGACAGGCTTATTAAGGCCGTTGATACGGCATGTAACACCGGTTTCATGGAATCAGCCCGGTCCTTTGTTGATACCATTAAAAAAGACCTGTTCCATTTTATTGGGAAAGCACCCCAGAGCGATGATATAACCATGCTGGCCATAAAATGGTAGGCAATGAGCCTGCCGGTCTTTTTGCCCCGGATGTCAGATTGTTAACAAACCGGTCTATACCGTAACGCCTTATAATAGAAGAAAACAGCCGATCATTATAATTGTCGGTATCAATGCGCTGAGTAAAAGTTTTATTGGTGCAACGCCATTATCAAAATGCTTTTTTAATATTGCCTGCCCGGCAGGATTCGGGGCATTTGCAATGATTGTAAGCCCCCCTCCGGCAACAGCGCCGGCAACCACACTGTATTTAAGTGAATCTGTAAAACCGGGTACAAGGGTGCTTAAAAACGTGATGGCAGCATTATCATTAAACGCAGTCAGAACCGCTGCCGAAAGCATCAATGGAATTTCTTCAAGCCCGCCCAGAACAGGAGCAATCCACCATCCCTGGAGGCCGCCGTGTATTACCAGTCCGCCCAGAAAAAACCCGACCAGCATAGGAGGCCTTAAATCAATCTGATTCTGATAAGGAGCAGTGACCTGGGCAAAGCCGATGAAAAAGAGCAGGCCTGGAACAAAAATAGCTGGATGGTGGGCGTTGATTATTGTCCATGCCATAAAGAGGATATGCATTAAAATTACCCAGGCCGGGACGTCGTCGTCCCTGTCATCCCATTCCGGGTCAAGAATTACAGGCCGTTCATGTTCCGGCATCAGGCCCGGGATTGTCTTTCGCATTCTTCTTCTGCGAATTTCTTCAAACCGCTGTTCATATGCTTCTTTCACAAGACCAACAGGAATTTTTTCCGTGTTGAAATTTTCCTGATAACGTTCAAAAAGGGCTTTACCAATATCTTCTTTCATCTGTTTAGCCCGTGTCTCGAACTCAATGGAAAACCCGAGCCTTTCCCCGACCATGCATTCCATCTTGTCAAATTCTGCTTCAAGATCTTTCTGCCGAAGGTATTTCTTTTGTATTTCATCTTTGATTTTCAACAAGGAGAACTGCTTTTCAAGTCCTGCAAGCTCTTTTTTGAACAGAACATAGTAAAAACCATTCGCAAACAGCATACCTAAAAGTGCTTTCCACCCAAAATTGACAAGCATATGTTCCATGCCCCAGTTCCACGGACCGGCTACCATCAGAACCGGGGGAGCTGCGAAATGACTGAATGTCCCTCCCACGGAAATGTTGACAAAAAGAAGACCGATTGTAGCGTATTTGAATTTTTTTGAAGGCTCCAGAGTGTAAAATTTTGACGACAGCAGGAGCGCGCTGATTGTCATGGCTGCAGGTTCCGTAATGAACGATCCCATCACCGGCCCCAGAGTCAGGACCGTAAACCAGAAAGCCGTAAGTGAGCCTCCCAGCAGGTCTGAGATTTTAGACATGATGCTCTCGGAAAATTTAAGAATCGGACGGGTGGCGGCAAGAGTCATAATCACCACAACAAACATCGCTTCTGTAAATTTCACATCATGGCTGATATAAGCAACCGCAGTGGGCCAGTCAAAAAAAGCAATAATGACAATAACCAGAAATGCCGCCCAGATACCGAATACGGCCTCAACTTCTCCTAAGAAGTGGAAGAGTTCAGCTTTGTGGGATACTGAATATCTCTCTGCCTTTCCGGATTTTATTTTTTCCTCATGTTCCCTTTCCCATTTATGACTCAATCGGATAAACCGGCTTGTTAAAAAAGTATGTATGATAGCGATAAAAAAAATACTGCTTGCAGCAGCATTGAACGGCTCTGCTTCAGCTCTGTGCACCAGGATCTGGATTATATTTTCAAAGTCCTGATCCCCGTAGGATTCAAGCGGTCTTGGAAAAGGAAGTGTTTTTTCCGGATGGGCAGTATTCCCTGAAATAACCGGTATTGCAAAAAAGACAGATCCAAAAAGAATCAGAAACAGCAGCAGAAACTTCTTGTACATATTTCCTCCCAGAGACTTTACAAAGTTTGAAACCTGGTTTGAAAGCTTTTCCTGGTCTCAATTTTTCTGATCTCATCCTTCTCGTTCGTGTTCTTCTGGCGGCTTATATCAATTGCATTTAATTGCCGTCTATTCTTTCGGGGAGTGATCGACCATATAGTCGATTTTTTCTGTAACATAGGTGTGCGCGGAGATAAATTTAAACAGCTGCCTGAACTTTTTCTTTCCCAGCTGCCGGACCATTTTTCCAAAGGTTTCATCCAGAAAATCCACGGGATAGCCCAATACGCCATCCAGCTCGATATTGATCCGGTCATAGATTTTAATGTTTTCTTCTAAAAACCGTTCCCTGAACTCTTCGCCGGAAAACTGGGCAATTTTTTTTTCCCTGCCGCCGATAATCCGGTTGAAATCCCTGCTTACATTAATGGTCAATTCTTTCATATCGCCTTTTTAAGAACGGGCAGCGGTTGCTGAAACTCAACCGCTGCCCGTTGGTCTTTGGTGTAATTATTTAAGTTTTGCGGGCTGCTTTTTTTTGGAGCGTTTGTACTCAATCCGGTCAATGATCCGGTCTTCCGGATCCAGGTGATTGAGTTTTACCATTTCAAAGCTGTCCACTTCAATAAACACTTTTCCCTTTTTATCCACCAGTTTCAGGTCGTAGGTGTTGGTTTCCTCGCCTGATGCCCGTTTCCGGGTGATGCAGTAATAGGGCGTATGGCGCTGGACATCCTCATAGAACTTCAAGGATTTTATCTTGTAGGGCAGAACCGTTCTGGATGTGGTAAAGAATTCCAGCAGCCCGCCGGTCTGGAACATGGCATCCACCAGGACCGGGGCAGCCACGAAATTCGGATCTTTCATCCCTTTGAAAAATTCCTTGTCGCTGAAATCCTCAACCGTAGTGATCAAGGTTTCACCGTCAAATGAATTGATATCCGTAATGGTTCCGAAAAGGCCGAACATGAACAGGCGTTTCGGGTTATATACCAGGCTTTCAAGATCACCGGTCCAGGTGATTTCATTAAATTCAGGAATTTGAATTTTCTTTGGTTTTAATGGTTTTTCAGCAAAGGTGTACTCTCCCTGGTAATGAAGTTTGGGATCTCCCATCACCACGCCTTTTGGGTTTTTAAACAATGAAGTGATGGTACAGTTAAATTTACCGTCTTCCTCGTTTTCTCCTGTGATCAAAAGCTCTTTTGGACGTCCTTTGAGCAGCTTGATGCCGTAAGGAATCTGAAAATCATTCAGCTCGACAAAATACGGCCGGTCTTCCGAGATTGATCGTGCCACTTCGGCCATGGTTTCGACTCCTGTTGACCCCAGAAACAGCGGCACATCTCCCATGGTGTGATCATGCAGGAAAAGGTCCCTTTCAATATCAAGCACCCTGGAATAGGTAATACCGTCATTGGTTTTTTCCACGGGTACATCCAGGAAGGGGTACGGGACATCATTGGGATCACCCAGCAGCCCGTCCCGGTCAAAGGAATAATCAATTCCTGAAAAGACCATTTCAGACTCAGCCGTATCCAGCAGGTCTGCCATGAAAAACTTCACACCCTGTTCCATGGGCAGGAACTGCAGGCCCCTTTCTTCGAGTACGGCCTTTACCGTCGGGTTGGTGGCCATGCCGACCCCGTCCCATGCAGTCCAGGCATAGACTTTATACGTCCGTTCCGGATAAAGCTGCTGCTGTCTGAACAGGGTCTTGCCCAGGTAATCATTGGCAGATGTATAATCCACCTGCCCTTCGTTTCCGAACCGGGCCGTTACGGACGAGAAGGTAAAAAAGTACTTGTAATTTCTGTCCTGGCAGGCCTGGAGCAGATTTCTCATTCCTTTGACTTTGACATCCACGACCAGTTCAAAAGACCAGAGTTCCTTTTTAGGAATGAACTGGCTCATCTCCATACCGGCGGCATGGAAAATACCGTCGATTTTATCATACTTGTTCACTGCTGCCTGCACCGCGTCAAAATCGGTAACATCCACACAATTATAGTCAACACTGATGCCCTTGGACTGCAGATATTCAATGTTGTCTATGGATTGTCTGACCCGCATCAGCCGGTCCAGCGCCCGCTTGATTTCCACGGGTTTTTGCCCCGGCATGTCTTCTCTTAAGAGAGCCATGAGTTCAGGCTGGGTAGACGCCTTGTCCAGAAATTTCGGGTCGGTACTGTAAATATCATTGATATCCAGAATAATCAGATTCACCCGGTATTTGTCCACGACCTTTTTAATAATCTCATAGGTGATCCCGCCGGCACCGCCGGTGACCAGCATGGTATCATTATCAGAGATGATCTTTTTGGTTTTATCGGCAATGGAAGGCCTCATGCTGATGCCGTACCGTTTTTTGTTTTTGTATCCCACCTCGCACCGTGTATCTGTGCCAAGCAGTTCATTCAAAAACAGATCCGTGATCCGGGCAATGGATTTCTTCGGCGTTTTATAGGAGAAATCAACCACCTTGACCATGGTCTTGTCCAGTTCCTTGTTCACGGTTTTCAGCATCCCGGCAAGTCCGCCAAACAGGGGATGGATATCCTGGCAGCCGTCCATATAGGGGAAAATCACGGAATCAAAGGTGATGGCCCCGATCATGGTGCCGTCTTTATCCAGGGCTTCGTATAATGCTTTTACCATGACAAAAAAGGATTTGACGGTGGTGTTCAGGTCATCGTCCGAACCGGCTGTCTCCCCTTTTTTATCAAAATAGTAATTCAGTGGGGC
Organism: Desulfobacteraceae bacterium; assembly: GCA_050293905.1. Taxonomy (GTDB): domain Bacteria; phylum Desulfobacterota; class Desulfobacteria; order Desulfobacterales; family Desulfobacteraceae; genus Desulfobacula. The sequence goes on along the minus strand of JBNKNP010000157.1, from coordinate 11,372 downwards.
CAGATGGATCAAGCCGTCAATTTCTTTGTATTCGGCTTTGAATTCTTCCATCTTCTGTTCAACGGCTTTGACATCACAAAGGTCCAGCTTAAAATCAGCACCTTTACGGCCGATGGTAATCACTTTTCCCTTTTGTTTTTTAATCTTCTGCATCACGGATTTGGCAAAACCGTGGTCATCCAGAGTGACGACAATGGTTTTGCCTTTCATGTCGGTTTCAGGTACTTCCGGCATCTTTAATTCTTTTGTCCGGACGATCAACCGTTTGATGGGCGATGTTGGATCGGGAAATTCGTCTTCTGCGGACCGGTTAACCGGTTCCGAAGATACGGATGGGGTGTCAACGGATTCTCCGGCAACCTGTTCCACCGGGGCTGTGCCCGCGCCGGCACCTGATTGCTGCCGGATATAGTCCGCCAGCCTGGCAATGGTGTTCAGATCCCGAAGAGAGAGGTCATCCGGCACTGAAAAACCAAATTTCCCAGCCATCTTTCCGAAAATCTCCACCTGTTTGACCGTGTCAATTCCAAGGTCCGCTTCCAGATCCAGATCATCCTCAAGCATATCCGCCGTATAGCCGGTCTGCAGGGCAATCACCTCTTTCACAACGGCCGCAATATCCTCACTGCCTTCCAACGCCGGTGCCGACGGTTCAAGTGCAACACCTGAACTTTTTTCTGCAATGGCATCAGCACCTTCACCGGCAGCTGCTGCCGCCGATGCCGAAGGCTGATCCACTTTTCCGGTAACATATTCCGCCAGTTTGGCAATGGTGTTCAGATCTCTTAGTTTTAAATCATCCGGCACTGAAAAACCGAATTTTCCGGCCATCTTTCCAAAAATCTCCACCTGTTTGACCGTGTCAATTCCCAGGTCCGCTTCCAGATCCAGCTCATCTTCAAGCATGTCGGCCGTATAGCCGGTCTGTTCTGCAATCACTCCTTTGATCGTCGCAAGGACATCGGAAGGTGCACCGGTCGAAGCCGGGGCATCCGGACCGGATGGTTGAACAGATTCAGGAGCCGCTGGCACACTCTGTTCCGGCGCTGCCGCCGGCAGATCAACATTGTTTGACACATACTCACTGAGTTTGGCAATGGTGTTCAGATCCCTGAGTTTTAAATCATCCGGCACTGAAAAACCGAATTTTCCGGCAATATTTCCGAAAATTTCCACCTGTTTAACCGTGTCAATTCCCAGGTCCGCTTCCAGATCCAGCTCATCTTCAAGCATATCAGCCGTATAGCCGGTCTGATCCGCAATAATTTTCTTGATGGTTTCCCGCACCGGAGGTCCTGCTGCTGCCGGAGCCTGTGTTTGGGTTGCGACAGCCTGTGCGACTGCCGGTTCCACGGGCATGGCCGGCAGTTCCGGCTGGACCGGCGGCCGATGTGTTTTCTGCTTTCTGATGGTCTGGGGCAGGGCTTCTCCGCCGGCGACCGCACAAAGGGTATTGTCAATGATTTTAAGTTCCGGGGCTTCAGATCCGGTGATCATTTTCACCCAGTTTTGATACACTTCATTGCCTTCAACCGCATTCTCCTGTTCCCGCTTGACAAACATAAAGGCAAAGTGGGAACCGAATCCGGCAGCCAGGTGGAATCCATACTCGGAATCAATCTTTTCCTGGCTTGAAAAATTCAGATCCTTGAAATGATCCGGTACTTTCTTCAAATTGGCAATGGGCGGCGCTTTTCTGTTCTGAAGCGCTTTGACAAGGACAACATCCTCCACAGCCGCGCCCAGGGTATGCCCGGTAAATCCCTTGGTATTGGAAATGCAGATATTTTTCAAATGATCGGAAAAAGCGATTCTTAACGCTGCAACCTCGGCATCGGCGCTGCCGCCCCTGGCCGGTGTATATGTCTCATGGGACATGAACAGCAATTTATCGGCATAATCTTTTTTCTCCAATCCATTCTGCTTTTCCACCTTGTCGATAAATTTTTTCATTTCTCTTGCCATGTGAGGCACGTCAATATTATAGGTATGATATGCCGAGTTGGCGATATGGGTACCTATAATTTCACACTGACCGTTCATGCCCCTTTCCTTGACACAGCTTTCGCTCTCAATAACCAGGCCCACGGCACCGGCACCCAGGATGGTTCCGTTTCGATCCACATCAAAGGGTTTTGCAGCTTCCGACACCCGTTTTTTAATCGTCGCAGCACCAAGCGCCAGAAAACCGGAACCCACCCATTGGCTCTGGGTGGGAGAGGTGGCATTTTCACCCCCTACCACAAGAACGCGCTTGCAGCGGCCGACCCGGATCCAGTCCTCGGCAATACCAATGGCAAGCGTTGTGGATGCACAGGCTGAACTGACAATGGTATTGGGTCCTTTGGCCTTGATTATCTGGGCCAGGTGGGCAGATCCCAGCGGACAGGCATTGGCCAGGAAATCCCGGTCAAACTTATATTCCTTGAAATCCGGTTTTTTCCTGGATTTGGCTTTGAAAAACCATTCTGTGAGCTGGTCTTTAATCTCAATATCTTTTACCTTTTCCATGAGGTAATAATAGATATTTTCAAACTCTTCATAGGGCTTGAGGAATAATTTTTCATACAGGTAATTTTCAAGTTCGGTCATGATGGTTTCCCCGTTGGGCCACAGGGAAGTGAGAATCACACCGGTATCATCCTGCATGTGTTCAGGCAGGGCGAATCCGTCCGGGATCATGGTTTTGCCGTCGTTGACTTTTTTATACTGCATGACCAGCGGAATATTGGCATCTTTGAGCGCTTCGATTCCGGCAGCAATACTGATGCCCATAACAATATCGTATTCTTCTTTAATCCCGTATTCATCCTTCAGATCAAAGTATCCCAGCTGACCTGCCAGATGGATCACATCTTCTGTTTTTGTAATCTGGACAAACCGGGCATTTCCGTCAGGCTGTTTGAACAGCTTGGTGATATTTTTATCGATAAACCGTTCCTGGGTACTTGCATCTAATGTCTCAATAAAATTTTCACCATTTAAGATGGCATCAAAATTATCCGCGGCAAACACCTTTCTGGCTTTGCCCGGCAGTCCCACGGACACGCCGGAAATCATGATCCGTCTGGTATTAAAATCATACCGTTCCATGGCAATGATGGCATTCTCTCTTTTCTGACGCTGGTACTCTTTGAACAGAATCTGATCAAGGAGCTTGGCGTTGTTCTGCTTGAATGTCTCAAAATCTTCAGCACTTTCAAGCAGTGTTTCAGGCTCCCGGACCGGAACTGCGGCCCCAGGCATGACCGGCACAACCGGTTTGGCTTCAAAGATGGAATTATGATCTGCCAGGTATTTTCTGCACGCCTCAAAGGACTTGATCTCGCCTTGTTTTGCATCCACGGAAACAATGGTGTTATATTCGCCGATATTAATATTCTTCAACAGGTTGACCAGCAGCCTTGAGGGGCCGATCTCCACAAAATGGGTCCGGCCGGATTCATAGACACTCTCAATGGATTTAATAAACTCCACCGGTGAAATAATCTGTCTGGCCAGAAGATCCTTTACCTCTTCCGGTCTCTGGGGATACGGGGTTGCAGTGGTATTGGAAATAATCCGGCCATAGTGCACCTCATTGAATTTCAAGGTAACCAGAAATTCCCTGAGTTCATCGGCAGCCTCTTTGAGCAGCGGTGTATGGAACGCCCCTGTAAGATTGAGTTTTTTATAGAAAATTTCCTGTTCACTTAAGAATGCACAGAATTTCTCAATTTCTTCTGCTTTACCTGAAACAGCTGTCTGTTTTTCACTGTTTTTATTGGTAATATAAATATCGGAGACAAAGGATTTGCGAATTAAATGTTCGGTCTCCTTTTCATTTTTAAAAACCACCATGATTTTGCCCGGCACATTTAAAGTGGCCTCGTACATCAGATCCGAGCGTTTGATAATCAGGCGCATGGTATCGTCAAATCCCAGGATGCCGCTGCAGAACAATGCTGTATATTCTCCCACACTGTGGCCGATAAAATAATCCGGTGAAAACCCGTCCCTGGCCAGCCGGCTGTAAACGGCTGCAGAAGATAAAAAGACCGCCGGCTGTGTATTCTGGGTTGAATTAATGGCGTCATCACTGCCAAACATCATTTCCAGCAAAGAATAGCCCCGGATTTCTTTGAATATCTTTTCACCTCTTTCCATGATGCTGCGGATATCTTCATCTTTTTCAAACAGCTCTTTCATCATCCGGCTGCGCTGGGCACCCTGGCCGGACAGCAGGGCAACCATTCTCTGTTTTTTCCCTGCTTTGTCGGCTGAATAAGCATGCTCAACCATGATAATATCATCTCCGGCTGCTGCCTTGAATTCAGTCTCCATCACCGCTTGTTTTCTTTCAAGGGCAAAGGGAAGGGTTCCCATGATCATATGGCAGTGGTTCCCGCCAATGCCGTTTACGTTGGAAGAGAAACGGATGGGCTGCCCTTTGGGCATGGTCACCATCTGCAGGGCAGGTTTAAGCACTTTTGAATCTTTAAGAACCGTATGTTCAGGATCATAGTTAAAATCAGGCAGAATTTTTCCCTTTTTATTCATGAGCATCATTTTGGCGATGGCAACAGCAGGGTTGGCCGCCTTGAAGTACCCGAACTGGGATTTTACGTTTCCGCAGTGCATTTCATGGTCAAAACAGTTTTCAATCACCTGTTTTTCAATGATATCCCCGAAAATGTTTGAAAATGCGAATAAATCCAGATGCTGGATATCACGTTTACGGATACCGCTTTTCCGGTATGCTTCATTGATCGTTGACACAAAAGTATGTTCACTGGGTGCCAGAAGATGATCCGGCACGCTTGACCGGACCGCGCACTCATTGATTTCGCCTAAAATATCCAGGTTATATTCCTTGGCTTTTTTATAGGTGGTCATCACATGGATGGCTGCACCCTCACCCATGACATACCCATTGGCCCTGGAATCAAAAAAGTGGCATTCCGTATCGGACAAAAGCCCCAACCGTTTAAACGCCATGAGAACCGCAGGATAAAGGTTGGTATCCACACCACCGGCCAGGACAAAATCCATCTCTTTGGTTTTCAGATTCCTTGCCGCGTTCCGCATGGCGATAAATCCGGAGGCACAGGATGCATCAATCACGTAATTGGCGCCGTTCAGTCCAAAATAATTGGCGATCCGCCCTGAAATAATATTGGACAGCAGCCCCGGAGTAGTATCTTCATTGTTTTCCGGGATGGTCTTTCTGATGGCTTCTACCACTGCACTGGATATTTTTTTTCTCTGGGCAGGCTTCAGGCCGGAGCAGGTGTTAAGTATATTACCGATAAGCGCTTTACGGGTTCTGACAATATTTTTGCTCTGGCGTTCGCCGGCAATGGTCCCCAGGATAACACCCACCCGATTGCTGCTGTTGCCCAGCTGTTCTAAAAGGCCTGAACTTTCCAGGGCCTCGCTGGCAGCTTCCAGTCCGAAAATCTGTCCCCTTTCAATGGACTTGACCATTTTCGGCGGCATTCTGTATTTAAGGTTGTTAAATTTATAATCTTTTACCACACCCACTTTGACCTTGGGCATTCTGTAAAACGAATCTTTTCCCAGATTGGCATAAGCATCGTTATCAAAATTCGTTTTAGGAACATCGGATAACTGCTTTTCGCCGGAAGTCAGCTTTTCCCAGAATTCCTCCGTATTTTTTGCACCCGGCAGGAAAACGCCAAGCCCTGCCACCACAATCCGGTCATCGTTAAAGTCATACGCCGGATCGGTGAACAGGTTACGGGCTAAGGGCCGGTATCCGTCGGTCATCTGTTCAATCACAATATGATAATTAATTCCGCCGAAGCCGTATGATGAAACAGCGGCCTTTCTTGAAACACCGGGACGGACCTCCCATTCTTTTGCATCTTCAACAATGAACAGCCCGGAATCTTTCAAATCATGATTTTTAGATAGCTTTTTAAATTGTCCATTTGGCGGAAGCACTCCCTTGTTCACTGCCAGCAATGCTTTGAGCAGTCCGGCTGAACCGGCACAGCCCAGTAGATGGCCGATCTGGGATTTTATGGAAGACACACCGGCATCAGCCTTTTTATAAATGGCATTCAGGGTCTGCAGTTCGGCCTGGTCACCGATAACGGTGGACGTCCCATGGGCTTCAATAAACCCGATATCCTCGGGTTTGATATCTTCTCTGATTTCTTCAAAGCAGCGCTGGACGCTTAAGACCTGTCCGTTCGGGTTGGGAGCGGCAATGGCTTTTCCCCTGCCGTCGGAACTGGAACCGATTGAATTGATCACCCCATAGATCTTATCATTATCTCTTAAGGCATCTTTCATTCTTTTAAGCACAAACATCACCGAGCCTTCGCCCAGGACAAATCCGTCAGCCCGCTGGTCAAAGGGATAGGATCCTTTTTCAGACAGGGTTCCCATTTTTGCGAATCCGATAAAGGATTCCGGTGCCAGATGGGTATTCACCCCGCCCACAACGACCTGATCATGTTCACCGGACAGCAGTTCTCCCACCGCAGCCTTTACGGCTGTCACGGAGGAAGCGCAGGCGGCATCCACAATATAATTGGCACCCCGGGCCCCTAAATGGCGGGCGACCCTGGACGCCTCAATGTTTAACAGAATGCCGTGAACCGGATCGTATCCCGGGTTATCTCCTTCCATTCCTTCCAAAAGCGTCTGCTTGACAACCTCTTTTTGTTCATCAGTCAACGCCTTGTATTCTTTTGTTTTTTCCATCATGGAAACCACTTCAGGGTACCAGTATTTAAACTGGAGCGAATTGCCCAGCTCATTGGAAAGACAGGTGGCAATAATGACGGCAGTTCTGCCGGGATCATCGCAGACAAACCGGTTGTCTTCGCCCAGGTAGCCTGCATGCTCGACAGCCTTGTAGGCAGTCTGCAAAACCATTTGCTGGCTGCGGGACAGGCGCTTTGCTTTTTCCTTGGTGTAGCCGAACCGTTCCCAGTCAAATTCAAAATGGTCCACGTGACCGGCAAGAATGGTATAGGTTTTGTCTTCCGCGCTCCTGTCCGGGTCATAAAACAGGTCCCTGTCAAACCGGTCTTTTGGCATGGGACTGATGGAATATTTTTTAGATATAATGTTTTCCCACAAGCCGTCCGGATCATCGGCATCCGGCAGGGTGCATCCAATCCCCACGACAGCTACTTCGTCATTGATCTTATTTTTAGAACTTGAAAAAATTTCAAGGCAATTCAAGTTATTAATCAGACGGGATTTGAAATTAAAATACTTATCATGGATTTCTTTGATCGTGACCGCTTTGTCAAAAAAGGCCAGGCTGTCTCCGACCAGAAAATTTCCCTTTTCCATATGTTCTTCATCATCAAACCAGGTGTAATACTTTTCACCCGGCCGTTTGAAATCCGGTAAAAATCCTTTGGCACCAATCAGAAGAGAACCGATATTTCTTTTTTCAAAAGACCGTTTTCTATTTTCAAGGCTTTCCTTGTTTTTTATCATCTCCGCTTCATTTTTGATCATCATGCGGGCGAATTCAGTGGGTGCTGTCCGGGAAGCAAGGCCTAAACTTTTACCAATTACCATGGTTTTGTTTTCCCGGATAATAATATCCCTGTACTGCTTTTTCACACATTTTGTATCAACGATTTCATCGGCAAACAGATAGGCCGTGCCCACCTGAATCCCCACTTTTGCCCCCTTTGCGGCCAGAAAAGAGGTCATCCCGGAGATAAAAAAGGAAGCATAGCAGGTTGAAATCCCGCCGGCAAAAACAAGATAAAGATCAGACAGATCATATTCCTTGTTCAGCAAGGTGGCAATGGCATCTTCCCAGAGGACCATGCTTGACAGTGTTCCCACATGGCCGCCGGCTTCACCGCCTTCAAAAATAAACCGTTTGCACCCGCTTTTAATTGCATTTTCCATCATGGAAACCGAAGGGGTGTGCAGATAGGTTTTGGTGCCGGCCTTTTCAAGTTCCGCCACCTGGGAGGGAATACCGCCGGCAAAAAGCGCATACGGAATTTTGTACTTTTTGACCATATCCAGATGTTTTTTCACCATGGGATTAAAAGCTTCGATTCCCACCAGTCCTGCCCCGAAATTATCCACTTTTTTAGCAGCATCACCCAGCATATTTTCAGCCAAAGAAGCAGGAAGGCTTCCCACGGCCAGGAAGGGCAGTGCTCCGGCACCCAGAACCTGGTTGGCAAAATCGGAATTATCAGAAATATTGGCCATGGGTCCCTGGATGAGTGGAAATTTTGTACCCTGATCCCGGGCAAATTCAGAGTCCGGCTTAACCGGATCAAAGGTATCCACGCACCCCAGATGTTGACCGATATCCTTGAAAAATGCAGGAATAATTTCACCGATGCTGGTGGAGGATGTTACAAAATCCTTTGCAAATACTCCGTCCTGGCCCAGATAAAACAGGCTCTGGATAAACTGGACATCGGTCTTGTCAAACCGGGCCATATTATCGCAGATGGACTGATAAATTTTTTGCTGCCCCCGGGGATCATCCAGAAGCTCAACTGCCTGTTGCTTTAAATCTTTGACAATCTTGGTTCCCAGTTTTGCAAACACCCGGTATATATCTTCTTCATTATAGATGATTTCAGTGGAGTCACTTTCATCCACCATGCCCAGCAGTTTTTTAAAATTTTCCGATACCGGAGCTTCATCGGTCATTAAAAACTGGCTGTCCATAACCAGACCGGAGACTCCGGCCGCCAGCATCCCTGCTGCAGTGTATCTGCCCACGCCGCCATGGATAAAAAGCGGAAGCCCGCTGTTTTTTAAATACCATTGCATGAGAATAAAAGAAGAATACCTCGATACTTTTCCACCGGCTTCGTTACCTTTAAGGATCAATGCATGGGGATCAATGGCTTTGATCTGCTCATTGAGATTGATATCCTTAAGCTCCAGCATAATTTTCGTGTCTGAAAAGTCACTGAAATCGGCCGGGGTATCTTTTTCAGAAAACGGGACAACAATCAAATCAAGATTAATGATCTGCCGGTATTTAATTTTCTGGATCAGGTCATTATCATGGTTAAACAAGCGGACACCGAAACTGAACTCTTCTCTGGACAGAATGTCCAGATTTTCGAGTATGTTTTCTTCAGACATAAATTCCGTATCAAATACGGGAAGGGCGCCGGCACGATGAATTGCATCAAAATACTTTACATCAAATACCTTTACAGGAGTTACCACCATCAAAGGCAGTTTTGAATTCAGTATTCTTCTAATCATAATTTTTTCTCCGTCAATATTATTATTTGTCCGTTTTACCGGTACGGTTTTTAGCAAAATCAAGCGACATTTATTATACAAATAACGTGCCAGAAAACAGCATTATTTCAAGTCGCTGATATCGTGCTGTTTTTTGATCTCCCGGATTAATCGGGCATCATTCATGCGTTTTTTTCTTGCCTTTTATGCACACACCCTGTACAAAATTGCACATTAATATCGGTTTAACCATGGAGAGACCAGTGAAGAAAGTCCGACTCAACACCGAAGAGCACCATTTTTTCCAGACAGTTTATAATGCAGCCTTTGCCAATCCGTTCAGTTCGATCAGGGAAAAGCTGGATATCAAAATTGCAGGACTCTTTCCAACTGTTTCAAGAAGAGAAAGCATCAATCGGTGTATCCGTGAAATTGACCGCCGAATTAAGAGCCTGGAAAAAAAAAATCAGGCAAATATCAATGCGTACCACGGCAGCGACAAGGAACTTGTGGCCATTGTTTTTCTTTTTGATATCTTCCATAAGTTCAGGGATGATTTTGATCAGCTCATAAAAGACCAGATCCAGGCCCAGAATGCAGATGTTAAGGTAAAGTTTGCAAAAGACGCCATGGCCATGCTCCATGAAAGAGGATTTGATGACAGCAGCATCAGCCATTATTTTTCACTGGCCTACCAGCTTCGGCGGGCATTTTATTTCATATCCCAGTCGCTGGTGGGAACCTGTCCAAGCATGAAAACATTTAAAAAACATTTATGGTATAATGTTTTTACATACAATATGAACCTGTATAATCAGTTTTTATGGAACAAGATGGAGGACTTTTCCACCCTCCTGCTCGGTGAAACAGGCACAGGAAAGGGGACGGCCGCCAAGGCCATCGGCAGAAGCGGCTATATCCCGTTTGATGAAAAAAAACAGGCTTTTACCCAGAGCTTCACCCGGGCCTTTTTATCCCTAAACCTGTCCCAGTATCCCGAGACCCTGCTGGAATCCGAACTTTTCGGCCACACAAAAGGAGCCTTTACCGGAGCGGTGGAAGATCATCAGGGCGTATTTGACCGGTGCAGCCCCCATGGGTCCATTCTGCTCGATGAGATCGGCGAAATCCCCAACCATGTGCAGATCAAATTGCTGCGGGTTCTCCAGGAAAGAACTTTTTCACCTGTCGGGACCCACGAGACCTCCCGCTTTAACGGGAGGGTGATTGCCGCCACCAACCGGCCGAAAAATGATATTTTAAACGGCCGGGTCTTCAGAGACGATTTTTATTACCGGCTCTGCTCAGATATTATTGAAGTCCCGCCCCTTAGGACCCGTATTCGTGAAAAAGCATCGGAGCTGGATGAACTCCTTGATTTTACCATAGAAAAAATGACCGGAACAAAGTCCGACAAATTAACGGAAAAAGTCAAACGCATCATTGACAACAGCCTGGGATCGGATTATCAATGGCCTGGGAATGTCAGAGAACTTGAACAATGTGTCAGGAGTGTTTTGCTTCGAAGAGATTATAAAGGAAAACAAAAAAACAATGGCGCCGGCCTTTCTTTGAGTGAAAAACTTCAAAAAGGCATCAACGATCAGACCATTGCCGTGCCGGCCTTGATTTCCGGATACTGTGCACTATTGTACGAAAAGTTAGGAACATACGAAAAGGTTGCCCAACTGACCGGACTGGACAGGCGGACCATAAAAAAACATATTACAAATTTTAAACTTAACAGGTGATTATGCTCGATTTTCTGCCTCCTTATATTAAAGGTTTTTTATCCCTTTCCTTGTATGCGGTGAATACGATTGTCCTGACCATCCCCCTGATCATTGCCTCGTTATTCAAATTTCTGATCCCGGTCCGCCGGTTCGTTGTCCTTATTGACCGGTTTCTGATCTGGATCGCCACGGTCTGGATATGGATCAATTCCGTGAACACCCGGTTATTCTGTCGAATTGACTGGGACATCAGGGGGCTTGAAACCCTTGAAAAAAAAGAATGGTACCTGGTGCTTTCCAATCATCAGTCCTGGGTAGACATCCTGGCGCTGCAAACGGCTTTGAATGGTAAAATCCCCATGCTTAAATTTTTTTTAAAAAAAGAGCTGATATGGATTCCTTTTCTGGGGCTGGCCTGGTGGGCCCTGGATT
>JBNKNP010000156.1:0-3372 GCA_050293905.1 Desulfobacteraceae bacterium | reverse complement strand
GAACATTCCCTTATGGAAATTATGGACAGTCCTCACAATCTGGGGCCATCCACATTCAATATTAAACAATGATCAAGGACAAAACCATGAAACTGAAAAATATAATCACAGCCGTCTTTCTCGGTTTATCTGTTTTAGCTGTCTGCCATGCCGCAGATCAGAAAATTGCTGGCGACAAAATTAACGGCGCCTTGGACCGGAGAACAAATCAGGCTTCTTTGGCTGACAATGCCCGACAGAATCTGCTTAAAAAAGAACCGGGCTGCAAGAAGGAAATCCTGTCCAAGGATGTCGGATTCCATCCGGATATGAAGAAACTCCCCCCCAAAGGGAGCTATTACGAATACGATGCCCTGGGCAGAATTACACGGATTGTCCGGATTAAATAAGCCGGATAAAAAATAAGACTGATAGGAGCTTTAAAATGAGGATATCAATGCCTTCCACCCTAAGATTTTTTCTGTTATTCAGTAGTATTATCATGCTGGCCGCTCTTTTGTCTTACGCGCCTGCAAAAGCATCTGATGGTGTATCGTCGGATCAGACCCAGGATACTCCCACTGAGGAGGTCCAGAATGAACTGATTGAGAAGGGGCTGATTGATGAACCGGAAGCAGACCTGAAAAAGGACGAAGAAACCAAGGAAGAAGACTCGGAATCCGCTGAAGAAGCACCTGTTGCAAGAAGTTCCATAATGGCCATGTCTGTGGTGGAACAGCCGGATATCAACCCGGAAGAATCCATCTTTACCACAAGCTCTTATGTTGTTGTGCCGGATATCTCCATGAAACTGGGCGCGGCCATGCTCAACTATCCCATCCAGGTGCCGCCCGGCAGAAACGGCCTGGCTCCCAATATCAGCCTGAACTATAATTCATCCGTCAAAAACGGCATCGCCGGTGTCGGCTGGCAGTTAAATATCAACAGTATCAAACGCAGTACCAAAAACGGCATAGACTATACCGGCACCGAATTTACCTATAATGGTGAAGATCTTTTGCCAGTAATAGTTGATGCGGATGGTCATGGTACCTACAGGCCGGAAAAGGAAGCTGAGTTTTCTGATATCGAATACCTGTCCGACGGCTCCTGGCAGGTCACTTTTAAAAACGGCACCACCCTTGCTTTTGGTTATACTGCCAATTCAAGGCAGGCAACTTCCGACGGCACGTTTGAATGGTTTTTAGAAACCATTACCGACACCAACAACAATGTCATTACCTATACCTATTTAAATGATCCAAATGAAACTATCGTTCCCTCCACCATTGAATATATCAATTATTATACCATTTCATTTTTATATGAAACCCGGCCTGATGTAATTTCCGGTTATAAATCCAAATCATTGATCAATACATCCAGAAGATTGAAAAGCATAACCGTGGAATCAGCAGAGCAGAACATCCGTGCCTACGGTCTGACGTACGGGACCAGTGCCAACACCGGCCGGTCCTTGCTGCAGGAGATCACCCAGTATGGCTCGGATTATGTGCTGGAGGCCGACGATACTGTAACCGGCACATCCCTTCCCCCCACCCGGATCGCTTATAACCAGGATCTGACCCCGTTTTCTCAATCTCCGGGTGCGATTTCCTCGGATCTGACCAAAGGCCAGGGTTTTGCAGATACTTTTGAATATCCGGTGGTCACCGGTGACTGGAACGGCGACGGCAGAAGAGACATTGCCAGGGCCGGAAATAATGCCTTCGTGTTTTATGTGTCAACCGGCACCGGGTTTGAAAGCTATGCCTCCCTTTCAGATCTGACCAAAGGCCAGAGCTATAACAATACCTATGATCATCCGCTGTTTACAGGGGATTTCAATGGCGACGGCAAAACCGATATCGGACGGGCCAATGGCAGCAATATCCAGTTTTATGTGTCTAACGGCACTGGATTTGATTCATTTACAACCCTGTCCGGCCTGACCAAGGGCCAGGGCTTTGACAATACCTATGAATACCCCACCGTCACAGGGGATTTCAACGGTGACGGCCTGACCGACATCGGCCGGATATCGGGGTCTTCTGTGATAACTTATCTGGCAGACGGCACCGGCTTTACAGCAGGTCCTGAAATTTCAGGTGATTTCGGTAAAAATAACGGGTATCCCAATTCAGACGAGTACCCGGTGTTTACCGGTGATTTTGACGGCGACGGCAGAACCGACATTGGCCGGGTTCATACCAATAATGTAAAGACCTATCTTGCAAGGGACACCGGATTTGTTGCAGGCCCTGAAATCTCCAGTGATTTTGCTAAAAACACGGGTTATCCCAATTACAAGGAATACCCCATGATTACAGGGGATTTCAATGGTGACGGCCTGACCGATATTGCCCGGGCCGGCACAGACCATGTCAAAACCTATCTTTGCACGATCAACGGGTTTGTTCCGGGCCCCCAGATTTCCAGTGATCTGGCCAAGAACACCGGCTGTTCCACCTACAAGGAATACCCGATTTTCACAGGTGATTTTAACGATGACGGCCTGTCCGACATCGGCCGTGTGAAATCCGGTTCCATTGTTATCTATATCGCCAAAGACGGCGGCTTTGAGCAGTATGGTTCAGGTATCAGCAATCTGAGTCCGGCCCAGGGATTTGCAGACAATTCACAATATCCTCTGCTCACCGGAGATTTCAAAGGCACCGGCCCCACCGACATCTGCCGCATGGGCTCCAGTGATGTGATTTTTTATTCCCCTGACGGTAATGCATCTGATCTTGCATATCAGATCACGGCCTCATCCGGCAGCATATCCGGCATTGCATATACCCCATCTTCCGAATATCAGAACACCCGGCTTCCCTTTGTTATAAAAACCGTATCCCAAATTACCACAGATGACAGCCTTGGTAATACATCTACTACGACCTATTCCTATTCAAACGGTCTTTATGACTATGAAGAACGGGAACTGAGAAGCTTTGAATATGCGGTCAAAACAAACCCGGACGGTAGCACTGAAACCACCCGGTTCCATCAGGATAAATATCTGGACGGCCGGATTGCAAGTGTTGAGCAGCGTTCAGACATTGGCACAATTCTGGCGGAAATCGGCTATACCTGGACAGCCGTCCCTATAGACGACAGCTCTGCATTTATCCGGCTGGATAATATGACCCGGACCTTTTATGAAAACGGGGAATCCGTGTCTTCAACCGAAACCTATACCTATTTCAGCACCCATGGCAGTCTGGAAACCAAAACCGTATCCGGAACCGGCCTGGCCGAAAATATAACTTCCCGTTATGAATACGGATACTATGGATCCGGCAGTACATATCCCCTTTGCACCACCCGGGAAACCCTGGAAGGCTCCGTATCCGGCATCACACGGCAGACTGAGTATGACTACTATTCAGG
>JBNKNP010000155.1:0-2583 GCA_050293905.1 Desulfobacteraceae bacterium | reverse complement strand
TATTGTTGAAGCCTCATGTGCTGCTTCCGAGGCAAAAGCGGCTGCAGGTACAGCCATTATTGTCAGCAGATAAATCCATTTTTTCATTTTTTTCTCCACAGGACCGGCATATGCTTGGTTGCCGGCCCTAAAAGTAGCATTAATGTTAAAAACAGTTAAAACCCGTTCACATACTTTGTACCACTCAATTCAGCCAACCGTTTACGTACTGCCTGTTTATTCCCGGAAAACCCCAAAAAAAAGCCTTTGCTTTTAAAGGTTCTGCAAAGGATATTTCAGGCAGTTAGGAGACATTACTTAATCATCGAATCTTAGTCAATTCTTTTTTTTCAGAATCAATTGATAGGATAAAAATCATTCAGGAATTGATTTTTATCCATTACAGATGCACTGAAAACTGGTATGAATGACCTAGTTGCTTCCAATAAACTTGAGGGAACGTTTTCATGAGATCGCACCGGGCTGCCGCTTTATTGGTTTTCTTATTTGTGTTAATTACCAGTACCCCTGCTTTTTCAACGGATTTTTTAATCCCATCTTCTTATAATTCCGTACAAAGAGTCCAGCCTCTGTCCGGGGAACCAGCTGATTCCTACAGCACATCACACGGCAATATCAATCTGGGAAAAATGCTGCCGCTTTACAGCTGTATCCCTTTTGCATGCATGCTGCTTTCCATTGCTTTTCTTCCCCTGATTACCGGGACCATCTGGCACAATCATTTTGGAAAAATCTCCATTTTCTGGGCAGCCGGCTTTGCCCTGCCGTTTATTTTTTTTTTCAAAGGAAAGGCTGTATATGAAATTATTCATATTATCCTGGCCGATTATGTGCCGTTTATTATCCTGCTGTGGGCATTGTTCACCGTTTCCGGAGGCATTCTGGTCAAAGGGAGCCTGAGAGGAACACCCATTGTCAATACCTGTATTATCCTGACAGGGACACTGCTGGCTTCCTGGATGGGGACTACCGGGGCTGCCATGCTCATGATCCGGCCGTTTTTACGGGCCAACGCAAACCGAAAAAATAAGACCTTCATGGTGGTCTTTTTCATTTTTCTGGTGGGCAACATCGGCGGCGCATTGACCCCCCTTGGAGATCCGCCGCTGTTCCTGGGTTTTTTGCACGGAGTCAGTTTTTTCTGGACATTCAGCATCATCGGTCACATAGGACTTGCGAGCCTGCTTTTGCTGATCACCTATTTTTTTCTGGATTCATATCATTATAAAAAAGAAGGCGAGGCTGAACCAAATGACGATGAAAAAAGACCGTTATGCTTTAAAGGAATCTATAATTTGATTTTTCTTGGCGGTATCATCGGTGCAGTATTGTTCAGCGGCATAGTTGACCTGGGACATGTGAACGCATTCGGTGTTCATCGGGCCATTCAGGACTGGATAAGAGATGGAATCCTCATTTTACTCGGCATAGCTTCGCTTTTGGCGACACCGAAATCACTCCGGGAAGAAAATGAATTTTCCTGGTTTCCGATCATTGAAGTGGCAGTTCTGTTTATTGGTATTTTTATCACCATGGTTCCCTGTCTTCTTATGCTGAAAGCCGGATCTGACGGTCCATTTGCCTTTTTGATCAATGCCGTTCAAACCCCGGCTCATTATTTCTGGGTCACCGGCATTCTTTCGGCGTTTCTGGATAATGCCCCTACATACCTGACATTTTTCAATACTGCGCTGGGCAGTTTTTATTCAGGAATGACGGAAAATTCGGCTGTCCCGCTTTTGATGACGGATAAAGCAATTTATCTTCAGGCTGTCTCCACAGGCGCTGTTTTTTTTGGCGCTTTCAGTTATATCGGCAATGCCCCCAATTTCATGGTTCGGTCCATTGCCATGGAATCCGGTGTAAAGATGCCTAGTTTTTTCGGATATATTTTTAAATATTCGTTAATATTTTTGATACCGTCATTTGTTGTTGTTACCTTTGTTTTCTTCTAATATAATGGGATTAACAGCTTTTTTACAAACAGGAGCGATATCTAAATGAATATTGACCTCAAAGGTTTAAAAATCGCCATTATCGGTGGCGCAAGTCCCTGTCGAAAGATAATTGAGATGTTAACCAGCCCGGATCTGCATGACCTGGACTGCAAAATTCTAATGGTCGCCGATTCTCTGACTCGCGTTGAGGGAATTCAGTTTGCAAGAAAGATAGGGATTAAAACCACCCATAACTATGCTGATCTGTGTAAACTTGACCAGCTGGACCTTGTTTTAAAATTAAAAAGTGAAGAACGCTTATGTGATGTCCTGGATACATGTATGGCAAACCATATAAAGGTCATTGATCTGAATGATTACAAAGCCATATCCTTTGTCAACCTGCTCAAACTGGAGCAGGAGAAAATCAAGATCAACAAGAAACTTGAAAAGGAAGAGGTTGACAGCAAAACCATCTCCAGGATGTTTAATCAATTTTTTGAAAGAGTGCAGAAAACCAAGGAAGAAGAAAATAAATATCTTGTGGTTGAGCGGGAAAATCTGATGGAAATGGAAAAAGAGCTGTCTCAGATTATCCAGGGCAGCATGATTCCAACCTTTATTATTAACAATGAACATATTATCA
>JBNKNP010000154.1:0-10522 GCA_050293905.1 Desulfobacteraceae bacterium | reverse complement strand
GAAATGTTTTCAAAAAACCGCACAGCCTGGTTGACGGTCATATCCAGCACCTGATCAATATTTTTCCCTTTGTAGTGGATATCAAGGGTTTCCCGGTTATACCGCTTGCCGTGGCAGACATCGCAGGCCACGTAAACATCGGGAAGAAAATGCATTTCTATTTTAATGATACCGTCACCGGAACAGGTCTCACACCGGCCGCCTTTAACATTAAAACTGAACCGGCCGGGTTTATATCCCCTGGCCCTGGCTTCCCGGGTTTTTGAAAACAATTCTCTGATGATGTTAAATACCTGGGTGTATGTGGCAGGATTGCTTCTTGGTGTTCTTCCAATGGGGGATTGATCAATATGAACCACTTTATCGATATGTTCGAT
Source organism: Desulfobacteraceae bacterium (assembly GCA_050293905.1). Taxonomy (GTDB): domain Bacteria; phylum Desulfobacterota; class Desulfobacteria; order Desulfobacterales; family Desulfobacteraceae; genus Desulfobacula. The sequence goes on along the minus strand of JBNKNP010000154.1, from coordinate 10,145 downwards.
ACCGGTGATGCTTTTGTATTGACCCACAATCTTTCTGGAATGATTTATCCGGTTGGCAAGAATCGGATAAAGCGTTGACAATACAAGGGTGGATTTTCCTGACCCGGACACGCCGGTGACACAGGTGAAGCTTCCCAGCGGGAAACTGACATCAATGTGTTTTAAATTGTTGGACGATGCCTGGTAAAGGGTAATGGCGTGGCCGTTACCGGGATTTCTTTGAGTGGGAACAGGAATTATTTTTTTTTCTGACAGATATTGTCCGGTCAGGGAGTCTTCACTTTTCAGCAGATGTTCAGGAGAGCCTGAAAAAATGACTTCACCGCCATGAATGCCTGCTGCCGGACCGATGTCGATCACATGGTCACTGGCCAGGATGGTTTCCCTGTCATGCTCAACAACCAGAACCGTATTGCCCAGTTTTTTCAGATCCAGCAATGTGGAAAGCAGTCTTGCATTATCGCGCTGGTGAAGACCGATACTGGGCTCATCCAGAACATACAGCACCCCGGTCAGTTTTGTCCCGATCTGGGTGGCGATCCGGATTCTCTGGCTCTCTCCTCCGGAAAGGGTGGCTGCGGACCGGTCAAGGGTCAGGTAGTCAAGACCGACATTCTGTAAAAAGCCAAGGCGTTGAGAAAGTTCACGCAGAATTCCACCGGCAATGGTTTTATTTTTACCGGAAAGTTGAAGCCCTGAAAAATAGTCCAGGGCCTGGTGAATATTCAGACCTGTAATTTCCCAGATGGACTTGTCCTGGATTTTAACGGCACAGGACGGCGGGTTGAGTCTTTTTCCACCGCAGTCAGGGCAGGGTTGATAGCTCATAAACCGTTTGATTTCATCTCTTTCATGCCTGGAATCTGTTTCTCTTAAACGTTTTTTCAGTGTTGGGATGACCCCTTCAAATCTATTTTTAAAGACAATTTTTTTATTGCCCCGTTCCACATAAAAATTGATCTTCTCCTTTTTTGATCCAAAAAGCAGAACCTTTTGGAATGGTTTGGACAGATCCTTAAACGGCGTGTAAATATCTTCTTTGTAATGGGTGACCAGAGCGTCTAAAAATTCCATGAACTGGACTGAATCTCTTTTTTCCCAGGGAATAACGGCACCCTGTCGCAATGAAAGGGAAGGATCGGGAACGATCAAATCAGGATCAAACCGGGTGACGGACCCCAGCCCGTCACATTCCGGACAGGCTCCTGCAGGAGAATTAAAAGAAAAACAAGCCGGCGTAAATTCGGGGTAGCTGGTGTCACAGGTTGCACAGGTTGCGGTTTCACAAAAATGGGTTTCACGTTTGTGATCCATATCAAGTATTATGATACGGCCTTCTGATAACGAGAGTCCAAGTTCCAGAGAATCCGACAGTCTTTTTTCAATCCCGGATTTGATCACCAGGCGGTCAACAACCGCATCAATAGAATGGGGTTTGTTTTTTTCAAGCAGGGGTGATTCTTCAATGCGAAACAAAGTGCCGTCTATCCTGACCCTGGCAAAGCCTTGTTTTTTAATTTGTTCAAGCTTTTTTTTATGTGATCCTTTTTCATGATTCACCAAAGGGGATAAGAGGATAATCCTGGTTTTATTTTCATATGCCATGACCTTGTCCATGATTTGATCAATGGAGATGGCTGAAACGGCATTTCCGCAGATATGGCAGTGGGGCTGCCCGACGCGGGCATATAATAACCGCAGGTAATCATAAATTTCGGTTACGGTTCCCACTGTGGACCTGGGGTTGTGGCTGGCGGTTTTCTGTTCGATCGCGATGGCCGGGCTTAAACCTGTAATGCTGTCCACATCGGGTTTGTCCATCTGTCCTAGAAACTGACGGGCATAGGTGGACAAGGATTCAACATATCTTCGCTGTCCTTCTGCATAAAGGGTGTCAAAGGCAAGCGTGGATTTTCCGGAGCCGGACAATCCAGTAATTACTGTCAGGCTGTTTTTTGGAATTTTAACATGAATATTTTTTAGGTTATGCTGCCGGGCACCTTCAATGACAATATGGTTGAGTTCCATATGTTGTTATCCGCTTTCCTTTTTTAGATTAGACGCCTGAGTCACAGCCATTTTGATGGCCTGGACAAGACTTTTTTCACTGGCAATACCTTTGCCGGCAATATCATAGGCAGTTCCGTGGTCAACCGATGTCCGTATAATCGGAAGACCTAAGGTGGTATTTACCCCGTCTTCAAAGTGCAAAAGCTTAAACGGAATCAGTCCCTGGTCATGGTACATGCAGATAACGGCATCAAATTTGCCTTTCTGAGCCTGGTAGAAAATCGTATCCGGCGGCAGGGGACCTGTCACAGTCATTCCCTGTTCACGGGCCTGTTCAACGGCCGGTTTGATTATGGCAGCCTCTTCATTGCCGAACATGGCATCTTCACCTGCATGTGGGTTCAGGCCGGCAACTCCGATTCTGGGATGGGGCAGGTTGAATCGATGTTTAAGATCATTATGGGTCAGGCCAATGGTTTTAAGAATTTTTTTTATGCTCAACTGTCCGGGAACTTCGGATAAAGGGATATGAATGGTGACCAGGACCACCTTGAGTTTTTCACCGGCAAGCATCATGGCAAAATCTTTGGTTTTTGTCTGAAACGCGAGAAGCTCGGTATGGCCATGGAATTTTGATCCGGCAAGTTTCATGGCGGTTTTTGTAATCGGGCAGGTTACAATACCGGCAATTTCCTTTTTTAAAGCAAGTTCAATCCCTTTTAAAATGTAAGCTTCCATTGCGGTACCTGTCCGGGTCGTCGGACCGGCCAGTCTGGAACAATCCATATTCAAATGGGAAACTTCCATCAGATCTATGGTGCCCGGTTGATAGCGACCCTGATCAGCCCTGGTGACCGACTCAATGGCAGCCTCAGCGTTCAGCATGTTCATTGTTTGTTGGATAACATTTTTATCTCCTATTACAAGAGGCCGGCAGATGGAATGGATATCATGATATTTCAGTGCCTTGACAAGTATTTCAGGGCCGATCCCCAACGGATCTCCCATGGTGATACCGATAGTTGGTCGGGTAAGTGAAGTATTCATTAGTCTGATTCTTTTATTTGGAATAAGGTTAAAATCTGGTGCAATATACTATTGGACAATAAAAGTGTAAATAATATTTTATAACCATAAATTGTGAAACCACTGTAGAAATCAGCCTTGAAAAAAAAGGTTCAATTTTTATTTAAATAGGAGATAAAAGACGAAATAATGAGAAAACAGGAATAAAAAAAAACTTAAAAAAAAATGCGATGGGTTTTATTTATAAAATATCGTGAAAAAATAAACACTTGGACAAATGATTGGAATTGTTAGGAAAATATTTGTTTCACGATAAAATTACCTATAAAATCAGAGAGTTGAAAAAATATGCCAATGAGAAAAAATGCCAATCTTGCAACACTGAGGATTCGATTTGACCAACTTTGGCGATTCAAATAGAAAATACACACTCTTAATTGAGTTTCCGTATAATCCATTACATATTGTAGTTTTTGTGTTGTAGATCAGTTTCTGAGCGTTATGATTTGAAAGGAAAAGATTTTTTTTATACCTATGGAATCGTTTTGGGAAAAAGTTAAAGTTCAAATCAAACAAAATTTGCCAGACCATACGTACAGAATGTGGGTCGATCCGGTTCAACTTATAGAATATGATGATAACCGGCATATTAAACTCTCCTGCCCGAATGCCTATAGTGTCCGGCGCTTAAGGGATAATTATCTGCCCCTTATTGAAAGAGAATTTAATAATCTTGGAATGGATGATATCCAAATTGAATTCAAGGTGTTAAACAATAAAAAATTAAAGGCAAATAATAAGATGCAACCCGGTTCCTATCCGGGAACCCTTTATGTTGAAAAAAAGAAGAAAAAGATCGAACAAAAACAACTTCCTGGGATCATGACTAAGTTCAATAACGGACGGATGCTTAAAAAAGGTTTTACTTTTGATGATTTTGTTGTGGGAGACAATTCCAATTTTGCCTATTCAGCCTCAATTTCTCTGGCCCAGGGCAAAATAAACGGATCAAGCATTCTTTATCTTCTGGCCAAACCCGGGCTTGGCAAAAGTCATCTTTCCCAGGCAGTCGGACACCATATTATTACCAACAGTCTGTCCAAGCGGGTCTATTATGTTACGGCTGAAGATTTTACCAATGAAATGATTTTTTCTTTAAAAAATAATAAAATCGATCAATTTAAAACAAAATACAGAACCCGGTGTGATGTCCTTATTCTTGAAGATATTTATTTTTTATCCGGAAAGGATGCTACACAGAAAGAACTGGCCATCACCCTGGATTATCTTCTGGATGCTGATAAAAAAATTATTTTTTCAGGATGTGAACTTTTCGATGAGATCCCCAAACTCAATGCCCAGTTAAAATCACGATTGGGCCTCGGCCTGGTAACCGAAATCGGCGTCCCTGATTTTAAAACCCGGGTAAGAATATTAAAGAAAAAATCCAAAACATTCGGATATGTCATTCCGGATGATGTAACAGAATATATTGCCCAGGAGCTCTGTGATGATGTACGCCAGCTTGAAAGCGGATTGTCCGGTGTTGCCGCCAAAGGGCATCTGATGGGGTATGATATTGATATTGAGCTTGCCAAAAGTGTGCTTGCCAATATTACCCAGGCAAAAAAGAAAATTACTATAGATTCGATTCAAGATCTGGTGTGCAGGGAATTTTCAATCTCAAAAAAAGACATCCTGTCTCCTTCCCGTAAGAAAAGAATTGTAAAACCTCGTCAGGTCGGTATGTTTCTTTCAAAAAAATACACTGACCAGCCCATTAAACGAATCGGCAGAAGTTATAATCGGTATCATGCCACTGCTATTTATGCTATTAATGCCATTGAAAAAGAAATGAAATTAAAAGGATCTCTATACGAGCAGGTCAAATATTTGTCTCGAAAAATTGAAGCGGGAAAATTATAAATGCCCCTGAGTGCCTCTTGCTATCAAGAGCTTGAAAAGATATCGGGAAAAGAAAACATCACAAGGGAAAAAGAAGAGTTGTTGTGCTATTCCTATGATGCCACAGGAGATTCTCACCTGCCTGACGCAGTGATATTTCCCGGATCTGAAAACGAAGTTTCTAAAATTCTGCATCTTGCCCAGAAACATGGGTGTATCGTTATTCCAAGAGGTGCCGGATCCGGAATGACCGGAGGGGCAGTACCGCTAAACGGCGGCCTTGTCATTGTTTTTTCCAGAATGAATCATATTCTTGAAATCGATGAAAAAAATCTTTGGGTAAAGGTCCAGCCCGGTGTTATTGTTGAAACCATTCATCAACAGGTGGAAGAAAAAGGGCTTTTTTATCCTCCTGATCCTGCCAGTTCTTCAATTTGCACCATTGGCGGAAATATCGGTGAATGTGCCGGAGGCCCCCGGGCAGTCAAATACGGGGTAACCCGGGACTATGTGTTGGGGCTGCGTGCCGTGCTGCCGTCGGGAAAGATTATCCAGACCGGTGTCAATACGGCTAAAGGTGTTGCAGGGTATGATCTGACCCGATTGATCGTCGGTTCCGAAGGGACTTTGGCCGTGGTTACTGAAATCACGCTCAAGCTGCTTCCCAAGCCGGAAACTGTGAAAACCACAGCCGTGTTTTTTGACAGCATGCACACGGCTGCAACAGCCGTTTCCGGCATAATGAAAGAGGCGGTCATTCCCCGATGTGTTGAATATCTGGATGAGGCCTGTCTTGAACTGATAAAAGATGACCTGGATTTTAGTTTGCCGCCCAAAGCAAAGGCCATGCTCATCATCGAACTGGATGGCGACCGGGATATCGTCCTTAAAGATACCCGGAAAATTGAATCGTTATGTGCAGGATATGATGCATTAAAGATCATTGTGGCCAGGGACCAAAAAGAAACCCAGACCTTATGGAAAGCCAGAAAAGCATTAAGTCCTGTTCTGTTTAAAATTGCGACCAATAAAATCAATGAAGACATTGTGGTTCCCATAGACAAGATTCCGGACATGGTAAAAGTCACCCAGGATATTAAAAGAACCTCAGGCCTGGCCGTGGTGAGTTTCGGTCATGCTGGTGATGGAAATATTCATTGCAATATCATGTATGATAAAGCAGATAAAGACCAGGCTAAAAGAGCAGAAAAAGCAGTTGACGAGCTTTTTTCAAGCACCCTGGCGCTTGGCGGCACTATTACAGGTGAACATGGGGTGGGAATCACCAAGTTAAAATATCTTCCCAAAGAAGTGGGCTCAACCCAGATCGAACTCATGAGAGGGATCAAAAAGGTATTTGATCCCCATGGTATTTTAAATCCGGGAAAGATTTTTAATTGAGTTTTACTGCATACTGGTTGTGGATTAATAATTTTTCTAAAATATCAATTTTGGGATTTTTATTGTAGAGGATGCAGCATTTAATGGATATTGAACAATATTGTGAACACAGTTTGTTTGCTTTATTAAATTCTCCATAGCAGTCCGGAGTATCAATAGAGTCTCTTTTAGATGGTTTATTCAGCAGTATCGGGTCTGAGTCTTTTATTTGCATATTCATTCCAAATCTTGGTTATTTTTTTCATACTTAGTTCAAAAAACACCGTTGGTCAACACCAAATTTTAATCGATTAAAAAATAAGTGTTTCTAATTTTTCAACCAGGGGTCTTAAGGTTTTTTTCCGTGTGGCGCATACCGGTATGCCCTGATTCAGCAACCATTGATCTTCAAAAGAATCCAGTTCAATTTGATCAATTTTATTGAAAAGATAAAGGGTTGGGATGGTATCCAGGCTTAACTTTTTTAATATTTTTTCCACAGATTCCTTTTGCTGCTTATACCTGGGATTTGAAATATCAACCACATGTAAAATGATATCGGCATCTGCCAGCTCTTCTAAAGTGGCATTGAATGCTTCCATTAACTGTTTTGGAAGATTTTCTATAAATCCGACGGTATCCGTGATAATCACTTCTCTGTCCATGGGAAACCTCAGCCGCCGGCTGGAAGGATCCAGTGTGGCAAATAATCGGTTTGCCGCAATGATATTGGACTGTGTCAACGTATTCAGCAGGGTTGATTTACCGGCATTGGTATAGCCGACAATGGAGATGACGGGCAGATTTTTTCTTTTCCTGCGTGATTTCTGCTGGTTGCGTTGTTTTCGGATCTTAATGATCTCCTTTTTTAATCTGCTGATCCGGTCCCTGACCCGGCGCCGGTTGACTTCAAGTTTTGTCTCACCAGGGCCCCTTCCGCCGATGCCGCCTGTCAAACGTGACATGGCTGTATTCTTAGTGATCAATCTGGGCAGAAGATATTCCAATTGAGCCAGTTCAACCTGGAATTTTCCTTCCCGTGATTTGGCCTGTTTGGCAAAAATGTCCAGGATGAGCTGGGTTCTGTCAATAACTTTCATTTCAACAAAATCGGTGATGGATCGAATCTGTGAAGGGGACAGTTCACTGTTGAATACCAGCATGGTGGCATGGTTCTGGATGGCCTTTATATACAGTTCGGATAATTTGCCTTTACCCACCACAAATTTAGGATCAATTTTTTTGCTGCGCTGGACAGCCGCGCCGATCACATTGACATGACTGGTTTTGCAAAGCTCCTTAAGTTCTTCCATGGATGCCAGGCTATCTTTAAAATTTAATGTGGCCACATCAATCAAAAAGGCATTTTCCCTCCCTGTTTCAGGCTTGTGCAAAGCATTGACCCGGGTCAGCTCGGCTTCAAGGGAGAGGATATGGTCCAGGCAGTCAATTTCCAGTTTGGTTATGGTTGAAGGGGGCAGCACCTGATACGGATCACCGTCTTCATAGGGAAGAATATGTCCTGAATACACAGAACCGGCATCTCCCTCCTGGGTCAGGCAGATGGCTGTGATGAAATCCAATCGAAGGAGTGCAAGGTCGGTTAAATCATCACGGGTTAAAGGTTCTTCTTTTAAATGGGTATGAACCAGTCGAAGCCCTTTTAATTTTCCCGGAAGCGCATGGTATCCGTCTGTCACGGGGATCATGATACGATGCGGTTCGCCTACAATAACGTAAATAATTTTGCCGTTGCGGTTAATGAGCAGTCCGATCTGCCGGTGAATGGTGTGGGACAATTGTGCAAGGTGAACTGCCAGTTCACGGGTGATAATAAATTCAGGTGGAATGGTGTATTGATAAAGGGACTCGATCTGTTTAATCTGGGTATTTCGAAGACCGTCGGTGTGGCCGTGCAATTTTTGTTTCATTCAAATTCCTGGTATTGGTCCTGGGCGAGTTCTTCGAATCGGGTGTATTGTCCGATAAAATGCATGAATGCCGTACCCGTGGCTCCGTTCCTGTTCTTTGAAATGATGATTTCAGCGGTTCCTTTTTTGGGATTATTGGCTTCTTTGTTATACACGTCATCCCGATAAATAAAGGCCACAATGTCGGCATCCTGTTCCAGAGCACCGGATTCACGAAGGTCTGACAGCCTGGGGCGTTTGTCAGGGCGTTGTTCAAGCATCCGGTTGAGCTGGGATAATGCAATAACAGGGACTTTCAGCTCTTTGGCAAGGGCTTTGAGGGATCTGGATATTTCAGCAATCTCAAGGTCTCTTCTGTCAGTTTTAAACGGCGGTTTCATTAATTGAAGATAATCGATGATAATCAGACCAAGTTCACCGTTTTTTTGATAGAGTTTTCTAGATTTTGCTCGAATCTCCATGGCGGTGATATTGGGAGTGTCGTCAATAAAAATCGGCATTTCATTTAAAATACCGGCTGCATCCGTAGCATTCTGCCAGTCCTCCTGGCTGATGAAGCCGGTCCTGAGGCGGTTTGAATCAATGCGGGCCTCTGAGGTCAGCAGCCGCATGGAAAGTTGCTCGTTAGACATTTCCAAAGAAAAAACAGCAACCGGTTTGTTTTCTTCCAATGCTACATTTCTGGCAATATTGAGAGCAAAGGCGGTTTTCCCCATACTCGGGCGGGCAGCCAGGATAATGAGATCGGATTTCTGCAGTCCGGATGTAATAGTATCCAGTTTTGTATAACCTGTGGAAAGACCTGAAAGCCCCCCCTCTTTGCCCTGCTGTTCCTCAAGTTTGTCAATGTTTAAATTGATCAGTTCCCCAAGGGTTTGAAACGACCCTTTTGCTTTTTTTTCAGACACGGCAAAAATAGAGGATTCAGCAAAATCAAGAATATCTTCAAAATCTCCCTGGTCTTTAAGACACTGCTCAATAATGCTGGAAGAAGCGGAGATCAGATGACGAAGGGATGATTTGCCCTTGATGATTTGAGCATAATGAACCGCATTCACCGCCACCGGCGCAGCATCGGAAATAGCTGCAAGATAAGCGGCGCCTCCGATTTTTTCAAGCTGATCTTTTTCTTTCAGCCGGTTGGCCACTGTTACCAGATCCGCAGGTTCCTCATCCATGGCAAGCTCCATGACAGCGGCAAATATTTTCTGGTGAGCCCCTTTGTAAAAATCATCGGGTGACAGGATATCAATGATATCGTTCAGACTGTCATTATTGATAAATATGGCACTTAATATTGATTGCTCAGCATCAATATCATGGGGTGGTGTTTTGGAAAGAAGCGGATCTGCGGTTATGTTATTTTTTTTGGGCACTTTTTTGGGCACAAGGGCTATATTGAAATTTTCCGGGAAGAGAAAAGATCTCTTCCCGGAAAATTAAGGTTTGGTTTATTCTTCTTTTTCTTCGGCAATGACGTTAACCGTAATCTCAGGTTCAACATCTTTATACAGGCGGATAGGAACCTTGTATTCACCAATTTCTTTAATGGGCTCTGCCAGAAGGATGGACCGTCGTTCCAATTCAATCTGCTGATTATTTAAAGACTCTTTGATATCATGAGTTGTTACCGATCCGTAAAGACGGCCTTCTTCATGAACTTTGGCTTTGATTGTGCATACAACATTTTTAATTTTAGCTGCCATTTCTTCTGCCAGTTTGCGTTCTTTTGCAATCTGGAGTTCCAGCTTGGCTTTAGCCTGTTCCATGACTTTTCTGTTCTGGGGGGTTGCCAGAATGGCTTTTCCCTGGGGCAGAAGATAGTTGCGGCCGTATCCGGCGGCAACGTCGCATTCTGTTCCGGCAATGCCGAGTGTGTCAATGGTTTCTTTT